>NZ_CP093310.2:2764895-3129790 GCF_022631235.3 Psychrobacter raelei
AAAATAGCCGTGCTAAACCTGCCAATAAAGCCGCTCGTACTGCCAATACCCGCAGTGATAAGCCAAAGCCTAGCAAATCTGCTAAGCCCAAAGCTGAAGAGGCTAAAGTAGGCTCACTCGGTGCCTTGCTACAGCAAGCCGGGTTAAAAAAATAACCTAGCATTCATTGCTGCTTTGCAATCAATATCTAAAATCAAATAGAGCCGCCCATTAAACGATACCCCATCAGTTGCACACAACTTGTGGGGTATTTTTATGCGTGACTGTTATAACTATTCATAAATATGACTGTCCATAAAAGCTGATCACAGCTAGCCTAACTGTGATTGACAGCGATTTACAGCACCTCAAACGTGATACCAGCATGCGCCTGTAGACGCTCGATTAATCTTTCGCCCATTGATGACGCCGGCGTCCAAAACCCACCTGTTATTTCTTGCTTTGAGATATCTTGTAGTAAACAAAGCGCACTTTGAGATAACATCTGGCAAGTGCTGCCGTATCCAGGATCTTTATCGCCAGTTACTTTGGTCAACACCTGCTTGCCATGACTGCCCTCGCCAAAGAAGCGAATATCAAAGTAACCCTCGTCTCGCTCTTGTTTATTTGGACCTTCACCAGATTGTGGTAACAGCTTGTCGTTAATCAAATCACGAGTGGGCTTAAATATCATGCCTGCAGCAAATCCGGCCATGCCCGCCACTAAGCCATAACTTAGCAAGCGACCTTTTAGTCCAGATGGCATCCACATCGCTTCATCGTATTTAAAGTCGCGGCCATACTCATAGCCACGTAGCTGATTGCTGCGATGTACCACGCGGGTATTGATAGACTCCATGATAAATGGTGCCAGCCAGCGCTTATTCTGCGCATCCCACTCAGGTACTTTTACACTATTTTGGCGAACATTGGGGCGCTTTGGGTCATCATTTAACACATAAGGGTTGGCCAATAATTTGCGCGCGGCCTTATTGGTACCGACTTCCTCTAATATAGTGGCCATCGAAGCAAACGTACCGCCTGACAGGCCGCCTTTGGCTGCTTTGACACGCATATGAATAGTATGACAAGGCGCGTTTAATGTCTGCTGGGCATAATTTTGGGTAAAAAGCACGCCCAAATCAGAAGGCAGAGAGTCAAAGCCACATGAGTTAACAATGCGAGCGCCCGACGCTTGAGCGGCAGACTGATATTTATCAAGCATGGCTTTGATAAAAATAGCCTCACCGGTTAAGTCAACATAATCGGTACCATTGTCCACACAGGCTTTAATTAATGGCTCACCATATTTAAGATAAGGGCCAACTGTTGAGATAATTACGCGGCTTTTAGAGGCCAGCGCATCTAAGCTTGGTGAGTCTTCACTGTCGGCAATTAAAATGGGCAAATTGCTATCACCCACCTGATCTTTGACCTGAGTTAACTTATCTTGATTACGTCCAGCGATGGCCCATCTGACTGAGTCGGCGTTATCCTTATTAGCCTGTGATAAAAACTGATGTAAATAAGCGGCAGTCAATTGACCAACAAAACTGGTGGCACCGTAAAGTATGATGTCATAGGGACGGCTGTCCTGTGAGGCAGTATCAGAGCTCATGTTGCTTCATCCTTTAAAAAATAGGGCATCAATAAAAAAAGGCAAGTGGGCCTTAAAATATGGCTTAAAATGTCCTTTAATTAAACCACACTTGCTTAGCACACAAAACTACAGTTTGTAAGGAGTCACAACAGACAGGTAAGCTAATTGGGTATTTGCCGTATGGGTAAAAAAGAATTCATCTTTTATTCATGTTTTTTATGCCGCTCATGGTATCACTGTGCTACATTTAGACGTAAAATAGCTTGATGATTGCGCAGGCTAGATTGTGCTACACTAATTGACATCAGTATTGCAATTTCAAAACTGTGGGCCACACAGTTTAACCCAACTCAGTTTTACGCCGCTTAGGGTGAGCCAAACGAGTTCAGATAACATTAGTTAAAACAAATTAGTTAAAATAACAAGGCAATATTATGAGTAACCGCTATTCTGACTTTAAAACCCAACTGCAAGGCTCAATGGTTGCCTTAGTAACCCCAATGAAAGCCAATGGCGAAGTAGATTACCCGCGCTTAGCCAATCTGATTGACTGGCAAATTGAACAAGGCACTCACTGCTTGGTTGCCGTAGGTACCACCGGAGAGTCAGCCACGTTATCTATGCAAGAACACAGTGATGTTATCCACTTTTTTGTGAAACACGTAAACGGCCGAGTGCCCGTAATAGCAGGTACTGGTGCCAACAATACTCAAGAGGCAATTCACCTAACCTCTGAGGCAAAAGCGGCCGGCGCCGATTGCGCCCTTTTAGTAGCGCCTTATTATAATAAGCCCACTCAAGAGGGGTTATACCAGCACTATAAAGCGATATCTGAGGCTGTAGATATGCCGCAAATGCTTTATAATGTGCCAGGACGTACTGTGGTCGATATTGCTCAAGAGACCGTAGAGCGTTTGGCAGATTTTGACAACATTGTCGCCATAAAAGATGCCACCGGCTCGGTAGAACGTGGCAAGCTATTAATTGACGCTTTAGGTGATCGTATTGTGGTGTTATCAGGTGATGATGGCACGGCGCTAGAGCTGATGAAACATGGTGCCAAAGGTAATATATCAGTAACGGCTAACATTGTGCCAAAAGCGATGAGTGATGTATTTAGTGCCGCCTTAAAAGGTGACTTTGAGACGGCTAAAAAGGTGCACGACAGCATTGAGCCTTTGCACAAACTTATGTTCGTTGAATCAAGCCCCATTCCGGTCAAATATGCTTTAAATAAAATGGGCAAAATTGAGAAAGGTATCCGCTTACCTATGGTGTGGTTAAATGAGAAGTTTCATGACCAAGTGGACGCCGGTTTGCGAGCTGCCGGTTTGATTGACTAGATTTAAAGCAGTTATACCCATTATTAAGATCAATGGTTACGACTAAGATCAATGGTTACGACCAACCGTTTCAACGCCTGTACTTTGATACATAGTACTTTTGAAGATAAGTGGCTGTTTTATGCCAATTACCCACGCTGGGTTTGCATAAAGCGCCACTGACAAAGGATTTCCCATGCACCAAACCCAACTTTCTAAAACTTCACCAAAGCCGGTTAATGCTGCTCTTAGCACCGCTATACAACTGCTCATTGTCGGTGCGAGTAGTCTGGCTATTCTATCAGGATGCCAAGCCACCAAAGGCGTATTTGGTAAGGTTGATGATGGCAGCTTGGCTTACCAAAAAGCTGAAAAGCTTGATCCAATTCAATTGCCTGCAGACCTAGAAGCAGGCCCATTTGTTCCACTTTATGCCACACCCGCTGTTGGGGTAAATACGCTTGATCTTGAAAATGAGTCTGGTAAACGCTTCGAGCTACCACCGCCTTATCGTCAAGTACTGGGACAAAAATCTGGCGATATTGAGTCTGATTCTAACTAGTCTGATGCTCTAATTTAGTACACTATACCCTGCGTTTATGCGCCCAGTCGCGTGATTGGTTGCACTCACATTACCCTTTTCAACCCCCTCTTAGCTAAGATACTTATCCCACTTAGCTATTTGCATAGGACTTAAATCATGCAGCTTCAAAAACAAGACCTCCTTTACAAAGGCAAAGCCAAATCTGTTTATGAAACAGAGAACTCTGATTATCTGATACTTCATTTCCGTGATGACACCTCAGCTTTTAACGGTGAGCGCATCGAACAGTTAGGCCGTAAAGGACAAGTGAATAACCGCTTCAATGCGTTTATCATGCAAAAGCTTGCTGAAGCCGGTATTGAAACTCATTTTGAAAAACAGCTTTCTGATGATGAAGTATTGGTAAAACGCCTAGAGATGATTCCTGTAGAGTGTGTGGTACGTAACTTTGCTGCCGGCAGCTTAGTACGCCGCTTAGGTCTAGAAGAAGGACAGCCTCTTACACCCCCCACTTATGAGCTGTTTTTCAAAGATGATGCGCTAGGTGACCCTATGGTTAACGAATCATTGTCTGTATCTTTAGGCTGGGCGACACCTGAGCAATTAGCAAAAATGAAAGATCTTACCTTCAAGGTTAATGACGTGCTAAAAGAGCTGTTTGATGCAGGCGGTTTGATGTTGGTTGATTTCAAACTTGAATTTGGTGTGTTCCAAGACCGCATCGTATTAGGGGATGAGTTCTCTCCAGATGGCTGCCGTATTTGGGACAAAGAAACCAAGAAAAAACTAGACAAAGACCGTTTCCGTCAGAGCCTAGGCGATGTTATCGAGTCTTATGAAGAAGTGGCTCAACGTATCGGCGTTCCAATGAACTAAAAATGACTGCTAATGTGTAAAAAAGGCCGACTATGAGTAATTTATAGTCGGCCTTTTTTTTCGCCTTGCACTGTGTGGGGGCATCTACAGTTAACGACCCGATTTAAGTCTTATAATAAACCCTTAAGGAGTCTCTATTTATGTACAAACTAACCGTGTTTATACCAGATTCTGATCTACAAGCAGTCAAGGCCGCTTTATTTAAGGCAGGTGCTGGTCATATTGGTAACTACTCTCATTGCTGTTGGCAGGTGCAAGGCACAGGGCAGTTTATGCCCTTATCAGGCAGTCAGCCGCACATCGGTCAGCAAAACCATATAGAGCAAGTAAATGAGTGGCGGGTCGAGATGGTGGTGGCCAAAGATAAGATAACAGCCGTTATAGAGGCTTTAAAGCAGGCGCATCCTTATGAGACGCCCGCTTACGACGTGATAAAGCTAGAGTCGTTTTAGATACGTTAAGCCTGCTAAGCTAACTGAGTTAAAATGGCAACCTCTTTAATATAGCTCATTAAATCATCTTCAGATTCTTGCAGCAGCTCATCATCATTCATGTGCTTGGCATACTCAATCCACAATAATAGCTGATAAACGCTGTTGCGCTCAGAGGCTTTAAACTGTTTACCAAACTGTTTGAGAGTGCCTTCATCATGGATGTTTAAGCGGGTGAACCAGCCTTCAATCTTAGCCGCCTGCTCATGACTAAAGCGGATTTGAAATAGAGCATCTACCAAGGCATGACGATCCTCCTCACTGATCAGCTTACCCACACGCTTGATTTGACGATTGCGAGCATTCGCACTGGTTATGTCGGCTAAAGCCATCAATTCTGCCAAAAAATACTCAGTGGTTGGCAGCTTTTTCATCTGTTTTTTTGATAATGCAGCTAAGGGCACAGACAGCTGTTGTAAGCGTTCGTGTGCTTTTTTTAGCTCAGTGCGAGAAACTCGCATATCATGTTCGGACCAATCAATCATAAAACTCTCAAATTATTAATAAATAAACTTGCGCGGCTGGGGCTAAAACGTTCATAGCGCCGCAATTTTCCTAATATTATCACCTGCTATTTTTACCAATTCGGCAGGCAGTGGTGCTATAGGCGATACTTTTAGCATGTTGTCTTTATGCGATATAAGACCGTATCTTTTAGGCTTTCCAGTGCGCTTTTTCTCTGTGCTTAACCATCAGCTTAATCTCACGTGGTAGGCTCTCACTTAACATGCTATATAAGGATTCAGCAAGAAACACTGATCGGTGCTTACCGCCTGTACAGCCTACGGCGACTGTCACTGTGTGACGATTGTTATGCAAAAATTCAGGTAGCCAGCGGTCCAAATAGCGATAGATATCTTGCTTCATCTCTTCAACTTGGGGAAAGTTGGCAAAAAATTCTGCCACTTCGGTATCTTTGCCAGTTTTGACGCGAAGCTGTGGCTCCCAATGCGGATTGGGTAAGATACGCACATCAAACACGAAGTCTGCATCAATAGGCACGCCATATTTAAACCCAAAAGACAAAACATTCACCGTGATTTGATTGTCCGCTCCCACATATTCGCGTACCAACTCTTTTAACTGGTGAATGTTCAGCTGACTGGTATCAATGGTAATATCAGCATTGCCCGATATCGGACGCAGCGTTTCAGTCTCTTTTATGATCGCGCTGGGCAGGTTTTTGATTTCGTAATCATTAACTGCCATTAGAGGATGTACACGGCGAGTAGCAGCAAATCGAGCCACCAATACCGACTCTTGAGCCGTCACATACATAATTCTGACTTTATCAGGCCCATAGCTGTTTAGCAAAGTGTCATATATGGCTGAGAAGCTGGCTGAATCTGCCTTTAAGGTGCGTATGTCTACCCCTAACGCCAGATTAGTAATACCGCCATCTTCGGTAAGCTTATGGGCGGCATCAGAGAGCAAAGACAGCGGCATATTATCAATCACATAATAGCCCAAATCCTCTAAGATATTAAGCACTGACGTTTTGCCCGAGCCTGAACGCCCTGAGACGATAAGTACATCCACACCGCCTGTCGAAGGTACTCTTGGTTCTAAGTCAGCAGTTACCACAGACTCATTGGCCGACATAAAGCTTGCTCCCTATTTTATGATACGACAGATAATAACGACCCAAGGTTATCACCGCTTAGGCGCTTAGGCATTTACCTCTTGATTATCGAGTAAGCGCGCCTTGCCAAGCCAGGCTGCTACAGCGATAACCCACTGCTTTTGACCGTAAAAGTCCGTAATCTCGCTCAAATCTTGATTGCTAACCTCAAGATAATCCACCCTAAAGCCTACATTATTTATTTGTGCTATCGTGTCTTCGATTAAGGCCTGTAGCTGTTGATTATTAGCGATAGGGGTATTTTTAAGTTTTTGAGCCAATTTACTCAGGTGTTGATTTAACATCGGTGCAATCTGACGCTCTGTTTCGGTAAGATATTGGTTGCGAGATGATAAAGCTAATCCATCTACTGCCCGCACCAAAGGCGCGCCAATTATTTCAATGTTATAACTTAAGTCACGCACCAATTGCTTAATGATGGCCAATTGCTGATAGTCTTTTTTGCCAAATACTGCCACATTCGGCTGCACGATATTAAACAGCTTAGTCACCACAATGCCGACCCCATCAAAATGTGTAGGACGTGACTTGCCACATAAATACTGGCTGATAGCACCGGCTAATACTTGAGTAGGCGGTGGCATGACAGGATACATCTCCTCCACGCTTGGCGCAAAAATATAATCTACCCCAGCCTCAGTCAGCTTTTGGGTATCGGCCTCAAGCGTGCGAGGATAACTGTCTAAGTCTTCCCCCACACCAAACTGAGTAGGGTTAACAAAGATACTGACCACTACCACATCTGCGTGCTCTTGTGCCAGTTTTACTAAAGAGATATGGCCGTCATGTAAATTACCCATGGTAGGCACTAGGGCGATTTTTTTGTCCGTGCGAAGCGGATGCAACGCTTGCTGAAGATCTTGGATGGTGTTAAATGTGATCGTCATAACTGTTGTCCGAAATTAACTAATTGAACTGATGCTCAGCTTGAGGGTAGCTGCCTTCAATGACTGAGTTATGAAACAAAGCAAAAGCCCCTTCCACACTGCCGGCGTATTCACTTTTTTGATTGCGCTCATCAGTCAAGAAATCATGGACAAAGCGAGCAGTACGCTCGTGGGTCACACCCAGCATGTCATGCATCACCAGTACTTGACCATCAGTATCCGCACCTGCACCAATGCCAATCACTGGCACATCCACCGCTTCAGTTACCGCTTTGGCCAAGGAGGCTGGAACACATTCTAACAAGATCAGTGAGGCGCCCGCCGCTACCACAGCATGAACATCGCTCATAAGCTTAGCGGCCGCATCATCGCTTTTACCTTGCACTTTATAGCCACCAAATACGTTTACTGACTGCGGTGTTAAGCCTAAATGTACACAGATAGGGGCGCCTGCCTTAGTCAATGTGGTTACCATCTCGCTCAGCTCTGCCCCACCTTCAAGCTTAATAACTTGAGCACCAGCCTGCATCACTTTGCGCGTATTGGCAATGGCATCTTCTACTGTGACATAGCTCATAAAAGGCAGATCAGCTAGGATAAGGGCATGTTTATTGCTACGACTCACATTGCCAGTATGATAAACAATATCCTCTACCGTTACAGGTAAGGTTGAGTCATTACCCTGCACCACCATGCCTAAGCTATCTCCAACTAAGATGGTATCTACTTGAGCATTTTGCATCATTTTTGCAAACATAGCATCATAGCAAGTTAGGCAGCTGAACTTACGACCTTCTTTTTTGTATTTTTTTAAAGTGGATAAAGTAATCATAGAAAGTACCTAGGCAAAATGGGTAAGAACAAAGAAGTGCGCGCTGGTATAGCGGTACTGATTGAAATGAGAGGTTAAGAAGGATTGTCATCCAAACGGGTCAGTCCCGTCCAGTCATGAGTGGGTGCCAAATCAGTTATCAGCTCACCTTGTATCACAAGCTTAGCATTGAGCTCAGCTAAAGGAATAAGCACAAAATTACGCAGTTTAATCCCTGGATGCGGCACAGTTAACGTACGCGTCGATACACTCTCATCACCATAAAGCAGCACATCCACATCCAAGCTGCGCTCACCCCAGCGGCGTAGGCGTACTCTTTGTGCTTGTTGCTCTAAGTGTTGGCACACTTCTAACAGTTGCTGCGCGCTAAGCGAGGTCTGCAGCTCGACCACAGCATTGATAAAATCCGGCTGATCTTGGGGCCCCATAGGCTTAGAGGCATATAACGAAGAGGCACGCACTTGCTCAATTTGTGGATGCGCACTTAAGCTGGCTATGGCCTTAGCAATATGCTCACTGGGCGTACCTAGCTCATTGCTTAGATTGCCACCGAGTCCAAGGTAGCAGGTTTTTAAAGCTCGAGACTCAGACAGATTGACCATATTAGTGGTTATCCTCTTCCAAATGCTTAACAAAAGTTACGACTGGCTTGTTTCGCTCACACTAAGCATCGAGCTTGGTTGACGACGACGACGTGTGGCAGGAACCCGCTCACTTTTTGCAATTAGACTATTCACATCAAGGGTTGCTGCCGCCTTTGACCGTTTTTTTGCTACTTCCGGCTTAGCCTTTCTGGTTTCGCTATCAACTCTCGTTTCGCTATTAGCGGGTACCTCAACTAATGTCTTAGCAGCTTTACTGTTATTGGCAGGCTTTTTTGCTTTGGCAGACTTAGCGTCGGCAGAAGCGGCGTTGTTAGCAGCTGGTGTTACGTCGGCTTTAGTGGATGACGGCTGAGCGGTAGCGAGCTTAGCCTGCGCTTGTTCAGACTGGCTCATCTCTTGACTGGGTAGACGACGACGGCGCTTGGCAGGTACTGGTTCAGACTTAGGCAATAGCACGGCCTGTGACTGAACTTGAGCGGTAGCCTGATCTAGCTTAGCTTCCTGCTTTTGAGGCTCCTGCTTTTGAGAATTCTTAGCTTTAGCAGGTTTAGAGGCAGTCTCGGTGCGCCCTGCTGCTTTACTTTCTACCTCATTTTGTACGCTGGTAGCCTGTAACTCTGCCTGCGCCTCAATACCTGGCTGCTGCGGCACTTGTTTGGCCATTTTTTCAGCATTAATAGTAAATAGTGGGCTTGGCTGATTGTGCTTGGGCGACTGCTCACTCACTAAGTTACCTAATGACAGCTTCTCAAGCTGGGCTCTTTCTTCTACATAGCGATCATCTTGAGCAGCGTCTTTTGGCTTAGAATCAAGCGCTGCCTTGTGTTTGGGCACTTTTGGCTTATAGCTATTGGTGGCCTCAGTATTGGCTTGTGCGTCTATTGGGTTTTGCTCCTCGATGCGATTTCTATTACGGCTACGATTGCGACCTGACTTACCGCTGCCACGGCGCGCATCACCTGCAAAGTTATCAATGGCTTGCTGCTTTTGTTTTTCAGATAGGGTCTGGTAAGTCTGCCACCACTCACCCATGCCATTGGTCGACTCAGATAAAGGATTGAGCTCATCATCACACTGCTCACGCAATAATAAAAAGTCGAACGCAGCGCGAAAACGAGGGTGCTCGGCCAACTGTGGGATCTGCTTTACTCTAGGATTGGCAAGCTTGGGCTGCATAACCCAGATATCACGAATAAATTGCTCAGCAAAACGAGGAATGGCTGTTTTTACCCGTTGACGGTCAATGACCTTACTTGCTGCTTGCAATTGTGCATCATGAAAAGGCATGTTTTTCTTTTTAAACTTAGCCAATTGATGCAAATAATTCTCCCACAACAAAGCGGCATAGAAGAACGCTGGATTAATACTTTTGCCCAGAGCAATACGCTTATCGGTATTAATGGCCACTTGATTAACCAGTCGCGTGGGCGCTTGTGGTGGATAAATAATCAAATGACGAATGGCACCATATTCAAATAATAAGGGCAATAAAGGGACCAAATAGCCGCCGGTAAACATTTTTTGTGATTCATCATACAGACGGTGCGGAGACACTTGATCTAACAGCGCCCAATTATCATCATGAAACTGATTGGACAGCTCTTCATCAAACTCAAAACCCAACTTTGCTTTAAAACGTAAAGCACGTAGCAGACGAACGGGGTCTTCTTCAATACGCAAAGGCGCATGACCTAATAATCTTAGGGTCTTATTTTTGATGTCGTCTAAGGCATTACAAAAATCATGTACCACGCCTTTTAAAGGCTGATAGTACATGGCATTGATAGAAAAATCACGGCGCGCAAAATCTTGCTCAATATCGCCCCAGACGTTATCACGCACAATCATGCCATCACTGGTGGCATGCGCATCTCCCGTTGGTGGCGCACGAAAAGTAGCCACTTCAATCATATCACGGCCAGAATACACATGCGCCAATTGAAAGCGGCGACCGATAATACGGCAACGTTTGCCAAATAAGTTTTTTACTTCATGCGGTCTGGCATCAGTTACGGCATCAAAATCCTTTGGACTTAAGCCCAAAAGTGTATCGCGAACCCCGCCACCGACAATATAGGCATCAAAACCACCCTTGTTTAAAGTGGCAATCACTTCAATAATCGAATTGGGTAAATCCGCCTTACTTAACCCTAACTGCTTGGCTGAACGTTCTGCCATGCATCTACTCCCTACAAACCAACAAAAGCGCTGTATTAACTGCTATCAATTATAAGCAGTAACACTAGGCATATATAAGCGTTAGTGTAACAAATTTTCAAGGCTGCTGCCCAACATACTCAACCTAAGCTACATTAATCAGTCAGTTAGTAAGCCTGACCATAATAATGCTTAGAATTTGCGCCTAATAGCAGCCCAATACACAGACCACCAAAATGAGCAGCAAAAGAAATACCGGCTTGCGGCATTAGCCCCTCTCTAAGAATCAGCCAATAACTGGCACTCATCAGCACACAGGCCAATAGATAGCCCCAACGCCTAGCAAAAAATGCACCACCAACCATATAGCCCAACATAGCAAAAATCAGACCTGAAGCACCAATATGAATCGAAAAAGGAGAGCCGAGCCCCCAAGTCATCAAGCCTGAGCCAATAATGAGCTTAACCATAGTGCGATAAGCATTGCGCTCAAAGATACCAAACAAAAATAAAATCTGCACCAACACCAACGTATTGCCCATCAGATGCGCGAAGCCATCATGCATGGTCCAAGAGGCGGTAATCCCTATCAAGCTACCAAGGCTTAAAGTGCGTGGTACGATACCAAAAGCATTCCAGTAATCAAACAGCACCAACCTATTGATAAAAAACATGCCCCAAATAGGGATCAACATGAAGGCATACAAGCCAAACACTTGCTGAATGCGCTGCCCGACTAATCTAAAGATTCTTTGCCAATTCATAAGTCATGCCGTATCAAAAGTCATAGATGGCGTAAAAGCGCCTCTGTTAACGGCTATTTTTCGGTCAGTTGCCAAGTGTGTGAGTGTAGCTTCGAGGTGGAATGGTATGGTACAAGACCTGAAGGCACATAATTTCTAGCGGCTTCAATATGCTGAATAGAGTCATCAAAGAAAATATGTGGGGCAAAACTCTTAAGAACAGCCGTCTTCTCAAGCCCCCCTAAAAAGAAAGCCATATCAACCGTAACGCCCCATTGCCGCAAAGTTTTGATAGCGCGCAAATCAGCGGGCGAATTCCGTGCGGTCACTAGTGCAATCTGAATGGGCTGCTGCGCCTCTAAATTTGGCAATCTTCTTTGCAACACCGACAACTTAATCAGTAAATCTGCATAGGGCCCTTTTTCGATGGGTAAGTCCGCCATCTTAGCCTCTCTATCATGAAAGGCTTTAAGTCCTTTTTGCTTATATAGCAACTCACCTGAATCATCAAATAGCACCGCATCACCATCAAAGGCAATGCGTAATTGATCTGTGTCTAATTTAAAAGTATTAACAGGAGTAGCGTCTAAAATAGCACAAGCGCAGATTTGAGCGTCAGCCACTCTTTGAGCATCCTCACGATTTGTGGTCAAAAACAAATCCACCTTAAAATCTGCAATATAATCCGCCACTTTCGCACCTGAAATAAAGGCGGAACGCGTAATGCACAGACCTCGCTGCCGTATAGCATTCAGCACTCTAATACCTGTCTCAGGACAGCTTTTTGAAATAATCACCACTTCAACTAAAGGAGCATTATTCTGATAACTGCTGTCACTGGTATTTTGAGCACATTTATTCAAATTAAGAATGGCTTCAATCAACGGAAAGCCAGCGCCAGTCTCTAATGGCTCATTTTCACGCTCATACATATACTCCCTAAAACTTTGGGCAGCAGTTAGAGGATCTTTTTTAATCAACTGCTCACGATAGGTTTCGGATTCATTTAAGTCAAAAAGTGCGGTTGCAGAGATTGCAACAATAAGGGTATTAGATAAATCAATGGCCATCTGAGTACTCATAGAGCTTATAAAGATTACTGTATTCTACCACTAATTTCTAAACAACCCCTTTATTGGTATGTTGCACCGCTAATAAAACCCCTCTGCAAAGGAAAAAGCCCCCATTCGGATGAATGGGGGCTTTAAGGTATAGGGAGCTGACGATGACCTACTCTCACATGGGCGAACCACACTACCATTGGCGCGACGATGTTTCACTTCTGAGTTCGAGAAGGGATCAGGTGGTTCCATCGTGCTATTGTCGTCAGCAAAGGGGGTATAGATATGAGTTGGTTAAGGGTGAGCTTAACTTTGTTTGACTATTATATCAAGAACCTGAATCAAGTCACTGTTAATAAGTGATTATTTATAAATGATTATCAGGATGATATCGAAATAATTATAGCTTATACAAAACCACTTGGGTGTTGTATGGTCAAGCCAAACGAGCAATTAGTACAGGTTAGCTACACGCATCACTGCGCTTCCACACCCTGCCTATCAACGTCCTAGTCTTGAACGGCTCTTAAGGGAAATCTAATCTTGAGGTTGGCTTCCCGCTTAGATGCTTTCAGCGGTTATCCAATCCGAACGTAGCTACCGGGCAATGCCATTGGCATGACAACCCGAACACCAGCGGTTCGTCCACTCTGGTCCTCTCGTACTAGGAGCAGATCCTCTCAAATTTCCAACGCCCACGGTAGATAGGGACCGAACTGTCTCACGACGTTCTAAACCCAGCTCGCGTACCTCTTTAAATGGCGAACAGCCATACCCTTAGGACCTGCTTCAGCCCTAGGATGAGATGAGCCGACATCGAGGTGCCAAACACCGCCGTCGATATGAACTCTTGGGCGGTATCAGCCTGTTATCCCCAGAGTACCTTTTATCCGTTGAGCGATGGCCCTTCCATACAGAACCACCGGATCACTAAGACCTACTTTCGTACCTGCTCGACTTGTGGGTCTCGCAGTTAAGCGCGCTTTTGCCTTTATACTCTATGAACGATTTCCGACCGTTCTGAGCGCACCTTCGTACTCCTCCGTTACTCTTTAGGAGGAGACCGCCCCAGTCAAACTACCCACCATACATTGTCCTCGGTATTGTTATACCTGAGTTAGAACCCCAACATGACCAGGGTGGTATTTCAAGGATGGCTCCACAGATACTGGCGTATCTGCTTCAAAGCCTCCCACCTATCCTGCACAAGTCAGGTCAAAGTTCAATGTAAAGCTGTAGTAAAGGTTCACGGGGTCTTTCCGTCTAGCCGCGGGTACACAGCATCTTCACTGCGATTTCGATTTCACTGAGTCTCTGCTGGAGACAGCGCTGCCATCATTATGCCATTCGTGCAGGTCGGAACTTACCCGACAAGGAATTTCGCTACCTTAGGACCGTTATAGTTACGGCCGCCGTTTACTGGGGCTTCGATCAAGACCTTCGCATACGCTAAGCCCATCAATTAACCTTCCAGCACCGGGCAGGCATCACACCCTATACGTCCACTTTCGTGTTTGCAGAGTGCTGTGTTTTTAATAAACAGTTGCAGCAGCCTGGTATCTGCGACTGTCAATAGCTTACACCGCAAGGGTTTCACCATCGACAGCGTACCTTCTCCCGAAGTTACGGTACCATTTTGCCTAGTTCCTTCAGCAGAGTTCTCTCAAGCGCCTTGGTATTCTCTACCTGATCACCTGTGTCGGTTTAGGGTACGATTCGTTTATGACTATAGTTTAGAAGCTTTTCCTGGAAGCATGGTATTTGCCACTTCGCTGTACAAGTACAGCTTGCTATCAGATCTCAGTATTAACAGCCCGGATTTGCCTAAGCCGTCTACCTACATCCTTCCACCTGGACAACCATCGCCAGGCTGGCATAACCTTCTCCGTCCCTCCATCACATCATAAACAAGTATCGGAATATTAACCGATTTCCCATCGACTACGCCTTTCGGCCTCGCCTTAGGGGTCGACTCACCCAGCCCCGATTAACGTTGGACTGGAACCCTTGATCTTCCGGCGTGCGAGCTTTTCACTCGCATTATCGTTACTCACGTCAGCATTCGCTCTTGTGATACCTCCAGCATACCTTACGATACACCTTCACAGGCTTACACAACGCTCCCCTACCACTTGAAACAATTTTCAAATCCGCAGCTTCGGCTCCTAGTTTGAGCCCCGTTACATCTTCCGCGCGGGCCGACTCGACTAGTGAGCTATTACGCTTTCTTTAAAGGATGGCTGCTTCTAAGCCAACCTCCTAGCTGTCTATGCCTTCCCACTTCGTTTCCCACTTAACTAGGAATTTGGGGCCTTAGCTGGCGGTCTGGGTTGTTTCCCTCTCCACGACGGACGTTAGCACCCGCCGTGTGTCTCCCGGATATTACTCATCGGTATTCGGAGTTTGCATCGGTTTGGTAAGTCGGTATGACCCCCTAGCCGAAACAGTGCTCTACCCCCAATGGTATTCGTCCGAGGCGCTACCTAAATAGCTTTCGGGGAGAACCAGCTATCACCGAGTTTGATTAGCCTTTCACCCCTATCCACAAGTCATCCCCTGGCTTTTCAACGACAGTGGGTTCGGTCCTCCGGTGCCTGTTACGGCACTTTCAACCTGCTCATGGATAGATCACTCGGTTTCGGGTCTATACCCTGCAACTATGGCGCCCTATTAAGACTCGGTTTCCCTACGGCTCCCCTAACGGTTAACCTTGCTACAGAATATAAGTCGCTGACCCATTATACAAAAGGTACGCGGTCACACCTCAAGGGTGCTCCCACTGCTTGTACGCACACGGTTTCAGGTTCTATTTCACTCCCCTCACAGGGGTTCTTTTCGCCTTTCCCTCACGGTACTGGTTCACTATCGGTCAGTCAGGAGTATTTAGCCTTGGAGGATGGTCCCCCCATCTTCATACAGGATTTCTCGTGTCCCGCACTACTTAATATGCTTCATTATATGTTTCGAATACGGGGCTATCACCCACTATGGCCAGCTTTCCCACACTGTTCTTCTACATATAAATCCGTCGGCTCCTCCCCGTTCGCTCGCCGCTACTAGGGGAATCTCTATTGATGTCTTTTCCTAAGGGTACTGAGATGTTTCACTTCCCCTCGTTCGCTTCCTAATAAATTAGGATACCTAGCTTACGCTAAGTGGGTTTCCCCATTCAGAAATCTCCGGATCACAGGATATTGCCGCCTCCCCGAAGCTTATCGCAGGCTGTCACGTCTTTCATCGCCTCTGACTGCCAAGGCATCCACCATGTGCGCTTAATTACTTGACCATACAACCCCAAAGGGTCTTTAGTCTGTAATTATAACGATATCACCTTGATAATTTACGCTTGATTCAGTTCTCTTTACTTTGTAACCAACCCCTTGGGATAACAACTGATGTCATTAAAAGGTTGGTTACTGGTTAGACAATGGCTCAGTGAATGATTCATCGTCTAACCGTATTACAACTCATATCTATGTTTTTAAATAGTAATAACGCTGTCATCCAGTCGTCATATAGTTTCTGTATAAAACAGAAGTAAGTAATCGTTTTATCAATTGCTTAATTCTGGCTTATATCTTTTCACTCTTAAATCTGTATCCAATATGGTGGAGCCAAGGAGAGTCGAACTCCTGACCTCCTGCGTGCAAGGCAGGCGCTCTACCAACTGAGCTATGGCCCCTGAGCGAGGATACAGTCAAAGCACTGCTTTGACCCGAGCGCAAGAGAATTTTCCTTAAAGGGAAAATTCTAAAAGCCCAATTTCCTAGTAGAGCTTGAAACCTCTTAGGCTTCACTGTACTCAGAGATAAGTGGTGGGTCTGATAAGACTTGAACTTATGACCCCCGCGTTATCAACACGGTGCTCTAACCAGCTGAGCTACAGACCCTTAAGAGCTTGCTAAATCAAAGAACAACTTGTTGTGAATTCTTGCTGACCGGATGCGTCAATAAGGAGGTGATCCAGCCGCAGGTTCCCCTACGGCTACCTTGTTACGACTTCACCCCAGTCATCGACCACACCGTGGTGAGCGCCCTCTAAAAGTTAGGCTACCCACTTCTGGTGCAATCAACTCCCATGGTGTGACGGGCGGTGTGTACAAGGCCCGGGAACGTATTCACCGCGGCATTCTGATCCGCGATTACTAGCGATTCCGACTTCATGGAGTCGAGTTGCAGACTCCAATCTGGACTACGATAGGCTTTTTGAGATTCGCATCACATCGCTGTGTAGCAGCCCTCTGTACCTACCATTGTAGCACGTGTGTAGCCCTGGTCGTAAGGGCCATGATGACTTGACGTCGTCCCCGCCTTCCTCCAGTTTGTCACTGGCAGTATCCTTAGAGTCCCCGGCCAAACCGCTGGTAACTAAGGAAAAGGGTTGCGCTCGTTGCGGGACTTAACCCAACATCTCACGACACGAGCTGACGACAGCCATGCAGCACCTGTATTCTAATTCCCGAAGGCACTCCCGCATCTCTGCAGGATTCTAGATATGTCAAGACCAGGTAAGGTTCTTCGCGTTGCATCGAATTAAACCACATGCTCCACCGCTTGTGCGGGCCCCCGTCAATTCATTTGAGTTTTAACCTTGCGGCCGTACTCCCCAGGCGGTCTACTTATTGCGTTAGCTGCGTCACTAAGGAATCAAGTTCCCCAACGACTAGTAGACATCGTTTACGGCGTGGACTACCAGGGTATCTAATCCTGTTTGCTACCCACGCTTTCGAACCTCAGTGTCAGTATGATGCCAGGAGGCTGCCTTCGCCATCGGTATTCCTTCAGATCTCTACGCATTTCACCGCTACACCTGAAATTCTACCTCCCTCTCACCTACTCTAGCCTAACAGTATCAGATGCAGTTCCCAGGTTAAGCCCGGGGATTTCACATCTGACTTATTAAGCCACCTACGCTCGCTTTACGCCCAGTAATTCCGATTAACGCTTGCACCCTCTGTATTACCGCGGCTGCTGGCACAGAGTTAGCCGGTGCTTATTCTGCAGCTAATGTCATCGTCTATGGGTATTAACCATAGAGTCTTCTTCACTGCTTAAAGTGCTTTACAACCAAAAGGCCTTCTTCACACACGCGGCATGGCTGGATCAGGGTTGCCCCCATTGTCCAATATTCCCCACTGCTGCCTCCCGTAGGAGTCCGGGCCGTGTCTCAGTCCCGGTGTGGCTGATCATCCTCTCAGACCAGCTACAGATCGTCGCCTTGGTAGGCCTTTACCCCACCAACTAGCTAATCCGACTTAGGCTCATCCAATAGCGAGAGCGCAAGCGCCCCCTTTTCCCCGTAGGGTGTATGCGGTATTAATTCGAGTTTCCCCGAGCTATCCCCCACTACTGGGCAGATTCCTAAGTATTACTCACCCGTCCGCCGCTCGTCAGCAAGAAGCAAGCTTCTCCTGTTACCGCTCGACTTGCATGTGTTAAGCCTGCCGCCAGCGTTCAATCTGAGCCATGATCAAACTCTTCAGTTTAATCTTGCTATGAAGCTCTTTAAAGAAGCTTCTAAACTTGGCTCATTCAATACTAGCAAATTGCTTTTCCGTATGTTTCATATAATGAATTAACTTCGAGTTTTTCTACTAATAAAGAATGATAATTTTTATAGTTAGTCACATCACCGAAAAGATGACGTCCCAACTTTAATTTTTAGCATCCTAAATCAGCAAAAATCCACACAAGTTGTTCTTTGATTTAAGCTTTTAAATAGTTGACTTATTACGTCGTCCGTATTAAGTTAATCACACTAAGAGAAGTTTAAGCAATTTGCTTTCCTACTTAGCGAGCCATCCAGTATACCATCAATTCGGTATGTGTCAAGCTTTTGTTTTAATTCGTTTCATCAGGTAACAATCTCTAAATCTTATCGATTATCAATCCCGTTGTCCCGATGAGGTGCGTATTATAGACGCTTTATTTTCTTAGTCAAGGGGTTTTTTCGCTTTATTTGATTTTTTGTCATTCAGCTTGGCGCTGTATACTTTAAATCAAAATAATCCAGTAAATCAAAATAATCCAGTTAGCTTTCAACTGCTTATTTCTAATCAGTTTTTTCAAAACTTGTTTTTGCTCTTAACAGAGCTGCGTAGTATATACCCTTTTACATTTAGTTCAAGCCAAAACTCAAAAAAACTGTTGTTTATATCACTATTTAAACACACTTTTGATTACGCGCAGCTCAGCTTTAGTAGAGTTACCTATATAGTAGGTTTAAATTTAATCACAAAGCTTAAGCCAATCAGGTTTTTCACTATCTTTAAAACGTTAAAGGATTAGCTATAAAAACTGCGTTAAAATCCTTTATAATAGAAGCAATGACGAATTATTAACTGGCCTTACGGTCAGTTTTTCTGTTTTAATGGTTGTGTTTATTATAATCATCACAATTATAGTGATGGTGTCCTTCTTATTTGCGTTATAGATTATTGGATTTAATATTATGGTTGCAATTACTTTACCTGATGGCAATGTAAAAGAGTTTGACGGTGCGACAACAGTGATGGACGTGGCTCAAAGTATTGGCCCAGGCCTTGCTAAAGCAACAATCGCTGGACGTGTGGATGGTAAGCTTGTGGATGCAAGTGATCCGATTACCCAAGACGCAAGTGTTGAAATTGTGACCGCAAAAGACAAAGATGGCGTCGATATTATTCGTCACTCTACCGCACACTTACTAGGTCATGCGGTTAAGCAGTTGTATCCTAACGTAAAAATGGTTATTGGCCCTGTTATTGAAGATGGCTTTTATTACGACATTTTTAGTGAAAAGCCCTTTACCCCAGAGGATATGGCCGCTATTGAAAAGCGTATGGCGGAGCTGATCAAGCAAAATTATGATGTCATTAAGAAAATGACCCCACGTGAAGAAGCGATTAAAATCTTTGAAGAGCGCGGTGAAGATTATAAGCTCAAGCTAATCGCAGATATGCCAGAGGAAAAAGAGCTGGGTCTGTATCATCATCAAGAATATGTAGATATGTGCCGCGGCCCACACGTACCAAACACCCGCTTCTTAAAAGTATTTAAACTGATGAAAATGAGCGGTGCTTATTGGCGCGGTGATGCCAAAAATGAGCAGCTCCAGCGTATCTATGGTACCGCCTGGGCAGATAAAAAAGATTTACAAGCTTATATCCAGCGTATTGAAGAAGCTGAAAAGCGTGACCACCGTAAAATTGGTAAAGCGCTGAATTTATTCCATATGCAAGAGCAGTCGCCAGGTATGGTGTTCTGGCATCCAAATGGCTGGACCATTTATCAAGTGCTTGAGCAATACATGCGTAAAGTACAAAAAGACAATGGTTATCAAGAGATCAAGACACCACAGATTGTTGACAGAAGCTTGTGGGAAAAATCAGGACACTGGGGTAACTATGCGACCAATATGTTCACTACCTCGAGTGAAAGCCGTGATTATGCAGTAAAACCGATGAACTGCCCTTGCCACGTGCAAGTATTTAACCAAGGCCTAAAGTCTTATCGTGAATTGCCAATTCGTTTGGCAGAATTTGGCTCTTGCCACCGTAATGAGCCCTCAGGCTCTCTACATGGCTTGATGCGGGTACGCGGCTTTACTCAAGATGATGCTCATATCTTCTGTACCCAAGCCCAAATTCAAGAAGAAGTAGCCAACTTTATTAAGCTAACCTTGGATGTCTATAAAGACTTTGGCTTCGACCAAATTGAGATGAAACTCTCTACTCGCCCAGAAAAACGTGTGGGTACTGACGAATCTTGGGACATCGCCGAAAAAGCCTTGGCTGATGCGTTAGACAGCTCAGGTCTTGAGTGGGAGTATCTGCCTGGTGAAGGCGCATTTTATGGTCCAAAAATTGAATTTAGCCTAAAAGACAGCTTAGGCCGTGTGTGGCAGTGCGGTACCATTCAGGTAGACCCCAATATGCCTGAGCGCTTAGAGGCTGAGTTTGTCAATGAGAACAATGAGCGTGAAACGCCCATTATGCTGCATCGTGCGATTCTAGGATCGTTTGAGCGCTTCTTGGGCATGCTAATTGAGCATTATGCCGGCTGGATGCCTGTATGGCTTGCGCCGCAACAAGTGGTGGTCATGAACATCACTGACAAGCAGGCTGATGCCTGTCAAAATGTGGCCAGCGAGCTACAAAATGCCGGTCTGCGCGCCATTACTGACTTGCGTAATGAAAAAATTGGATTTAAGATACGAGAAAGAACACTAGAACGTATTCCCTATATGCTAGTATTAGGGGATAAGGAAGTTGAGTCAGGACAGGTTAACGTACGTACTCGTGAAGGCGAAAACCTTGGCGTCATGTCTGTGGCCGACTTTATCGAATTAGTACAGAAAGCTGTCGCCCAAAAGGGTCGACTAACAACAAAAACTGATGAGGAGTAATACCTATTAAACAGTCAAACCGTTTGAACATCAACGAAGAGATTCAGCAAAAAGAAGTTCGCTTAGTGAAAGAAGATGGCGAACAGATGGGCGTTGTCGATATTGAAACTGCCCGTAAAGCGGCTCGTGATGACAATCTAGATTTGGTTGAATTGGTACCGGATGCTAAGCCGCCTGTTTGTAAGATTATGGACTACAAGCGCTACTTGTATGACCAAAAGCAAAAGGCGAAAGAAGCTAAGAAAAACCAAAAGCAAACTCAGCTTAAAGAGATGAAACTTCGCCCAAGTACTGACGAAGCCGATTACCAGGTAAAACTGCGTAAAATCATCAGCTTCCTAGAAGATCAGGACAAGGTAAAAGTAACCATCCGTTTCCGCGGTCGCGAAATGGCTCACACTGAGCTTGGCCGCCAACAACTTGAGCGTATCATTGCAGATACCGCTGAGATCTCAAATGTCGAGCAACATCCAAAAATGGAAGGCCGTCAGATGGGTATGCTACTTGGCCCAACACGTAAAAAATAATTCGCTAATAAAGCGTGATAAGCCCATCGGTTTGTCACATTTAAAGCAATTAATATTACAGTTATGAACGATACCGCCAATTTGCAGCAGCAGATTGGTGGTTTTTTTATGTGCCAATCTATTTTTAGCCTATCCCATAAGGCTGTCTTTTAATGAAGTTCACTTAACCATTAACATTGTTTACTTATAATCAATATCATAGGTTTTCTCTTTCTTGTAGTATTTATTTTATAAGCTTAAAGTTTTTGATACGCCCCTTCTTTACTTTACTTATCAAAACACACTAAAACAACTATAAGGACCTGTTATGCAAGAATTGACGCCTCCAGAAAATGCCACCACGCCTTCTATTAGCTTAACGCCGCCTGAGCCGGTAAAAGAAGTACCCACCAGTGAAGCGGATCAAATTGTGAAGCTTGATCCTAACCAAATCCCTGAGCTAGATGCCAAAGTAGATGCTTTTGTTAATCATGTTTTGACCAACCCAGTACAAAGTAGCGAATTTAAGCAAAACGTGCAGTCTATTCACAACTTGGGTAACCAAGAAATCCGTGAATCGGCACAAGTATCAAACCGCATGCTTGAGCTACCTGCCAAAAGCTTGGACAAAGGCTTATTTGACAACTCCCCTATCGCCAAGTCATTGACTGAACTGCGCGGCATCGTTGAAGACTTAGATCCCAGTAAAAAGGAGCTGACCAGCTCACGCAAACTGTTCGGACTGATTCCGATGGGCAACAAGGTGCAAGATTATTTTCGTCAATATGAGTCGGCGCAGTCACACATCAATGCGGTAGTGACCAGTTTATATAATGGTAAAGATGAGCTGCTTAAAGACAATGCCATGATTGAACAAGAAAAAGTCAACATGTGGAATCTTATGCAGTCCATTCGCCAATATGTTTATGTGGGCAAAAAAATTGATGAGCAATTGGAAAAGAAAGTCTATGAGATTGAGGCCACAGATCCTGAAAAAGCACGCATCATTAAAGAGGAAATGCTGTTTTATGTGCGTCAAAAGAACACCGACTTTTTGACTCAATTAGCGGTCAACGTCCAAGGCTATTTAGCACTAGACACCATCCGCAAAAACAATCTGGAGCTGATAAAAGGGGTTGATCGCGCCACTACTACCACAGTATCGGCACTTCGTACTGCTGTGATTGTGGCTCAAGCAATGACCAATCAAAAACTGGTCTTAGATCAAATCAGTGCACTGAACAAAACTACCAGTAGCCTAATTGAATCTACTTCAGCCATGATGAAGCGTCAGTCTACAGAAATTCATGAGCAGGCCAGCAACAGTACCATTGAGCTTGATAAACTACAAAGTGCCTTTAATAATATCTATGAGACCATGGATATGATTAGTGACTATAAAGTGAAAGCTTTGGATAATATGAAACAGACTGTTGACACCTTGACCACTGAGGTAGATAAGGCGCAAAAATATCTTGATAAAGCCAACCAAACTACGGTCCTTGAAGTTACCAAAGAGATTGATACCAAAAAAATCACCAATCAGACCAATGGTTCTAATACGGTAGATATTGATATCTAATGGTTGTAGCCATCTTATTGTGATAAATTCAAGACATAAAAAAACCCCGCTAATTTTTAATAGCGGGGTTTTTTATTATACGTCTAACTCAATGCTTTGGTTCATTGATCCAGCATTAATTAGATTTTACCGACTAAGTCTAGGCTTGGCTTAAGCGTTGCTTGACCTTGTTCCCAGGCAGCTGGGCATACTTCACCGTCGTTTTCACGAACGTATTGAGCTGCTTTTACTTTGCGAACTAGATCTTTTGCGCTACGGCCGATACCGCCTGCATGGATTTCAGCAACTTGGATGTTGCCGTCTGGATCTACGACGAATGTACCACGTTCAGCCAGACCCGCTTCTTCAATCATTACGTTGAAGCCACGAGTGATACGGCCAGTTGGGTCACCGATCATTGGGAAAGTTACTTTACCAATAGCTTCTGAAGAATCGTGCCATGCTTTGTGAGTGAAATGAGTGTCAGTAGATACTGAGTACACTTCTACGCCTAGGCCTTTTAGCTCTTCATACTGAGCGGCCATGTCTTCTAGTTCAGTTGGGCACACGAAAGTGAAGTCTGCTGGGTAGAACATGAAGATAGCCCATTTGCCTTTTACGTCGTCTGAAGTGATGGTTTTGAACTCACCGTTAACGAATGCTTCAGCTGAAAACTCAGGGATTTCTTGATTAATAATTGACGCCATGTTTTGGCTCCTTTTTTTGGTGGGTTTAATAAAAATTGTTATTTTGTACTTTGTTGTGATTTATCAATACGACTAAATGCCGTGTTATTTTCTATAGCTTTGGAGAAACTTTATTTTAGAAAATTAAGTCCGCTTGCTTGGCTTAACCTATCATAACGCGATTACATTTCTATGACGTTAAAGGTTGTGAGCATAAGTGGTGGTTTTATGTAGCTACTGGTTGAAATTATCCAGTTGATAACCATATCGTTATCTTATAAACCCAATGCTGATAACCGTTTAAGCAGTGCCTGTTGCTAACTACAAGACCTATTATAGCAAGCGTTTATCTTTAATCTATTTTAAAGATTTTAACGTGATGTTTTGTTTAATAAAACATAGACCTACTTCTTATCAAGCTGTTATCATTATACATGGCCCCGTTTAGGAGAGATTTCAAGCTTCAATCGCACAGTTAACTTACTACAGACTTGCCCTATATACTGCCTATCGCAATCTATCAACCGCTGACCCACAAGAGAATTTTAATGATCACTTTAAGACAACTAGAATTTGCCATTGCCGTAGCCAAACACCGTCATTTTAAGCGCGCAGCAGAAGAGTGCAATATTTCTCAGTCGGCGTTGAGCTTAGGTATTGCAGAGCTTGAAAAACAACTTGATACCCAGATTTTTGAGCGCAATAATAAACAGGTGTTAATTACCCCCATTGGCGAAGAGATTTTAATCCGTGCTCAGCGTGTCTTCTCAGAAATCAATGACTTAACCACTCGTGCCCACAGTCATCAGACGCCTCTAGCCTACCCCATGACTGTCGGTATGATTCCGACCATTGCACCTTATTTATTACCCAAAGTACTCCCTGAATTAAAGGCTCAATACCCAAATTTTCGTATGACTGTGGTTGAGCAGCAGACCGAACGCCTGCTCGAACAAGTCCGCTATGGTCATATCGATACGGCCATTATTGCACTGCCTTATGCGGTAGATGGGCTACATACTTTTGAGTTTTGGCAAGAGGATTTCTTTGCTATCTTCCCACAAGACAATCCCATGGCCACGCTTGACACCATTAGTGCAGATGAGCTCGGTGATGCCAACTTGATGCTATTAGGTGAAGGCCATTGCCTAACTGATCATGCACTGAGTGTGTGCTCATTTGACCGAGATGAATTCAAATCCAATTTTTCAGATGCCAGTTTGAACACGTTAATTCAAATGGCATTGGCTGGTATGGGTACCACTTTAATTCCAGAAATGGCTTTAAACCAAGTGCGCCACCAAAACAATGAGGTGGCTACTGTGCCTTTGGCTGAGGCCGGACCACACCGTCACATCGCTTTTGTCACTCGTTTGAATTATGCACGGGTTGATGATGTCAATTTATTAGGCACTATCTTTAAAGCCGCTTTTGAGGCAGACAAGCAAACCAAAAGATGAGCTTAAAATCTTGCTCAACAAAAGCCCCTATCACACTCACAGGGGCTTTTTGCTATGCGCTAAGTTTTGCTAATCTATCAAAATTGATCTGCCTGCCAACATATCATGCCAGCGTTTGTAGTCTGGCATGGCATGCTTTACCTGATTCCAAAAGGCGGTGCTGTGATTGGCATGATGTAAATGACACAGCTCGTGCACGATGACATATTCAGTGCACTCAATCGGATAAGCTGGCAAATACACCGACAGCCAAATACGTTTAGCCCGAGTATTGCAGCTGCCCCATCGAGTGCTCATCTTTTTTATCCGCATCTCGTTGGCGTATGCCCCCACGATCGGCTGCCATTTGGCAAATAAATCTGGCATAACCTGCTGCAGCTCACGGCGATACCAGTTAATTCGCTCAGTCTCGCTCATAGTTAATGATTGCCGCTGTCCCCATAATCTAATAACGGATAGATTATTCGAGGGCGAAGACTCTTTGGTACTATGACTATCCGGCAATGGACTCTGTATCAAGCTTTGGCGTTTTAACAGTACCGCATGCTGAGCAATCGCCCATTGTATACGCCGAGCCAAAGCGGCCATAACCTGTTTATCACTGGCGTAGTGCGGAGCTGAGACCGACAAGATATGTGGCCTGAGCCGAAAATTGATGTTTTTCACCCGCTTTCGTGTGACTTCAAGGGCAATACCGGCTTCTGCTAACCTGCGCCTTAGTGGCTGATGGTCATCAAGGGGCGGTGTTTGTGAGGGCACATGATTCAATCGCATTGAGGTTAGCTATCTACTGTACCTAATGTTGTCAGGTGATTATCAAAAGCATAACTTTGATGCTTTTTTTCAACCCAAATGGATTGGGGATACGCGGCCTGATCTACGCCAATACTGCTCAGATAGCCTTGTCCATCACTAACCAAGAATAGCGGCAAACCAGACAGTATCTGCTGTGTCGCTTGGTATTGCGTTTGGCTAGGCCAAGTGGTGACACCGGCACAATCAGCCAAGGGTGTGTCACCAATCATTATTCCTGTGCTTAAATCAAATACCGCAGCGCAGCCGCCAATGGGACTGGTGGCACATGCCAGATTGTGCTTAGAGTCTACCGCCACGCTGGCGATATAATGATGGAAGCGGTGCCACCCTTTGCTATCGTCTTTAGCAATCTGCAACTCGGTAAACTTAGGCTCACCTCGCCTATGCGTTAACACCATAGGCACGCTCAAATGACGCTCGCCTTGGAACTGAATACCGATAATCACGCTACCATTGTCATGCATGGCCAAATGCCGAACACTCATCTGATTGTGTGCCGGAAAAACCTGCTGCAATAGTTGTCCGGTATGCCGATTGAGATACACCAAGGAGGGTTGCATGCTATCAAGATTAAGCTCTTCGCGTGAGGCTCTTTCAGTTTTTATGCCACCATTGGCAATCAGTAAGCTCTCGCCATCAGGGTGCATGACTATCTCATGGGGACCAATACCATGCGAGGCGTATTCGGCGATTTTTTTATAGCCTGAGGCCACCTCGTATATGCCGATCCTACCGCTAAAGTCAGCCGTATTGTTCTCGGTAACATAAAGCAAGTCACCTTGGAGGCTATAACAAGCATGACCATAAAAATGTCGATCTGTCTGGGCTTTGATGCTGTGGACAACCTCACCACTGTGCGCATCAAGTATCCAAAACCACTCGCTAGGCCGTCTGCCCATCACTGCCACGTGCGGCGCTTGTAAAGCTTTAGAAGCTAAGGGCTGAATGAGCAAGTCATGTACCCGCTCTGGCATGGCGCTCTGCCATACTATCTCTCGAGCTGCATTCAACCCCACTACTGCAAATTCGCTGGTAGTCAGCTCAGCCACGCCGCTTATCCAGGTTACTGAGCTGTTATTTAGGCGAGCTTGGGACTGAACAAGTTTAGCTGGCGCGTCACTTGGTATCACTATGGGGGCTGCTGCGGTGACTTTACCTAAAGCCTGTCGTAGCCCGTCACGATAATCAGTTAGGCGTGCTTGAGAGTTGTACTGCTTGCGTCCCAAATGATGAGCCCCCACCAAGGCGGCAGTGCCAACACTTGCCAGCCCCAAAGTGGTGAGTGTGTTCTTTAAAGTTTGGGCCAACATATTCAGCCCAGTCTCTTTATCACTACCAATCAAACGGCTTGGCTTATGACGACTGTGTAATGGAGTCGACATTAATCGCCATCCGTACTGTTAAAGCCCACTTGTACCCCAAGCGTTGGCATCAACTGGCGTTTGACAACCTGTGCCAGCTCGGTGAGCTTGTCATACAGTGCTTTTTGCTGCTCTGGGGTGGCTGTGGCCAAATCTTCTGGCAGCTGTGCCAATAAGGTTGAGGTATCAGATAATAGTGTAGATAACTTATCTGCTAAGGTATCTTGGCCATTTTCAGATAAGATGGCCACCAAGGCCGGATCAGTTAATGCCTTATTTAAAGCCGCCACTTTAGCAGTAATAATCTCTCGACTTTGCCCTGCTGCATCCGCTGGCAAGTGACCTTTTTTATTGCCAGTAATGCCTAGCGGCTGATCTAAAGAGGTACTTTTGGTGGTCTCAACCAAAGCTAAAATAGAGTTAACCCAGCGATTTAGACCTTCTTTGTTATCATCAGGGCTACCATAGCTCAGTAAACTCTGCGGTGATGCTTGCCAATCTTGACTGACTTTATCCAATCGATTTGCTAGAGCCGCACTGGCACTAATCACATATTGGCACTGAGATTTATCCAAGCTATCGTTGGCATACAGCACCTCCTCTAATCCGGGTATCCCTTGAACAATGGCGCTTTCTGAGGCCAATTGCTCCGGTGTCAAATTCGGATTGGCAGCAATCAAGTCAATCACCCCTTGGTGCACCAAGCCGCGCTCATCGGGATAATAGTTGATATATAAGTTGCTCATGCTGTCCATCGCTGGGCCAAAGCCGATGATTTCTGCTTGTGCCCAAGCTTTAGCCAGTTGTAACCACTGTGCTCTAAGGGCGGCAAGCTTATCGGCTGCGACCGAACCATCTGCTTGACAGCTTTGAGTCGCTAGAGCGTTCAGAGCTTGGCTTTGTTCTACTACATTTTTGTAGGCACTGATAATTTGGGTATCTGCGACTTGCTTGAGATAACTCTCAGCACTTGCGTCAGATAAAGCAATGGCTTTTACTGCCGTGGTATCTGCCGCCGTTTCGCTGCTTTCAGTCGCAGGTTTGACATCGGCAGCTTGCTTATTCGCCGTCGGCTGCGCTTCGTCAGCAGGTTTGCTGCAGCTGATTAAAATACCGGCACTTAAGGCCGACAGTACCATAGCGGCAAGTTGGTGTTTTTTCATAAAGATCTCATTGTGATAGTTGGTGCCCTGTGGGCTTTTTTTGTCAAGCAACCCTCAATTGGCCATTAAATAACTGTGCTTGTAGATTTAAAAACACAAGGTTATGGTCTTAAGGGTCATAACGAATTTAAGAAGGCTTCAAACTCAGTGCGGCCTTGTTTATCAAGCTGTAATACTTTTTGTTTATGCGGCTCAGCCTCGCCACCATGCCACAATACCGCTTCCATCAAGGTTCTGGCACGGCCATCATGTAAGAAGGTCGCTTGTGAATCTACTTTTTGAGCCAGACCTATTCCCCACAGTGCTGGCGTACGCCATTCATAAGAGGTCGCCAAAAACTCTACTTGAGCCTCTTTGGGTGGCAGCTTACCTGCGACGGTGCGATCGGCCAAATCCTCACCCATGTCATGTAACAATAAATCGGTATAAGGATAAATCACCTGACCTTGCTGCTCTAAATGAGTCTTAGCCATAGCATCTTGAGCTTTGGGCAACTGATAGCGCGGCGTATGACAATCTTGGCAGCCCATATCATAAAAGCGCTTCTTGCCAGCCAAGACTACTTTGTCATCGGCATTACGGCGATTGGGTACCGATAAATTCTGGGTATAAAATTCCACAAACTTGGCCACCTCATTGCTAACCTCTACCGGCGGCTTACCATCACCTTGATCATCTGCACCAGTTGGGGCGCTTAGACATTGCGGTTGGTTTTTGGTGCAAGACTCAATGGGACGGATACGTGAGGTGAGCCCCATGTCCTCATTAAAGGCGCTCATATTCTGGGTAATAAGTCGGGTTTGTCCCGCTTTCCAGCCAAACTTACCCAGCGCTTTTTCACCGGTCTCAGGATCAATGACCCAGTTGTATTTACCACTAATACCGTCTTTGTCTTTGTCATCAACATCTGCTTGGCTTTTGATGTCCTCAGCAGGAATATACTCCAGTAATCCCAGACCTATCATAGGCAGTGCCACTCGAGGTGAGAGCATCAGTGTCTCATCAAAGGGGCCATAACCTGGGTTTTTTAACTGAAAATTAGGCCGACGCAGGGTGACGATATGACCGTCTTTAAAGGTCACGGGTACATCGCTCCAGCTGACACTTACTTTAGCTTCTGCAGGCACCCCTTGTACACCCCGATCTTGTAACTGACCTCCGTATACCGAGTGTGCAACCTTCTCAATTTGAGACTCACTTAAAGCTTTGCGCTGCGCCTCAGTGACGGCAGGCATGGCCAATCGAATTAATAGGCTGTCGGCATCATCTCCCTCATGCAGAGGGGCATGCCCGCGGCCATCTTTTATATGGCAAGACTGACAAGCAGCCACGTTAAATAATGCCCCAAGTCCATCCCGGCTATCGGTACTGGCAGGAGCGACCACCCAAGGCTGCTTAAAAAAGGCATTACCAATAAAAAAGTTACCTTTACGGGAGGCGGCAATGTTCGATGAGGGCTTAGAATAGCTTTCTGCTGAAGTAATGGCTATGCCCGTATCGCCGCCTTGCTTGACCTCTTGGGGATCAAAAGTGACCAGTTTGCTCAGTGGCACACCTGCCAGTGCTTCAATTTTCTGCGTTCGCGCATTGGCTTGAGCTGAGCTCTCCTCTTTTGACTGACAGCCATTTAAGGCCAGCACAGCTACCGCCGATAGCGATAGCCAGACCGCTTTTTTTGGAAGAGTAAAAGCTAAAGCATGAAAAACGGGCGTTTTTGAGGAGGGCGTAGATCGATGGATCATAATAGAAGCCTTACAGAGATGCGGATAGAACACACTAAAAATGGCAATCTTTAAAACAAAAACACGTTGCCAATTCTACACTGGCAACGTGTCTATTTTACAATTTAAGACGAATAAAGTCTTGGTAATAAATTTTGCATCAGTCACTAATTAAGTTCAGCCACGAGCACTTACCTTATGTTAAAACTGCGAGCCTGTATCGGCGTCTAGATTATCAATACCAATGCTTTTTGCAGATGATTCTAAGACATCGGTTAAAGATTTTAGATCATTGATGGCAGACTCCATCCAGCCGCGGCGTTTGTTTTGCTCTTCAGCTGAAACGCCTTGCTTGGTAGCTTGACCCACTGTCGCAATCATTTGATCAATTTTAATACCGTTTTTCTCACCCTGCTCAGCGATGGTATTGAAGCTTGCCTCTACTTTTTTGAAGGCGGCATCTAATTGTTCAGCTGAGTCTTTTTGACCGGCATCGATTAGGTACTGTTTAATACCATAATCACCCACAGTGCTGCCAGATACTGTTTTGTATTGGCCATTAAAGATGTTAGCAATACCGCGCGCATTATTGGCATAGCTTAGATGCGTCAAGTCACTAAAGCACTCGTGCTCATCTTCAGTGGAGCCAGTAACGAATGCCACTTGCATACGCTCTGAGGCAAGCTCTCCTAAAGCTAGGCTACCCATTTGATAAAATATCTGGCGTACGGCATTGTCTGAGCTGCGAGCCATCAAGTCACTACGCAAAGTATTTTCAGTATTGGGCTGCCACTGAGCCACCATATCTGTTAAATCATTAACCAACAGCTGGGTGGCTGCTTTTAGGTACTCACCGCGCTTAGCACATACTGCCGCTTCAGCAGAATTGCCCTCGCCACTGGTGCAGCTGTCATTGGCCATATAATCGGTAACTGGGCGCTGACCTGCCCCTTCACCCACGCCATTTAAATCCTGACCCCAAAGTAAAAACTCAATGGCATGGTAGCCTGTGGTGACATTGGCTTCACTGCCACCAATCTCATTCATCTCAGCCAAGAGCTCAGGGGTAATGGTCTTGGTGTCTTGGCTTGTGCTGCCCACAGTGATTTTGTCTGAATTAATGATATTGTCTTTGCTGTTGTACTCGCCGGCATAGCCGTCTGCAACATAATCAATTAAGGCCTCATCTAATGGCCATGCGTTCACCTGACCTTCCCAGCCATCGATGCTGCCGATAGCGCGCTTGTCGTCTTTGCCCACAAAACCTTCATCAAAACGAAAAACTTCGGTCTGTGAATAAGGCTGGCGAGCAGCTTTATAAGCGGCTTGAGCTGCCTCTAAATTCTGCTGAGTAGGGTTGGCCACTAAGGCATCTACTGCGGCTTGTAATTTTTTGGCTTCACTTAAAGAGTCTTCATAAGCGGCTTGAGCCATATCGGCATAACTGGTTAATAGCTTATTAACAGAAGCCTCATCACCAGCGAGCGTCTGGGTATTTTTGGTCTCTGTGGTTTCATTGGTAACTTCAGCGCTGTTTTCTGCACCACTTGCATTATCTGCCTCTTTTGAACAGCCTGATAAAGTTAAAGCACCAATAAGGGTTGCCATTAGCGCTGTGGTTAGTTTTGATTTGATCAAGTGATTCGAAGTAGCTAAAGCCATAGAGTATTCTCAGATTAGAATTTTTAAAAGAATTGTTGCACAAAGTGCGCTATTTGTTAATGAATTATAATGGTATCGATAACCATTATCAATAATATTATATAAAAACTTAACTAACATTGAAAATAAACACTTGAAAGGGCATGGCAGACAAAAAAATAAGCCAGTGAATAATCACTGGCTTATGGTTTAGCTATTTGCCCTTAACTGTACCTTAGGGCGAGGTAAGATTAAATTAGTTTACGCTTTTTGGGGCAACAATTTGAATCTCAACACGGCGGTTTTGTAGGCGACCACTTTCAGTGCTGTTAGAAGCAACTGGTTGGTTTTGACCATAACCCATGGTGCGGATACGGTTGCTTGATACACCGCGCTGGATTAGGTAACTTGCTACCGCTTGCGCACGACGCTCTGATAAACCTTGGTTGTAAGAAGGGTTACCTACGCTATCAGTGTGGCCCATGACATTTACTGTGGTATCACCGTACTGAACCATAGTTGAGGCAAGCTTATCTAGAGTATTGTAAAAAGACCCATTAATGTTAGTGCTGTCGTGAGCAAAGGTAATATTGCCTGGCATTACTAGATCAATGTTACCGGTATTTGGGTTACGGTTTACTTCAACACCCGTCCCTGCCATCTGCTGTTTTAGCTGTTTTTCTTGGTTTTCCATGTATAGACCAACTGCACCACCTAAAGCGGCACCGATAGCAGCATCACGGCCAGTTTTTTCGCCGCCAGTTACTTTAGAGATACCGGCACCAGCAGCGGCACCACCTAGAGCACCCAATACCCCTTTATTGATAGACTGTTGGCCAGTTACTGGATCAGTAGCACAGCCAGCTAGAGCTAGTGTAGAAGCTAAAGCGCCAATCATTAGTTTATTTTTCATAGTATGTTCCTCAAAATTATCCGTTAGTTTTATATGTCTTTGCTAAACTGCCTTCTCTGTTGATGACAGAGGTTTTATGACAGAGAATTAACCTCTTCTCATTAGTACATCACGTTATACGCGTTTTAGACACTAATGATATAGCAGTTATTATAATAGAAAGCTTTGGTTAATATAGTTAGCAAATGTTTCATGGATTATTATGACGTTTCAAGCCTACCTTAATGTAATAATTTGTCGTTTTGCTGTATTACATCTATACAACAACTCGGACTTTTATCACTTTAAGCTATCAGAACTGTGTCATCTGATAGTCCAATATTTTAAACGGGTAATCGGTAGATTAGATTTCAAGCAGTCATTGTCTTTAGCGCTTTGGTGTGAATGAGCAGTTTGAGGATAGCCATTGTCATTATGCTCAAGCTTGGTTTACAATCGTAAACTATCTTGTCTTGCTAATCAGACATTGGGTCTGCATCCCCACCCTACTCTTTAGCCGGCCTTGTGGTTAATTTTGGCTTAGCTTGTTAGCCTGCTATTGATTAGACATGGCCAGACTAGGCATATGCCTATATATATTAGGCGTATTAAGCCTGTCACTGAGCCTGTTTTATGCTAATGTGGGCTTTTGCTCAATGCCATTGGGGGCACCCTACTTTAGTTGATCAAAACGCCTTTAGAAATAAAGTAGGGGTTGAACAAGCTTAAAACAAGTGAACTGCGCTGTTACTTCATGGTTTTTGAATACTCTACTTGACTTGGTCTGTCTTATGAAACATAGAATAAAGAATATCTACCAAAACCTACATGCAAAATCGCCTGTTGTGGGTAAGGCGGCATCTTTCACCACCGCTGTGGGCGTGATTGGGGCCAACACCTTATCTTATGGATTGCCTTTATGGCTACTGGGTGCCACCAAAATTGCCACCGGCTCAAGCGTTGCTGACAATACGGTCATTAAAATTGCCAAACACTGGATTACCACTAACAATCGCCTCATCGATAATGTGCTGCCTGAGAGAGATTGGCGTATTGAGCTGCCTGATGATTTGGAACAAGACAAACAGTATCTATTAATTAGTAACCATTTGTCTTGGGTAGATACCAGCATCGTGCAATATATCAGTCAAGACAGACTGCCTTTGACCCGCTTTTTTACCAAGTATAACCTTATTTATATCCCCTTTATCGGACAAGCTTTTTACTTCTTAGACTTCCCGATGATGAAGCGGCACAGTAAAGAAGAGATTGCCAAAAACCCGAGTCTAAAAGATCGTGACATATTAGAAGCCAAACGCGCTTGTGAACTCTTAAAAGACAAACCCTTTGCGCTACTCAATTATCTTGAAGGTACCCGCTTCACGCCTGCTAAGCGTGATGCTCAAAAATCACCTTACAAAAACCTACTTCGCCCAAAAGCGGGGGGGATTTCTTTGGCGATTCAGGCGTTAGGCCCTCAAATTGATGGCATCTTGGACATGACAATTGTTTATCCTGATGGTAGCCCCTCTTATGCAGACTTGTGGAAAGGCAACGTCAAACGCCTTGGGGTACATGTGCAGCGCATCGATATCCCGCAAGCTTTATTTACCGCCATTGAAGAGGGTGATTATAATAACGATAAGGCCATGCGCGAGACTATGTACACGTGGTTGGATGAGATTTGGCGCAATAAAGATGAGCAAATCTCACGCATGAAAGCGGATTTCATTGATAATCCCAAGTCAGTAGAGTCAGTAGAAAAGGCAGCAAGCTAATCGGCTATTAGCGGTTATCAGTGTACTCATCTCATAATAAGGGTGACACTTAGCGTAAGTTATGGAATGATATTGCAGGACGATTCAACCTAGAGGCATCCCCCCTGCATGACTGATTTAAAAAACGACGCCAACTTGTCACCCACTGACTCTATGAGACCCTCTACTGAGCCTGTCTCCCCTTTAAAAGGTAAGACAGCCACCAAGCTGGCGCTGCTGTATGACATCGCTATGCTGGTTGTTATCATTATTGACTTAGCCATCATCAGCCTAGATTTGCTGCTTATGAGTAAGTTTGCCGCTCAAGTGGCTGAATGGCTCAGTTTATCTGAATCTTTAGGCATCTATGTCGATAACATCCACCATCCACTCAGGGTTTTGGGTGGGTTTTTTACCATTTTTTTAATGGCAGAATTGGGGCTACGTTGGCTGTTGGCCATTATCAGCAAACAGTACACTCGGTGGCTCTTTTTTCCTTTCGCTCACTGGTATGAAGTACTTGGCTGTTTTCCCCAATTTCGGGCGTTACGTCTGCTGCGGGCATTTTTTATCGGGCGTAAGCTTTATCAACTAGGCTATCAGGTTCTACCCAAAAAATGGATAGCCACCGGTAAGTTCTATTATGACGTGGTATTTGAAGAGCTCTCTGATCGAGTGATTTTGACCGCCACTGATAACTTGCGTCAACAGTTCGCTGACGAAAAAGCGCATCAGCGCTTTATCGAAGACACTCTAAATAAGAACCGGCCTCACATCCAGTCTATGCTTGCCTCTTTGCTCAAGCAGCAGTTGGCACCGCAGCTACAACACATGGCACGCAGCCAAGCCACCCGCGAGTTGTCCGAGCAAGTGGGTATAGCCGTACAAGAGGCACTTAACAACACCCCTGAGCTGCGTCGTTATTTGCGCTTGATTCCTATTGCCGGCACCCTTATTGAAGGCCAGTTGCACAGTGTCAGCCAAAACATAGGTGAGAACATCACTCAAACCCTATTCACTCATTTAACTCAGCCGCATATTACTGAAGCCATTATCGATGAGGTGGCCCAAACTATCGCCTATATTGACCTCAGTAATCCTGAGCTAGATGCCTTACTATCAGGTATCATCAATGACGCTTTGAGCGCTTTTGAAGCTCAAGTAAAAGTACAACAATGGAAACACCAAGAATACTTGCATCTGTAGCCTATAATTATAATAATCGTAGGCTGACGCTCATAAAATCAGATCCAAGTTAACGCTCTTTATCCCCCCTATCTAAGCCGGCTTATAGGACAGAGCTTTTTTCACCAATAACCCTAATTAAAAAAACTTTGCTGTTTTGATCTTTAAGGATTTACTATGACCGCCGCCACTGAGGTTACCCCTGCATTAAAAATGTTTGGCAAAATGCTCACCTTTACCCGTATCAAGTTAGAAACCGATAATTTAACAGAAATTGAAGCTTATCTATCGGGCCAACTAAGTAATAAAGACAGTCAAATCCCAGTAATTATTGACAGTGACATTGAGCAAGATTTAGACGCTTTGGTTGAGCTATTTTGGTCTTGGGGACTTCAGCCTATTGGCGTGGTCACAGGGGTGTTAGATGACGCAGCCAAGGCCAAGCGCTTGGCAATATTCCCAGGCGATGGGAAGCGTATTGAGCGCATCCGTCCAATCAAAAAGGCAGTGGTCAATGAGCCGCAAGCAGCAGTAAATGCCACTCAGGCCACCCAGAACATGGATGGCTCACAGAGCATCAGTCCCACTCAAGGTCAAGATCTCGTCACTGAGCCTTCTGCCGATACTACATCGGCTACTGTGCAGGCGGCCAATACTAACAGCGACATCATCTCCGAAAGCCATAGCGACTTTGGCAGTGTGGATGCCATGACCACCTTGTTTTATGATCAGATGCTGCGCTCAGGCCAAAGCATCAATCATGTGGGCGGCGACTTGGTATTAACCAACAGTGTTAATAACGGTGCTGAAGCCATTACCGACAACAGCTTACATGTCTATGGCCGAGCGCAAGGTCGCTTGGTAGCCGGTGCCACAGGGGACAAAGATGCACGTATCTTCTGTCAGCGCTTTAACCCCTCACTGGTATCTGTGGCCGGAACCTATTGCTTAAATGATAATATTCCTCAAGAGATGATTGATAAGCCGGTCCAAGTTAGATACGTTGAGGGACAAGGCTTGGTGTTTGAGATTATTACCGATAACTGATAACAGTGGAGCAGACATCTGGGGCATAATCGGTTGAATGCCGCTTGTGTCCATTTTAATCGATTATACCTAAAGCTTTGATAGCAAAAATTTACCTTTAATAGTAATAAAATAGAAATAAAACTCTGTATTAAACTTACACGTAATAAGCACTCAAAGCCTTTATAATCAAGCGAATGCTATGACTTTAAGGTTATCTGTGATAATCTAGAGCCACAAAATTTGACTTTTTGGTGCATTTGTATTTTGTGTTGTCGACTACAAAATGTCGCTCACAGGGTAAGTCAACACTGTCCCTAAAAAGTGCGCCTAATCTTATAACAGTTATGGGCACATTCTGCCCATTTTCATATTCATAGGAGTATGCCATAGTGGCAAAAATCGTTGTAATTACCTCAGGTAAAGGCGGTGTCGGAAAAACTACGACCAGTGCTTCATTTGCCGCAGGTCTAGCATTGCGGGGTTACAAAACCGTTGTCATCGACTTCGATGTGGGCTTACGTAACCTTGACTTACTTATGGGCTGCGAAAACCGTATCGTCTATGATTTCGTTGATGTTATCTCAGGCAATGCCCGTTTGTCACAAGCCTTGGTAAAAGACAAACAGCTAGAGAATTTGTACATCTTGCCTGCCAGCCAAACCCGTGACAAAGACGCCCTAACCGATGAAGGGGTGGCTGAAGTTATCGATGAGTTGTCTAAACAGTTTGACTATATTATCTGTGACTCTCCGGCCGGTATTGAGCGCGGTGCTCAGTTGGCCATGTATCATGCAGATGAAGCCATCATCGTCACCAACCCTGAAATCTCCTCTGTACGCGATTCGGATCGCATTATCGGTGTTCTGCAAAGCCGTACCAAAAAGGTAGAAGAAGGCACAGGTACCGTTCGTGAGCACTTGGTAATCAATCGCTACAATCCTGAACGTGCGGCTGCCAAAGAGATGATGGATATCGACACCATCTCTAATGACATCCTAAAAGTGCCTTTATTAGGTGTGGTGCCTGAGAGCAATAGTGTACTAGAAGCCTCAAACCATGGTGAACCAGTCATTCATAACCCAGACTCAATTGCGGGTCAATGCTATGAAGATATCGTGGCGCGTTTCTTAGGGGAAGAAAGACCATTACGTCACATTGATGTTAAGAAGAAGAGCTTCTTGCAACGCTGGTTTGGGGGTTAAGGATGTCAACACGGAAGAAAGGATTTTGGAGCGCTCTGTTTGGGACAGAAACCAAATCATCAGGCAGCGCCAATACAGCTACTGAGCGACTGAAAGTTATCGTTGCCAGTGAAAATCGTCTCAATTCACGCTTAACTGCTGACCGTATCGAGAAAATGAAACGTGAAATTCTTGAAGTGGTGAACAAGTACGTTAATGGGGTGCAAATCAACGATGTAAACATCAATCACCGTCATGAGGACAACCTTGACGTGTTAGAGATGAACATCAACTTACCTGACGCCAAATAATGGTGTTATTGAGGTATGACAGGTAATTTTTACTAAAAAGCCGCTTATCTCAAGCTATACCTAAAAAGCCGCCCTCAATGAGGGCGGCTTTTTTAATTTTAGGCTGAAGCTATTTGATGCGTGCTAAGATATTGTCTTTTTTGATAAATTGATGCTGCAATGCGGCTAAAATGTGTAATGCTGTGAACGCCAACAAGGCCGGCCAGAACACATCAGTATGTAATTCATTGATAAAGCGCGCCTGGCTGCGATCAGTGGTCAAAACACTGGGTAAATCAAATAAGCCAAACACCTCAATACCACGTCCCCCATACCAAGTCATCAAAATACCTGAAAGTGGCATAGCGAATAACAGCACATAAAGCACTAAATGGCTAATGTGTGACAACGCGGTCTGCCACTTTGGCATGACCACAGGCGCTGGTGTTGGACTAATCACCCTGACAATGACACGGAAAATCATCCAAAGCAGTAGGCTTAAGCCAAAGGATCTATGCAGGTCTATAAACGTATTGCCATCTGAGTTTTGATGTAAGGTAATCATCGCCCAAGTAATGACCAGTAATAAAGCACTGCCCCAATGAAACAGCTTAACGGCACGCGACCACATAGTGGGTCTTAAAGGGGTTACTGCATTTGTGTTAACAGACATAGGTTACCTATATTGAGTGGAACTCAAATCAATAAATACCAAAAAACGTTTAGATAATAACTGAGTATTATAAGGGACTGAACGCTATTATGGTAACCTGTGATTATTTTGAGTTATCGCATTTTTTTATGGGGCAATTACTTTGTTTTATACAGCATCTTAGCAAGCTTGGCTAAGTCTGGTACCACAAAGACCTGTTGGTCTAGTATCACCTCTTGAAACACAAAGTTAGGCGCCGTACTGGCTGTGGATATAGGGCTGGTATCAAGGTCTTTGATATCCGATACTTGGATATAACGCTCGGTTAGCGCCCCCTCAATCAATAAGCCGAGCCGTTGTTGCTCACTACTGCCCTCTAAAATAACCACTGTTGTTGGGGCCGCATTGGTCAAGAGCAAAGAATATACAGCCAGCGGTTGCTGCTGCCATTCGTAACTGCTTACTCGCTCAGAACAGGCCATACTGTCCAAGATAAGTGCGCTCGGCACTATCCAGTCGGGCTGAGTGCCACGTGGAATGATAGTGATATTTAGGCCACCTTGATTGAGCATTAATAGGGGGCTAATTTTCAGGGAGGATGGGCTGTTTTTCACGACTTCTGTGCCTTATTAAGAGAGTGTATGACATGAGGCTTGGCGACTACTGGGAGTGTTTGGTGATGAGCATTGCTGGTAGCTGCTGATTATCCATCCCCTTTGCTTGGTCATCACTGATAAATTAGCTGATGAGATTTTGAATAAGCGCCACCAGTTTCGCTTCTTGGAATGGCTTGCCCAGGTAGGCATTAACCCCTATTTTTAGCGCCCGCTGACGGTGCTTATCACCGCTACGCGAAGTAATCATAATGATTGGCAGATGACTGATAGCTTGATTGTGACGCACATGGGTAGCCACCTCAAAGCCATCCATACGTGGCATCTCAATATCAAGTAGCATTAAATCAGGGCGCAAGGTTTGTAGCATCTCGACTGCCTCTACCCCGTCACGAGCAACATGAGCTTGATAACCCTGTCGCTGTAGCATGCGTGCGGTTACCTTGCGCACCGTTACCGAGTCATCAACAATCAAGATTTGTGGTTTAAGGGATTTGGTAGCAGGCGCTGGATTTTGAATGACCCGCTCAGGTTGTGTACTGCCACTTAATCGACTCTGAGCACTTATGGGAAGCGATGCTTTACGTATCAAGGCCTGCACATCTAAAATAAGCATGACCGAGCCTTCAGCCGTAATGGTGGCAGCCGATAAGCCAGCGATGCTTGATAGCGGACGGCCTAATGGCTTAACCACCACCTCAGAGCGAGAGCCTATAATCTCATCGACATGTAGCGCAAAGCTTTGTCCAGCGTGATGTTTAATTAACAGCACCGGTAAGCTGTCTTGCGTATCGAATACTTTAACATCCACCGTCTCACCGGATAGCAGCTGGGTCAGATAGCGCACTCGATACGGTTTACCCCCCACATTAAGCTGTGCCGACTCATGACCGCCCACGGTATTTGGCGATCCATTTTGATTGCGATTACGCTTAGAATCATACAAACTGCGCAAACGTTGTGCCGCTATTCGCTCAATCCGTTCAATTTGTAATAAAGGCACTGCATAAGTTTGATCCCCTGCCCGAACAACCAGAGCATCAATCACCGCAAGGGTCAGTGGTAATGTGAGGGTGAACTCTGCCCCTTGATTAGCACTGGAGTGCACGGTGATGTTACCCCCCAGCTGGCGTACTTCATTGAGCACCACGTCCATGCCCACACCGCGCCCTGATATCTGAGTGAGGCTACTGGCGGTCGACAGCCCTGCATGGAAGATATATTGCATCACTTCCAGATCACTTAAGGTATTGTCTTGGGCATCCATAAGCCTGCAAGCGATTGCTTTTTTACGCACAGAATTGACATCAATACCTTGACCGTCATCTTTAACACGAATGACAATTTCGCTGCCTTTTCGGCCCATCTCAATGATGATATGACCTGTGCGCGGCTTGCCTAACGCTTCGCGCTGATCTGGCGTCTCTAAGCCATGATCGATGGCGTTGCGAACCATATGCTCAAGTGGTGCAGTGAGACGCTCAAGCACAGTTCTATCTATCTCATCTATATCGGTGATGAGCTCAAGCTTGGCCTCTTTATCCACCTCATTTGCGGTCTGTCGAAGCGTACGCTGCAATCTGGGCAGTAGCCGCGAAAAAGGCACCATCCTTGAGCTCATCAGCCCCTCTTGCATCTGGGTCTGAATCTGTGACAGCTGCAGCAATAAGCTCTCCGTCTCACGGGTCTTGCTGCGCAAGCTGGTTCTAATCTCCAATAAGTCTGACGCCGATTCGGACAAAGACTTCGACAACTGATTAAGCGCTGAGTACTGATCCATCTCAAGTGGATCAAAGCTTTGATCGGCTTGTAAGACGTGGTCCTCAATCTGAGAGCGTATCTGAGCCTCAAGCTCAATATCCATACGCCGCAACTGCTCTGCCAGACGCTGTACGGTAGACTCCATCTCACTTAACGTACCTGCCACGCTGCTCATATTGAGCTCAATACCTGAACGACGAATAGCCGACTCTGCCGATAAATCAATCATCTGCTCCATCAGCTTGGCAGGCACCCGAATCATCTCGTTGCTGCTATCTTGCGTCGCACCACTGTCAGATCTTAGCAAGCTAGGTGGCATCTGACTGATATCATGGGCACTCTGTTTGTGGTCAATGTTTTCAGTACTTTGAGCCTTTGGCGCCTTATTTTCAGCCATTATAGTAGCTTTAACAGACACTTTATCATGGTCAGCCGCAGTATCCCCCTCTGTGTAAAGCTGAATCGGCTTAACATCAGACTCCGGTAGTCGCTTGCTACGTACTATGGTCTGCAGTTTGGCCACCAGCTCAGGCACAAAAAATGACTGCCCTTGACGCACCAAACTGTCTACTTGAGCGGACAAGGTATCTTGTACTGACTGCATCAGTGCCACCCAATTAGCATCAGGCACAATTTGCTGATCTAACAAATACTCGTATAACGTCTCCGCTTCATGTGTCAGCTCAGCTAAGCTATCTATACCAGCCATGCGTGCCCCACCTTTTAAGGTGTGTAGATAACGCAGCAAAACGTTAACCGGTGCTAAATCCGCTGGGTTTTGTTGCCATAAGCGCAACTGCTCTTGGCTATCTGTATCAAGCTGCTGTGCTTCTTCAATAAAGATGGCAAGCAGCTCAGCATCTGCCTCGGTGTTTTGTTGTTCGTTATCATCGCTTAACCCCTGTTTGCTTTTAGGCTCAGCACTGAATCGGTTTATCAAAGGTCGGCTGGCCTGAGCTTTATTTAACTCATCACCGAGCTGAGCCAATAATGTGTCATCCACTTTGAGCGTCATGCGACCTGCCAAAGCGTCAAATAAGCCAGTCAACTGCTCGTGCACGGCAATCAAAAGAGCAAGCCTTCGGCGGTCGTGCAGCCATTTTTGAGCAAGTTCAATGTCATTACTAAATGCTTGATATACCAACTGCAAACAATTTAGGACACTGATAAATTTGGCAGAATGACCCACACGTAAGCTCAGCTGCTTAATTTGCTGAAGCATATCGTCCACATAACCTTGAAGGCTTTGCTGCGATAAAGACTGCTCACTGCTTTGTTCAGCTTCATTATCCTCTATCGGCTCATTTGTTGTATGTGCCAACGGCAACAGACGCCATTCTGCATCTAATAGGTCATCGATGCCGTCAATCAGCTCAGCCACACTAAGAGCCACATGACTACCAATATTGCTATCTAGCTCTTTGACATCATCATGATGCTCAGCTATTGGCTCAGCTATTGGTGCATCTATCGGCGCATCTTTTAGGCCAACATGGTGCTGGGTGTCATTATCGCGTGTCTGCTCTAAATACGGGTGCGGATACTGCTGCTGTAAGTGACTTTTTATCAGTCCAATTGATTGCCTCAAGGTGTCCGCATAGCTTGGAGTGATCAGCTGATCGCTTTGTTGCAGCTGCTCTAGATCTTGCTCTACTGCGGCACTTAACTGGCTAATGGTGGTTAAAGATTGGCTACTGGCTGCCCCTCGCAAGGTATGGAAGGCGCGCAGCAGCTTGTCATCCACCTCAAAGCTTGATGAGTCTTGGTGTTGTGCCAGCATAGCGTCGATACTTTGCAGCAGTTCAGTGGCCTCTGCAATAAACACCTGCGCCAGCTCTGCCTCATCAATGGCATTATCTACACTGTTTCTAAGCGCAGTACTCTGTGCCGGTGCAGCGGCGTCTAAAGACAGCGGTAGGCGCTGAGGCAGATGAGCCTGGTCGTCATTTATAGCTTCGATAGTTTCGATAGCTTCGATAGCTTCAGAAAGCTGTGGCTGAAGCAGCTGCCAATCATCAGACTCTGTGTGTTTGTTGTTGGCATATAAGTTAGCAGCGGCTATCTGATCTACTATCTTTGAGGGATAAAGCGGCGGCTTGTCTGCAGAAGCAGGCTCAGCGAATATCGTCACCAGCGCTGGGTATTGTGCCACCACTTCTGTGAGTAACTGCCAGATACCTGTCGTCGGCTCAATACTGTCATCTAAGAGCCGATTAAGCATGTTTTCAATGGCCCAAGCCAGCTCAGCGATGGTATGTGCTCCAACCATACGCCCCGACCCCTTTAGCGTATGAAAACCGCGGCGCACCTCACCGAGCTGCACTTTGTCCTGCAAGTGAGGTGTAAGCTGAGCCATTGCTTCGGTTATCGCTTGTAGCACCTCTTGTGCTTCCTCAACGAAGATTTGCTTTATTTCAACATCACAGTCGGGGTCATCGCTTGGCAAATGCACCTCATCGACGGTGCTTTTTAATAACTCAGATAGACCAGCGGCTTTAGTGCTGTGTAAAGATGCCAAAGATTGGCTGTGCTGAATGCTTGAGTCAGGCTTGGTGGGGTAAGTTTTAGAATGGGACAGACGTTTGTAACCGCGCTTATCATAAAGCGCGCTGTCAGTGGCAAAGTCCGTCTGTTTTGGCTGACTGCTCGTTAGGGTTTGATCTAAGCTCAGCTCAGTATCATAGCGGGCGGGCAGCGCAATAATTACCCGGTCGTCCTCAGTGCTGTTATCCTCTTGCTTAACCTGAGTTGGTTTAATATCGTGCTCAGGTTTGTGTTTGCTATTTTTTTTCAGATGGCCTTTTACAGCGCCTGTACTAAGCTGCTGTAAATGCTGTTCACATTGATGCAAAATATCAGGCTGATATGTACCAATTTCTACATAATAGCTCAGCTCTTGTAACAGCTGCTTACTGGCAGTAACCACCGAAGGCAATACTTGAGGGTTAAGCTGTTGGGAGCTTACAGCACAAGTCGTGTTATAAATAGCTTGTGCAACATTCGCAAAATCAACCAAATCAGCACTGTGCAGCTTTTCAAAAACTTGCTGATAGCCGTGACAAATCTGCGCCAAGTTGTCAGCGGTGGCAGGCTGCTTAAGCTGTTTATTATGCAGTTCAAGCAGTTGCTGTTTTAGTAGCGGTAGCATCCAGCGGACGGTGAATAAGGCATTTGGCTGATCGCTCATTATTTATCCTTTATCACCAGTTGGATCTTGCTCAAGCTTAAAGCCAGAAACTGATTTTTGTAACGAGGCGGCCATCTCATTGAGCTGACCCACAGAGCGGACAGTTGCACGTGTACCTGCAGTGGTCTTAGAGGTTATCTCTTGAATCACCCCCATGGTCTGCGAGATGTGCCCGGCAGAGCTGGCCTGAGCTTTGGCCTCGTTAGAGATCTCTTGGATTAAAGAGGCCAAGCTGTTGGAGACAGTCTGCACCTCTTTTAGTGCCTCGCCTGCGTCGGCTGCAAGCTTAGCCCCTTGCACCACCTCAGCGGTGGTGGACTCCATCGACATCACCGCCTCATTGGTATCGGCCTGAATGGTTTTTACCAAGGTGTCAATTTGCTTGGTGGCATTGGCTGAGCGCTCGGCTAGGCGTTGTACCTCATCAGCCACCACGGCAAAGCCTCGACCTGCTTCACCTGCCATCGACGCCTGAATGGCCGCATTAAGCGCTAAGATATTGGTTTGATCAGCAATGTCACTGATCAGACCCACAATCTCACCAATCTCTTGTGACGACTCACCCAAGCGCTTGATACGCTTAGAGGTCTCTTGAATTTGCTCACGAATGGTGCTCATTCCATTGATTGAGCGCTGCACCACTTGCGCCCCATTATGGGCAATCTCTACCGAACGCTCTGCTACCGAAGTCGACTGCGAAGCATTGGAGGAAACCTGCTTGATAGATAGCACCATATCATTGATGGCTGAGGACACATCGCCAATCTTTTGTGATTGCAGCTCAGAAGCTTGTGCCAGCTCAGTGACATTAAGCTGGGTATGGCTTGATGACTCAGCCACAGTAAAGGCGGTGCGGTTAATGGCTTGCACCAGATGACGCAGCTGATCGATGGCGTAGTTCACTGAGTCAGCAATGGCGCCCGTAATGTCTTCTGACACTGTGGCACTGACTGTCAAATCCCCGTCAGCCACATGCTCAAGCTCATCAAGTAGACGCAAAATTGCCGCTTGGTTTTGCTCATTTTCTTGCTGTACTGCTCGTGCCCGCTCAAATTGCGCATCCATCTCATCACGCTGACGCAACGTTTCTTTTTCAATCAATAAACGCTGAGTGAGATTATTGGCTTGATACAAACGATACAGGGCATAAATGCTGCCAAGCAAACTTAGCAAAAACAACAGCGCTGGAATAATAATTATCTTGCGTGACAATAAGCTGCGATCTACCTGCTGCAAGTTCTGCTGCGTTTGTGCGGCGAATAGGCTCACCTTATTAGCGCTTTGTTGTCGCTCAAGCGTAGGCATAGTACTCTGCTCATCACCTACCTCATCTTTTGCCTGACCACTATTAATCACAGACTCAACTTCAGGCTTAACCATTTGCCACTGCTGATTGAGATTTTGATAAATACTTGGGTCATCTAAGGCGTAGGTCTGCACTTGATTTAATGCAGCTTGATAGGTGATTAGGTCATCGGGTAATTGCTGCTGAGCGCTCATGCCTTTTTGAGGAGGGGTTGAGAATATTGCTTGGTTGACATGACGTACCAAGGTGCTTGAAGCCACCTCTAATTGATTAATGCTGCTGACATATCCTGCGACCTTGCTGATGCTAATGATCAGATAAATGATGCTTATAACGCCCAGCACCCCTAAGCCTAATAGGCCATAAATCCATTTTTTTTGAGGCTGAGCGGTATTGTGGGCAGGCCTTTTCGCTGCATCTTTCATTCATCGTTCCTTAAGGTTAATTCTTATTACTGCGCATTGGAGCCTTAGCATAAGGTATAGGGCATACAGCGTAGTTAATGGTCCCTCATGACTACTCTTGAAGCCTTAAAATTGGCTCAATCTTACTTTCAGAAAATTATAACTGTGTTGGTAAAAGCGCCTCTATTATTTAAAGGGATACTTCCAAAAACCTAGGATCGGCTAACAATAAGCTTGGCCTAAATATCGGCCAAGCCTCAAGCTCGGTATCGGTAACAAATTGACCGTGGGTATAGGGTAAAACAGGGGCGCCAGCTGGCAGGTGCTCAGGCAGGTAATGCTTAGGTAAGAAGTTTTTTATGTGCCACACGGTATCGACCAATAGCCCGACTGCTATGTCTTGCTGCTTAACTACCAGTACTTTACGACGGTTTAATTGTTCCGCTGTACCAGATAGGTTGACAAAGCTTGCCAAATCCACCAAGGGCAACAGTTGACCACGTATGTTGGCAATCCCTAACAGCCACGGCTTGCTCATAGGTACCTCAGTTAGGCTGTTAGGGAAGCTGATAACCTCGGTCACCTCACCAATGGGGGCCACAAAATTTAGCCCAGCCACACAAAATGCCACTCCCTGCCACGGGGTATCCATCCCTTGCTGACGCTCCACTTGGCGTGATTTGGCCATATGCTCTAAGCGCAGTAACTCAATAAATCCCTTTAAAGCCACAATTGCTACCCTATGACCGAGTCGATGGTAGTCAGCAGTTCGGTCTCATTAACAGGCTTAGTTAGATAAGCCTTAGCGCCTTGTCTTTTGCCCCATACCCTATCGGTTTCTTGGTTTTTGGTGCTGATCATCACCACAGGAATATGACCTGTAGCCTCATTGCGAGTAATCTTACGTGTGGCCTGAAAGCCGTTCATTTCAGGCATAACAATATCCATTAAAATGGCATCGGGTAAGTGCATTTGCGCCATCTCAACCCCTTGTTGGCCATCAGACGCTTCTATCACTTCGTAGTTATTTTTTATCAATAACTCCCGAAAACGAGCCATCTCAGATTGTGAGTCTTCTACCACCAAAACCTTGTGCATGTGTTGTCCTTACTATCGATTCCCTGCGTCTTTTATAAGCCCGACTCTGTGCTTTGTATTTCCTAATTTTTGGGTACTACTTTTAGCATAAAACCAGCCGCTTAACGGTCGGCCTTGTGATGCTGCTGAATGGCCGTATATAGGTCATCTTTACTAAAGGGCTTGGTCAAATACTCATCTGCCCCCACAATGCGTCCGCGCGCTTTATCAAACAGACCATCTTTTGAGGACAACATAATCACTGGGGTATCAGCAAAGTCTTTGTTATTTTTTACAATGGCGCAGGTTTGATAACCATCTAAGCGCGGCATCACCACATCAATAAAGATAATCTCAGGCTTGTAGTCGGCTATCTTGGCCAAAGCCTCAAATCCATCTACTGCAGTGACCACATCACAGCCCACTCTTTGTAATAACATCTCGGCTGTACGGCGAATGGTTTTTGAATCATCAATCACCATCACCTTTAGCCCCTCAAAACTTATGTCCATTGCACCTACCCTATATGTAAAACGCTTTTTTTAAACAGTTTTTATCTTTATTGGTACACTAATATGATATCTACTGCTTGTTTGATATGCGCTTTTGCCGCTTATCTAAGCCTTTAGTTATCTGAGTTACTCACGATTACCCTCACAGTTACTCCTGTCATTTTTAGCATAAAAATACAGGGTTTACTACTTGTTTCCCCATAGACACTCAAAGTTTTTAATGACAACCCTCTCTAAGCAGTTAATTTAATCACATTAATCACTGTCAATCCGCTTTATACTGTACTTAGCTTATCTCTATTAGGCCATATAGATGGTGTATTATCAAACTCACTGTATATTTTTATTTGACAGTTGTAGCAATCTAGACAATTTAGGCTTAACAATCTGTGTGTAACAATAGCGAGAAAAAGTAACAAACTGTGTATTGTTATGATAGGCACACCTTAGGCATTATAGTTATAATAGTGCTTACTGGGCGTGCAACATTTATTTACACCGGCTCAATTGTTAATGGCATTTATAGCCCCATTAAGCCCTTAAGTTAAGCCATTTTATTACTTCGGCACTTAATTACTTAAGGTCATACTTAAGGTCATACTTAAGGTCATAAAAGATAGGCCCTAACTTAAAACAGCCGCCCAAGCTGTTAATAACCAATAATCATCACAAAATTAACAGCCAAGCCAGATGATTCAATTTTTATAATTTTTAAGGATAGTTATGAGCAAGCAAATACTCCTGATCGAAGATGATCCTGATTTAGCAGAATTAATTAGCGATTACTTGGCAATGAATTATTATGAGGTGCACCATGCGCCCACAGGTCAAGAAGGTCTTGATATTCTTGATGCCAAAGAACGCGCCATCGACTTAATTATCCTAGACTTAATGCTACCGGATATGGATGGTATGCAGGTTTGCCAAAAAATCCGTGGCGGTAAAAATAGCCAAACCAATAAAGTGCCTATCGTTATGTTGACCGCCAAAGGCGATACAACCGACCGAGTACTGGGTCTGGAGATGGGCGCAGACGATTATATTTCAAAGCCATTCGAGCCTCGTGAGCTGTTGGCCCGTATTCGTGCCGTACTGCGTCGTCATGAGCAGCCAAATCAAGCCGACAGCCAGTCTGATAGCTTAACATTCGGCCGCTTAAGCGTATTCCCTGATAGTCATGAAGTCACCATTGATGACAAGCCTGTCCGTTTAACCACCCATCAATTCCAGCTGCTCCACTACTTCGCCACCCATGCAGGCAAGGTATTAAACCGTGAGCAGTTGTGGCAAGCCATGCCCAATGATGACAGCTCAGATAACATTGATCGCGCAATTGACGTGCACATCTCAAGACTGCGTGCATTAATTGAAGACAACCCACGTCAGCCTAAACGCATCATTACTGTGCGCGGTGTCGGCTATCAATTTGCTACCGATCAAGTTTAATTCGGTTCGATATTCTACAATTGATATTCTACGGTTGATATCTACCATCCATTGAGGGTCTAAGCAAAACCGGTTGGCTTAGACCCTCAATTACTCTCATCTAGATTAGATAAGCTTATGCCCCGACTGCCTCGATTTGGTTTTACCTCTGTTTTTAATAAGCTATTTACCAGTGTGGTGTTGACGCTGGTTTTTTTTGCGGCGGCCATGATTACTTTGATGAACATGGTGCACAACAACTCTGCAGACGCAAGATGGGAGGTACTGGCAAAACAAATTGTCAGCCAAGTTGACCCGTTTATTGACGAATTAGACAATGCCACTACCATGAACGAGCTGTTACAGGCCCGATTTATGCTGGCTGTCATAAAAAAAAGCTTCGATGTTTTTGATGAATCCCTACAAGCCAAAATGGGGCTTTATGACCGCAAGGGTCATTTGTTAATTCAAACTGACGATAGCGACTTGCCCAAGACCCTACCCGAGGACCCCTCATTAATCTCGCGTATGCTACCGGCTTTTTTCTCCTCAGATCAGGTGAACGTGCAGGCCATGAGTGATCGTGGCTATACCTTGCTGTATGAGCCACGCAATCCCCCAAAACGCTCTGAATTATGGGCGGTACTTAATATATTCACCGGTACTTTGGCCTTAATTGGTCTGATGTCGGCCGTGCTGTGGTGGATTGCGCACTCTATGACCTGGCGCATTAATCAGATGAGCAAACAGATGGCTCAGCTTGGTGAGGGTGATTTTAGTGTGCGGGTGCCTGCCAAAGGGACGGATGAGATTGCCAGTCTGGCACGCGGCTTCAACCAAGCAGCACAAAAAATTGAGCAGCTTATCAATGCCAATAATCTATTGCTGGCGCATGCTTCACATGAGCTGCGCACACCCATTACTCGTATTCGCCTACAGATTGAGATGATGGAGATGCTGTCTAATGAGATGTCCGAGGGCACCAAAGCCAAGTTCCATAAACGGGCACAAGCTGTCAATCGTGACCTCACTGGCCTTAATGACTTGGTGGAGAGTATCTTACTGGTGAGCCGCTTAGATGCCGGTCACGCTGCCCAAGCAAATGAACGCTTTGACTTTTTTGAACTGGTCAATCAAGAGTGCCAGCATTACCCTGAGGCCACTTTATACGGCAAATCTTTGGTAATTGAAGGTCAGCCTAAGTTGCTGATTCATTTGATACGCAATCTTTTAAATAATGCCCTTATCCATGGTCAGCCGCCCATTGAAGTGCATGTTTACGGCGTGGTCAATCAAAAAGATGCGCTGTATCCGCCCAAACAGCTGCTGGATCAAATTGCGCTATCACATGCTGAAGATGAGCTAGAAGTGTTAGAGGACTTAGCCGAATACGAGAGTGAGGCGAATTTACCAGCGCTCGGCACAGAGCTGGCAAGTGAGGAGGCAGATCAATCGCCTGAGCAAGATGAGGATGAGCACCAAAGCCTAATCTCTGACGCTCAAGAGATCGCCGATGACCAAAGCGCAGACAGCACACCCAATACAGTCGCTGCTAAAGAGGCAGATGAGGGTAAAGATAAGGCCGACAAGCTCAAAAAAGTCGATAAAAAAGCAAAATCTGAGAGCTCTAAGCTCAATGACATGAGCTTTGCCAAACGCTTACGCCGGCCAAAAGCTGAGCCCATTGCCCAGCCCAACTATGTGGTATTGGCGGTGATAGACCAAGGTAAAGGCATTCCAGTTGATAAGCGTGAGGAAATATTTAGTCCCTTTGTGCGTCTACAGCAGCAAAAGAAAGGGTCAGGACTAGGTCTGTCGTTGGTGGCACAAATTGTAGAGGCACATAATGGCCGCATCCGCACCGATACCTATAATGGTCGTACCCGCTTTATCGTGCTGTTACCAGTCAATGATAAGGTGACGGTGGAGAAACCGAGTTTTTCTTAATAAAAAATGCCCCTGCTATTACCTCACGTAAGCTTACGGATCACCTGAGGGACACGGGCAGTGATACGACTCACTGCTACTCTACTGGGGTAATTGTCATTGCAAGAGCGAGGCCAATCTGCACTCTAGTCGGCAAAAAATATCTGTTTGGCCAATCTAAAAGTGTTGCAGTGGGCCTCTACCACCTGTTCCACCTCTTCTGAATATCCGCCGCCCATGACAATGGCTATTGGGATATGATGCGCTTTGGCCTGAGTTAGCACAAACTCATCACGTGCTTTGCAGCCCTCTAAACTTAGGGCCAGCTTACCCAGCTTATCACTGGCCAGCACATCGACCGCTGATTGATAAAAAATTAAATCAGGCTCATGCTCTGCAATTAACTTAGGCAAGGTGTCTTTTAACAGAGTCAGATAAGTGGCGTCATCGGTATCATTAGGCAAATCTATGTCTAAATCTGAGGGCGGCTTACGAAATGGGTAGTTTTTTTCACCGTGCATACTAAACACAAATACCCGAGGCTCATTGGCCATAATACTGGCATTGCCATTGCCTTGGTGCACATCTAAATCCACAATCAAGATTTTGCTTGCCTGCCCTCGTGAGAGCAGCAAATTACTGGCAATACACACATCATTGAACACACAAAACCCCTCACCATGATCGGCAAAGGCGTGGTGTGTACCACCTGCGACATTAAGAGACACCCCGTACTGCTTGGCGTACAAGGCACACTCATAAGTGGCATGGGCAATATAACGCCCCCGCTCAACCAACTGAGGTGTCATCTCAAAGCCGATAGCACGGGCTTCTTTGCGTGGTAAGGTTTGGGTTTTTAATTTATCCCAATACTCAGGAGTATGTGTGGTTAGAATCTCTGCCTCGCTGACCTTGTCCGGTGCAAAAAAGTTGTCCTGAGTCAGTGTGCCTTCTGCAAGTAAACGCTCAGGTATCAGCCGATATTTTTGCATCGGGAAACGGTGTTTTTCGGGCACGTCATATAAGTAAATGGGTGAAAAAGCAATTTTTAACATAACCGTATAATCATAATATCTAAGCTACTGCGTCACTCGGGTAGGCAAAAAGAAGGTTTTATCCATCTGCGCCTTGTGCAGCTCTTGTAATATGGTGGATAACTCAAAGTCTTCAGGATTACTGGCCAATAAGTCACTAAATAAGGGAGAAAAAGAAGCCGTCATTGCCATCACCCCTTTGAGCAAGTAACTGATGACAGTAGGTGGTACGATACCACCGCTGGCATTGATAATCGGCTCTAAATCTAACGAGTTTTTAAAGCGGATCTCGCCATCTCGAATATCAATCTCTACGCAGCCGAGCATCATATCGTAGTTCAGCTGAGTGGCCAGTGCCAGGCCTGCTTCTAAGTGGGTTTCAGGTAAGCTAAATGGCAACACACCGTACATGGCCACCAGTTGGGTGTGCTCATGGACTCGTATCACACAGCCCCACTCTACTTCATTGGCATCAGGTGTGCTGCCTGTGCCAGGTCGTCTTTGCCCCTCACTGCTGTGATCAGCATCAACATCATAGTCACCCGTGGTGTCATTATAGTAGCGCATTGCCATAGAAATATGGTGCACGTTTCGTTTAGTAATGCTGCCTTGGTATTTTTGGGTCTGGTTGCCGGAGGGAGTATCTGCCGTCTCTTCACTTGAGTCGTTAACCTCACTGCTTTCGACCGGATCATGATAATAGTAGTTTAAATCGCTGGCTTCCAAAAAATCCAAAATACTATCGGTAATGGGGTTTTGCGAATACTGAAAAGAAGCGGTGCGCATTTTCATGTTATCGGCATTATCTAGATTAGATAAGCTGATAAATTTGGCAGGCGCTTCATCCACTGCTGCGGCATCGATACTGTCCTCATCAGAAAAATAACTGGTGCTTTCGTAGCCACTGGGGGTCATCTTATGCGCATCACTGGTGCCAGGCTGCTGTGTGCGACTTTTTTGATAATCGTATCGCTCGCGTTTAGGTGGCTGTGCTTGCATCAAATCTGCTGTTAGCCGCTCAGGTGAGGCTTGCTCGAGCTCAAAAGCTGACGTAAGCTCCTGATGCTCAGCATTAGACATCTGTGTTGGCTCACGCGTCTGACTCAATGGCGGCGTGGCCGAAGACTCAGAGAAACGGTGCGCTGTGGTCAACGTCTCGGCCTCACTTTTTATGATATCGGACTTTGCCGTTATTAAATATTTTAATCGTTGCCAAAAAGATGGCTTTTTTTGTGAGCTCATAATAGGGACAATACGTTAGTTGTGGGTCGAGGTTTGATATACTATGCACTATAATCTGTATCAGGCGATGGCCTATTAAAGCTATATGACGGCTAGGCGCTCCGATTGCAATAGCCTGAGCGCCACAAACACGGACATAAATGCCAACAGCTTTACAGTTAATATCCCTATATTAAAGCACAATCACCTCACACTGCGCTAAAAACGCACATGGAGGCGAGTTTATTTGTAACTTGGACCGCTTGTGTCGTCAAAAGTATGGCGGCAAATGCAGTATAAGGTCCATTACGCGGCATAAATCACAAGGGATACCCTAAACTCACACTAATGCGTAAGCTTAGTTGTCTGTCCACCTTTTTATACATCAGGCCACCATGCACCCCACAACCTCGACACATTCAGCTCACATAAATGCCTCTGATAGCTCCTCTACGCCGGTGCTGGTCTTACAAGACCTTACCGTACAGCGTGGCGACTTTCCACTGTGTGAAGGGGTGATGCTGCAGCTGTATACTGGCGATATTTGCCATCTTATTGGTGCCAACGGTACCGGCAAAACCACGCTATTGATGCAATTGGCCGGACTATTACCGCTGCTTGAAGGCAAGGTGCTGTATCAAGGCCAAAACAGCTTACCGATAGCGCCTGTCTATGTTTCGCATCAATTGGGTATCCATCCAAGCCTCACCGTTAAGCAAAACCTTAGTTTTTTATTGAACCTGTATGGTATTGAGCCAAGCAATGCTCAAATTGAAGCAGCACTGGACTGGGTCGGACTGTCAGGGTTTGAGAACATGGGCAGCAATCAGCTCTCAGCGGGTCAAACCCGCCGTGTTACCTTGGCGCGTTTGTACCTGATGACGCCACAGCACACGCCTTTGTGGCTATTAGATGAGCCGTTTACGGCATTGGATGTGGCCATGGTGGCACGGTTGCAGCAGCAATTAAACAGTTTTGTGAACGCAGGCGGCGCGGTATTAATGACCAGTCACCAGCCGGTAGAGGTCGCCAATAAGCAGCTGGATTTATCTGGTTACCTGCCCTCTTATTCAGGCAGTGATGATTTAGACAGTGATGACAATTTTGCGTCATATGCTTATGATGACGATCACTATGACCCTAATAATCAGGGAACACTATGAGCCACGACCCATTAAACCCAAACCAAGCAACTTCTGTCGGTATCAGCACTGCTCGACTATGGCGCCGTGAATGGCAGGTCAAGCAGCAAGGCGCCGTTCAATGGCTGTATCCTTTGGTGTTGTTTTTGGTGATTATCACCTTATTTCCACTGGCAGTCGGCAGCGAGCCACAATTACTGCACCGACTAGGCGTGCCGGCTGTATGGATAGCGGCTCTGCTGTCGTTGGTGATGGGCGTAGATGATTTGTTTAAGCCGGCAATGGACAATGGTACCTTAGCACAGCTGATTGTCTCTAAGACCTCATTACCGCTTTGGGTGCTTATTCGTCTTAGCATTCACTGGATATTTAGCAGCGGCTTTGTGGCACTTTTAAGTCTACTGGCCATACTGTTATTTGGATTATCTTGGGGAGAAGCGGGCGCACTTTTGGCCTCTATTGTCGTGGGTAGCCCCATGCTACTTATGCTATCGGCCATCGCCAGCAGCCTGACCTTATCTTTAAAAAATGGCGCAGTTTTGGTGCCTTTAATTGCCTTGCCGATGCAGTTGCCGGTGCTGATATTTGCCACAGGAGCGGTTGACTTGTACGCAACAGGCCTCAATGGTCTGCCCATATTGGCCTTATTGGCAGCCGGTAGTATCTTATCGATCCTCATTACACCTTGGGTGATTGCTATGACTCTGAAGATGGCATGGCTTAACTGAGGCCAATATTTGCTATAATAGTTAAACATTAGATAAAGTATTCATTGTAGTAGGCACTACGGCAGGCGAGCCCCTTTATATCAGGAATCCATGGCTTAACTTACCGAGCGCCTCACTGACTCGTGTGTGGGACTGTTTGCCCACACTTCCTTGCTCACACTGTGGCTTACAAGGTCGTTTTATTATGCCAAACGCTAATTTATCACCTCAAAACCCGGGCTTTTTTTCACGCCTATGGCAGGGCTTTTTGGCCACTGTTGGTACCCGTGAATTCTTTCGTATCTTCACGCCTTGGGTAAAGTGGCTGGCGGCATTGGCCACTATTATGTTGGTAGTCGGCAGTGTTTGGGGGCTGGCCTTTGCGCCACCTGATTATCTACAAGGCAACAGCTATCGCATTATTTTTATCCATGTGCCTGCTGCCGGTATCGCCTTATCTATTTATTTTGCGCTTGCGGTACTGGGCGTGATATTTTTGGTGTGGCGTATTAAGACCGCCAACCTAGTGGCTCAAGCAATCGCCCCCATCGGATTTATGCTGTGTGTTTTAAGTTTAATAACAGGATCAATTTGGGCCAAGCCGACCTGGGGTACTTTTTGGGTATGGGATGCTCGCCTGACCTCGATGCTGATTTTAGCGTTTTTATACGCAGGTGTGATGGCGCTATTTGCCGCCTTTGAGCATTCACCAAACCGCGGTAAAGCTGCTGCTATTTTATCGATTGTGGGCGCAGTTAACCTGCCCATTATCAAGTACTCAGTAAACTGGTGGAACACCCTACACCAAGGCTCTACCATTACCCTCACTGAAGCACCAAAGATGTCATTAGATATGTTGGCGCCTTTACTATTGATGATTATTGGTAGCTACCTGTTGGTGGCCGCCTTAGCCATTTATCGCACCAACACCCTTATCCTACGCCGCGATCAAAATAAGGCTTGGGTCAAAGAATATGTGCGTGACGCCAAATAAAGGAGCGACTTATGCAGCCGTATTTTTATAGCTTTCAAGAGTTTTTGGCCATGGGTAAGCATGGTATGTATGTCTGGAGCACTTGGGGTCTTACCTTAATTGTGGTACTGGGCTTTGTCTTATATAGTGTGCACCAACGTCGCCAACTGGTCAAAGATCTAAAAATCCAGCATACCCGTCAACAGCAGCGCAAGCAAGCTCAGCGCCGCCCGTAAGCAATACTCTATCTGACTAAATTAGGCCTGTTTTTTGGCGCATGTTTTTATAATGGCTCAAAAACAGAACCCAACTTTTGCAACAACACTCAATGATTTGAGCGTATTAAATAAAAGGCAATCTTATGAATGCTGTACGTCGTAAAAAACTGATATGGGTCGCGGCTACTTTAGCAGGCGCTATTATTGCCGTGCTATTGGTCATCTACGCCATTGGGCAGCAGACTGACTATTACTTTGACCCGACTGCTATTGCTGCTGGGGACGCACCTCAGAATAAACGCATTCGTGCAGGCGGTATGGTGGTGAAAGACAGTGTGCGTCGTGACCCTAACGATGACTTGAAAGTACAGTTTGAGATCACTGACTTTAATGCCACCGTGCCTGTCAGCTATCAGGGCATCTTACCGGATTTATTTGCAGAAAACTCCGGCGTTGTTGCCACAGGAGAGATGCAAGGCAAGGTGTTCGTTGCCAGCGAAGTATTGGCCAAGCACGATGAGAACTATATGCCTCCTGAAGTTGCCGCCTCGTTAAAAGAAGACCATGCTGCCAAAGGGGTTACGCCCACCTCAGAGCAGTTTAGTCCCGCCATTCCAGTCAAACAAACAGCGGGCGAAGGTAACCACACCACAAGCACCCTACAAGAGTAATGCGGCCATCTGCTAAAGGCAGATAACTTATCCCAAAAAAAGGCGGAGATAGCAATTATCTCCGCCTTTTTTAATCGCTCATTTTAGACACCTTAATCTTGGCGTAACCAGCGTAGCCAAACTTCATGGCCAATAAAGAACAGCACTGCTAAGAAAAATGGCAGAAGGTAATACAGCAGTCTAAACACCAGCAATACGGCCAGTAGATAGGTCTTATCGACTGTGGGCAAGGAGGCCATCATGGTCAATTCAAAAACACCAAGTCCACCCGGCACATGACTTAAGATTGCCAAAATCATCGACTGGATAAAAGCTGAAAACACGGTGAAATAGCCAACACCAGCATCATGCGGCAATAATAAATACAGCACAAAAGCCACACTGGCTAAGTCCACAATAGAGATGATAATCTGCTTAATCATCATCGTCGCAGGCGGTAAATCAAAGCGCCAACCTTTTACCTGAATATGGCGGCCTTGTCTGCCCGACCAAGCTATTAGACCAGCTACCATGGCAAGTAGGCCCAAGCCCAAACCACGAATCACCGACGCATTGCGCAAAAACTCAGGGATATCAATAGAGACTTCTGCCAACTGCAAGTCGAGCTGATTCATCATAGTGACCGTGGCTTCTGGGTTAAATGCCAAGGACAAAGATACCAAGGTAGTAATACCAAAGGTAAAAGCCATGGATACCAACCACACCACATTGGCGATATTTTCAGGGCGTATCTTATTGACCCCATACATCCTAAAACGAACACCAGAGGCGGACAAAATGGCCAGCCCTATGGTGTGACCGATCGCATAAGCCGTAAACGAGGTAAACGCCACCTTTTTAAACGGTAGAGCGATATTCATGTGTTTAAAGGCGATGGTGTCATATAGAGTAAGCACCAAATAGCCAAAGGCAACCACCAATAATGCCCAAAAGATATCTAAATTGGGGATTTGTTCAATGGCTAAAAAAATCTCGGAGAGGCTAATGCTGTGGGTGATGGTGTATAGGGTTTTTATGGCAAGTACGAATATAACCAATGCCAATAAAAAAAGCACACCTCTAAGCAAGATGGCTTTTGGATTTATGACGGTTTTTAGATTAATAGACATACAGGCACTTTATCAAGACGCTATAAATTCAAAGAAGATTACCGCTGTGAATAACAGACTGATAATTATAGTGCATATAATAACAGTCTGAGCCCTCAGTTTGTGTATTAATGCGATTTAGCGGGCATTTTAGGCACAAATTTTTTTTACTCAAAGTAGCGATTAAATAACGGACACAAAAAAACGAGCCAAAGGCTCGTTTTTTTTGATTCATCTAAAGTAATGATTATTTAATGATCACCACTTTAAATCATCATCGCTAATTAGATAGCTGTGATACCGTGGGCTTGTGGGCCTTTAGCACCTTGAGTTACGGTGAACTCAACTTCTTGGCCTTCAGCTAAGGTTTTGAAACCTGAGCTTGCGATTTCGCTGTAATGAGCAAAAACGTCTGGACCAGTTTCTGGAGCGATAAAGCCAAAACCTTTAGCTTCGTTAAACCACTTTACTGTACCTTTGATAGTATCTGACATATATATAATCCTAATTTTAAAACATAATGACCAATTTGGTCGGTAACGCTCTGAGCAACTACGGTAAATCTTAAAACGGAGGATTAATGCTAATACTACGAGGTAATGATTTGTTGTGGGCTTCTCTCAAGCAGGAGCCTAGTATAGGGTGACAACTCCCCTTTAGCAAGCTTTATTTTAAAATAACTTAAAAAAATAGAAAAAGTTACTAAAAAATATGCCGTTAATCACTGTTAGTGGTGAGTATGGGGCGCTATTCATGTCACAAAATTAGTTATGTTTACCCAAAAATGAGGCTGCATATCTATTAAAATAAGCTTATGATAGTATTAAACAGTAAGGCATATATCATGCAATCAGCCTCTAACAATATGCCACTATCATTGCCATTAACTGCGCAGCTAAGCATGCCCGTTAATGTATCTTTCACTCTGTTTGATATAGGTGTTGCCATGAGCTATAAACATATTTTGCTCGTTACTGACTTACGCTCTGATGCCGACGTTGTTGCCCAAAAAGCCAAATACATTCACTCACGTCAACAAGATGCACAGCTGTCAGTACTACATATTATTAAAGATACGATGGTAGGCTTTGGATATGAAATGGTCCCTGCTGCCAGTCTTTATGATGAGATAGATGATGAGCGCTGCAAAAACGCAAGAGGTGATTTGATTGAGTTTCTCAAGCGAAACGGTCTAGACTGCAAGAGTCAGGAAGTCACCACCGCTATTTCAAATAGCGAGGGTATTATTAACTATTGTCATAAAAACGACGTGGATTTAGTCATTATCGGTCGCCATGAGCGCCATGGTATCTCCGCTTGGATTAACGGCGCGACGGTAGATGCTATTTTGCCCAATGTCTCTTGTGATGTGTTGGTAGTCAGACTAGAAAAGCCGGTAAAATAAAGCTTGACTGTGCTTGAGCCGAAGCGCTGCACCCTCCCATCAAGCCGCCTGGGTGGACAATGAGCGGATAAATGGTCTGTAGCAACAGCCTATAGCCCATTGTGCATAGATAGACAGACATAGCAGCCAATCAGGCGTCAGGCAACCGCCATAGATAGACGCCGACACAAAAGCAAACCAAGGCCACCGTCCATGCCACCCAAGCTTTGGCCTCAGGTACTGTCAACAGCAGCATGCTGCTTGAGAAGCTCATCATAATACACGCCAGCCATTTTGCTCGGCGTGGCACTGCTCGGCGCTCCTCCCAGTCTCGAATGTACTTACCCATGTGTTTGTGATTAATAAGCCACAAATAAAAACGCTTAGATCCGCGAGCCCAGCACCCTGCTGCGAGTAAAATAAAAGGAGCCGTGGGCATAACGGGCAACACCGCCCCTATCACGCCGAGTGCAAAAAATACAAACCCCAAGATGAGATATAGCCAGCGCATGTGGGCATACTTCGAGGGGTTTATGCGTCCGGTATGTCGATACTTAGTTTGTTCAGTCATATAAACTTATAGCGCTACAGCCTGTCCAAGCCCATCACGCTTCGCCAATTGGGCAATCTTGAGTGCCACAGCTGCATCAAAACTTGCAGCCCCCACAGATTTAAATAAGCTGAGCTTGCTCTTCGCCTGCTCATCGCTTAGCTGTAATTTACCATTGACCAAGTCCATTAGCTGGCCACTTAGCTCATCCCAGCCCCAATCGCAGTCAGCATTGTCATCGGCCTGAATTAGGTCACCCGCTTCATGCTTACCGCCCTCTAGATCATCGATTACCACATAGTCACAAGCGGCAATTACCGAATCACTCACCTCTTTCATATGCGGCTGATAAGCACCGACCGCATTAATATGCGCATTGGGTTTAATCTGCTCGATTTCAAACAGCCCTTGGGTGGCCCGTGTGGCCAAATTAATCACATCCGCCTCTGCCACAGCCGCTTCAATAGACTCACATACCTTAACGCTGATACCTTGCTGGGCCCACTGTGGGTAATCAGCAATAAACTGTGCTTTAAACTGCTGGGCTTTATCACCACTGCGGTTCCATAAGTTCACTTGGCGAATATTAGGACATACGGTTAACACCGCATTAAGCTGTTCATAGGCCATGCCGCCGGTGCCAATGACAGCCACAGTTTGGCTCTCAGGATTGGCCAAGTACTTAGTGGCAACCCCAGACAAAGCCGCCGTACGAACTTGAGTGACATAGATGCCATCCATAAATGCCAAGGTATCCCCTGTCGCAGTATCTGATACGGTAATGGTAGCCACAGTAGTTGGCTTCTGGCGCTGCGGATTGTCTGGGCAAATAGTGACCAATTTGACCACAGCATACTCCTGCTCGCCATCGAATACGACAGAGGGCATGGATAAGTGCGAGCCTTGCTGATGCGTGTCTGAATCTTTATTGGTGGGAATGACCAAGCGCTCGGGCGTCTTGACCCAATTTGGGTGCTCAGTCTGACGGATGAGTAGCTGTTCAATGGCCTCAATTGCCATGGGCATAGTCAGCTGCTGCTTAACGGTTTCCATGTTTAATACTTGCATCATTATTCCTTTATCATTTTATTTATAGATATATTATAAAGGAAGTATGCTAGCAGCACACAGCGGGCGCAAACAATAGGCGAAATGTCAAATTTTGTCAGAATACCTCAACGCTAAGCCCGCTGTTAATACACTACTTTGGGCTATATTGCCTGATCAGATCGTTTGATAACAAAACCCAGCAGTGCCATTAAAATGGTCGGTACTATCCAGCCTAAGCCCAGCTCAGCCATAGGCAGCTTCTCAATTAAGCTGTGCCAAGGCAGTGGGCTGCTCACCAAATTGCTCAGCATGTCATTAAAGGCGAACAAGGTGGCTGTTCCTACACCGAACACATAGGTCAAAGGATGCTTGGCAATCATAGGATGTATCAAAGACAACAGAACTAAGGCGATACTAATGGGATATAAAAATACCATAATGGGCACCGCTATGGCCAAGATGCTGTCTAGTCCAAGATTTGAGAACAAAGCACCCAGCACAGTGAAGATGAGCACATAAACGCCATAACCAATCTTAGGATAGACTTGATTGGCAAAGCTTGAACAGGCATTAATTAAGCCAATACAGGTGGTTAAACAGGCCAAAATAACAATCATACCAAAGGCCACGTTCCCAGCATTGCCCATCAGTTGCGTGGCAGCACTCGATAGCAGCACCGCTCCATTTTCATAGCCCTCAGGACGATACATACCACGGCCAATCCAAGCCAGGCCAAAGTAAATCAGACCCAAAAATAGACCCGCCACCAATGAGGACTGAATCATTACTTTAACCAACTGCTGGGGCGCCAAAGGTGCCTGACCCGCCGCCTTAGTCGAGCCCATAATGGCATTGGCCAATACCGTACCAAAGGCCAGGCCTGCCAGCGCATCCAACGTAAAATAGCCCTCGATAATGCCCGCTGACAGAGGATTGCTGTTAAATTGCTCTGAGGGCGCATGCACGCTTGGCGTCAGATGCATAAAAGCCAGACCGCAAAGCAGTGCAATCACCCCGAGCAGTACCGGCGTCAATACCTTACCAATGATATCCACCAAGCGACCTGATTTAAGGGCGCATAAATAACACACGCTAAAAAACACCACCACATAAGTAATCAGACTTATGCCCTCTGGCAAGTTTATAAAGTGGCGAAAGCCCATCTCATAACCCACGTTAGCAGCGCGCGGAATACCGTACATCGCACCAATAGACAGATAAATTAAGATGGCAAAAACATAAGCAAATACCGGATGCACTCGGCACCCCAAACCCAACAACCCTCCACTAGACTTGGCAATGGCAATGAGGCTGAGCATTGGTAGTGCAATGGCAGTAACGATAAAACCGATGACCGCAGGCGTAAAGTTAAGCCCAGCATTCATCCCCAACATAGGCGGAAAAATTAAATTACCGGCACCAAAAAAGAAGGACAACAGCATAAACCCTAAGAATAAGGGATTGCTGGCTGAGGAAGAGGGGTTGACTGCGTGATCTTTGTCCATGAAGGGGCCACCTGATTGAATCCGGCACATCGTATATGCACTAAAAAATGGCCAATTGTATAGCAACACCAAGCGTATGGCAAAAACTACTGATATCAGCGCTTTAGCCCCAGCCAAGTAGGCCTTTTACGCACAGTAGCAGCAGCGCTGAGATGCCCAGTCCCAATGCCCCTGCTCGCTTAAAAACAGGATTGGGCATCTTTAGACTCAAGGTCGTGTAGATAATTAACAGATAACTGCTAAAGGGTAACAGCAGCAATACCATGATTAAATAACCAAACCAAGGCCAATGTTTTATGGGCTCAAAATGCAAAGTCAGAGTCAATAGCAGCGCCAAAAGATAACCTAGCATAACAAGACTGGCATAAATGGCTGCCCTATCTAGCAACTTATGACGCCGCCACAATAACCATAAAGCTGGCAGAAGTAATAACAGTAGCAGCTTTATTATCATAGTTTTATTATCATAGTTTTGACGTCTTAGAAGTAAGTTAGGTAAATAGGCTAATGTTGGCCATGTTGTGACTGCTGCTGATCCCAGTCATCGGCCGCTTTAAGCATCTTTTTGATCAGTATCGCCGATAAAAAAGCCACCACAGTGAGCACAACCGCAAAGATTGTAAGCGTCATAAAGAACCCACCGTAACTCTCTACCGCTATTGCTTGGGTCAGCTTAGTCCCTTTATCCAAAGCAATTGAAGTTGAAAACACCGCCCCAATAATGCCGCTCACTGCCATAGCCACCATAAATAGGCTCACTGAAAAGCTGGCAATGGCCTTGGGCGCAACTGATAAAATATATGCCACCACCAGACTGCCTACCACCACCTCAGCAAAGGCTTGGAAGAAATGTACCAGTAAAAATATCTCTGGTCTTAAAATGGTATCAGGGCCAATGTGCAATAAAGAGACGGTTAAGATAGCGAAAGCTATGGTCGTTAGAATAAAGGCCACACCCACTTTGACCGGTGTGCTTAAGAAGATATCCCGCTTCTCTAAACGATTGGTAATAAAAGCAATCACAGGACCTGCCACTGCACACCATAGGGGGTTCATAACCAACGAGCCTTCTGGCTGAATTGGAATTATGCCAAATAAATCACCACGCATGGTGTTAATCGCCACGATATTCATTGAGGTCATCATCTGCCCGTAGTACACAAAAAAGGCGATACTCAATAGCACCATGATCAAGATAGTTCCCATACGCAGCGCCGTTGATCGGGCAGCTTTGAGCATCAATACCACAAAATAACCTATCGCTGCAGCACTGATGGCATAAACAATGTATTGCCCTATATCCATGTCACTAAACATATAAAATACAACGGCAATCATTAATGCACTAAGCCCAAAAAACTTTAGCCAGCTTTGTACAGAAACCGGTGTTTTATCAATCTCATCAGCATGGGTGACCAAGGGTTTGCGTATCAATAATAGGGATAACACACCCAGCCCCGCCATAATGGCTGAGAGCATAAAGTTACCTTTATAGCCAATAATCAACGTCAAAAACGGAAACACATACTGACCCAAAAAAGCCCCTAAATTATTCACCGAATAGTTAATTGGATATACTTTTTCAAAGTCAGCTTGTGAGGCAAAAGTGGTCTGAAACAAGGTCGGATAATTGGGTGACATCAGCCCGCGGCCATAGCTGGCCAAAGCAATCCCCATTAAACTTAGCGGCACATTGACCCCTACGGCACTAATCATAAGCAGCACATAACCCAAGGTAAAGGCGACATAGCCCACCACCAAGGAGCGGTACGCCCCCAAAAACTTATCACCAATAACGCCGCCAGCAATAGAAAACAAAGTGCCCACAGCACCAAAGGCACCAATAACCATCAAGGTATCAGCTTCACTGTACTGTAATTTTTCTAAGAAAAACGGAGTAAGGACAATCATTACCCCATAAAACGAGAAGCCAAAACCCATTTGGCAAAACATCATTACTAGGTTTCTTTTATTAAACACTGGGTACCTCTCGCATGTGCAATCAAAAAAATAAAGCCACCCAAACGGTGACTTTATTATGGCTGTTAAGGATAGATAATTTCGAATTTCGACAGAAATCGGCTATTTTATCTTAATTCGGCACTCATGGTTAAGCCAAATACTCGGTTTTTGATGAAATACTGCGTCTACAAAAAAGGCCACTGATTTTCATCAGCAGCCTGTTATCAATTGCTTGTAAAGTCACCATTAATCTGTGTTTAATGTCCGGTAGTGCCGCCCACCAATCCAGTGACTGTGCACGCACTCAAAAATATCGAGCTGGTTAGTATAATGGCCAATGCCCGTGTGGTCTTGTTAATTAAAGTTAGCATAGCCGCTCCTTAATTTATAGTGAGCAAACAGGCTCTAAACGGCTCTTATAAACATAAGAGTAATTTTGGCCATTTGGGTAAGCACGCTGTAGCTCAGGCTCATTAAAGGTCTGATTTAACATAAGCGATTGTTTTGGCGCAAACTTAGTGGCCTTGATATAAGAAAAAACAGGCTGATTTTGATACTGTAGTCCAACGGCGTTAGCAGTCGGTACCAGCTTATATTGCTCCATGCCTATTTGCTGATAAGTACCGTCAGCATAGCACTTAAAGCGGTAATTCTGGCTCATGCCATTGTTGAAGCTGACGACTGATGCCTCGCCATTTATCGCTGAGGTCATGGCCCAATAGCCCTCAGATATGCCTTGAGGCAACTGGTAGGCAATGCTAGTTGAATTGGGCGCCATACCAGTGCTGGCACAGCTTGATAAAAATAGGGCGCTACTGATGATGGTAGCAGCTGAAATCTTCATACGATGACTCATAATCGTTCCTCTGATTCAATCCTTGATAAGGAGAAGGTAGGTAAACAGTAACTATTAGCAATTTACTATGTTAGCAATTTACTATGTTAGCAATTTACTATGTTAGCAACTTACTATGGTAGCTTACTTTGCTGTGCCAATCGTTTACCAACTTAGGTGTCATTGTAGGTTTTTTATGTTTAATCGATAACTATTGATTGGGTATAAATACCCTGTTTAGCCGTAAACTTAACTAAAAAAATGGCGACCCCAATATAAAATTGAAGCCGCCATAATAAGGTAAATACAAAATAAAAACAGTAAAGCTAGCTGTCCAATGACTTTAGCGATTATAGTGCTTTAAGCTGAGCCATCTGTTCGCTCATCACTTTTAACTGACCTTCAAGTTCCTCAAGCTTGGCTTTTTCTGCAGCAACCACTTCAGCAGGGGCTTTACTAACAAAGCCTTCATTACCCAACTTACGTGCGATGCCATCCGCCTGCTTTTGCAGTTTTTCTTGTGCTTTTGACAGACGACCTAGCTCAGCTGTTGGGTCAATAAGACCTTTCATCGGTACCATCACCCGCAGCTTGCCGACCATACTAGAGGAGGATAATGGCACTTCATCACCGTCATTTAGGATGGTTAGGCTCTCAACTTTGGCCAGCGCTTTAAACTGGTTTTCAATACGATGTAGGCGCTCAGTTTGCTCCGCTGTGATGTTCTCAAGCAGTACCGGCAGACGTACTGCGTTACCCAGCTTCATCTCACCACGGATGTTGCGTACGCCAGCGATAAGCTCTTGTAACCAGGTCATATCGGCTTCAACTTGAGCGTTGATTTGCGACTCATTGACCTCAGGGAACTGGGCAATCATAATGCTGTCAGTATCTCTGCGCTCTAATAGCGGTGCAATGGTCTGCCAAATCTGTTCTGTCAAATACGGCATGACAGGGTGAGCAAAGCGCATCGCCGTCTCTAATACATGTAGCAGCACATAACGAATCTGCGCCTTACGCTCACTCGATACCGTGTCATCATTTAAGCTGGCTTTAGCAAGCTCCACATACCAGTCACAGTACTCATTCCAGATAAATTCATAAATATCATGGCTGACCATATCTAAGCGATACTGCTCAAAGTGCTGCTTGATATTGGCAATGGTCGAATTTAGACGGCTGATAATCCACTGCTCAGGTAGCTCCCACACTTGGGTATTGGGCGCCTTATCGATGGCCAGCGCACTGCCCTCTTTGTCAACACAGTTCATCAGTACAAAGCGGCTGGCGTTCCAGATTTTGTTACAGAAGTTGCGATACCCTTCGACACGTTTTAAATCAAAGTTAATGTCACGGCCGGTGCTGGCAAGCGAGGTAAAGGTAAATCGCAGCGCATCAGTACCAAAGGCTGGAATACCCTCTGGAAACTCTTTGCGGGTTTGTTTTTCAATCTTGGCCGCATCTTTGGGGTTCATCATGTTGCTGGTGCGTTTTGCTACCAAAGATTCCAGATCAATACCATCAATCAGATCGATGGGGTCAAGCACATTACCTTTAGATTTTGACATCTTCTGGCCCTGACCATCACGCACCAAACCGTGCACGTAGACCGTCTTAAATGGTACTTGCGGCGTGCCATCTTCATTCTTCATAAAGTGCATGGTGAGCATAATCATACGCGCCACCCAGAAGAAGATAATATCAAAGCCGGTTACCAATACGCTGGTCGGGTGAAAAGTCTGTAGCGCTTTTTGGTCTTGTGATTCATCGCCCCAACCTAGGGTGCTAAAGGTCCATAGACCTGAGCTGAACCACGTGTCTAGCACGTCTTCATCTTGGCGCAGCTCAACGCTGTCATCAAGATTGTATTTGCTGCGTACTTCGGCCTCATCACGTGCCACATAAATGTTGTCGTCGTTGTCATACCAGGCTGGAATGCGATGACCCCACCACAATTGACGGCTGATACACCAGTCCTCAATGTTGTTCATCCATGCCATGTACATGTTTTTGTACTGTGCAGGCACAAATTCAATACGGCCATCTTCCACCGCTTCAATCGACGGCTTCGCCAATTGCTCTACTGCCACATACCACTGATCGGTTAACCAAGGCTCAACGATAACCCCACTGCGATCACCGCGAGGCGCTTTAAGCTGATAGTCCTCGATTTGATCCAGCCAGCCCTCAGCCTGAGCCTGCTCAACCAACTGCTTACGAGCGTCAAAGCGCTCAACACCGGCATAAGCTTCAGGGGTTTTTTCAAGCTTAGGCTCACGGGTCTGCAGATCTGGATAAATCTCCATCTCAGGCAGTATATGGGCGTGTGCATCAAAGATATTGATAAGCGGTGTATTATGACGACGGCCAAGCTCATAGTCATTAAAATCATGCGCTGGGGTAATTTTTACCACACCGGTACCAAAGTCGCTTTCAACATAGTCATCAGCCACGATAGGCACTACGCGGCCGGTAATCGGCAAGGTAATGGTCTGGCCGACCAAGTGGGTATAGCGCTCATCTTTTGGGTTCACAGCTACTGCGGTATCACCAAGCAAGGTCTCAGGACGGGTGGTTGCTACCACAACATAATCTTTGCCGTCTTGGGTTTTGATAGATTTGTCAGTGAAATAGTAGCGAAAATGCCACAGTGAGCCTTTTTCGTCATGGTTTTCTACTTCTAAGTCTGACAGTGCGGTTTGAAACTTAGGATCCCAGTTCACCAGACGCTTACCGCGGTAAATTAGACCTTCATCATGCAAGCGTACGAATACTTCTTTTACCGCGTTTGATAAGCCCTCGTCCATGGTAAAGCGTTCACGCGACCAATCCACGGATGAGCCCAAACGGCGAATCTGACGGGTAATGTTACCGCCCGACTCTTCTTTCCACTCCCAAACCTTATTGATAAAATCTTCACGAGTTAAATCAGTACGCTTAATACCTTCTGCATTTAAACGGCGCTCTACCACCATCTGTGTGGCAATACCGGCATGGTCTGTGCCCGGCTGCCACAATGTATTGTCGCCCAGCATACGATGATAACGGGTGAGCGAGTCCATAATGGCATTGTTAAAACCATGACCCATGTGCAAGCTGCCAGTCACGTTAGGTGGTGGCAGGGCAATAGAAAACGACTCATCGCTGTTATATTTGGGCTGAAAATAACCACTTTCTTCCCAGCGCTGATACATACCCTGTTCAACTTCACCGGGATTATAGGCGTTTTCAAGTTGTTTTAGGGCCGATTGAATAGAGGCAGTAAGATTTTGATTGCTCATAATAAAAGTGTCTTATTGTTGATGAGAAATTTATAAAATAAAGGCAGATACAAAGACGTTAATGGGTATGATTTTAACGCAGATAGCAGGATTTTGTTAGAGGTTAAGCCAATTTAGCTCAGAACGTCTTGACTTCCTGCCCTCCCTAAAATGAGGGGATTGCTACAGCTAGACGATAAAACAGCTATAAGGGTAATGGCGGCGGGATTTTTGGATTGCCCACAGTATAAACCGCCGTGCCATAAGCAATGGCTTCCACCATACTTCCGCTAATATTGATACTGGTGACCTCCAAGCGCAGACCATAGACTTGATTGTAGCCCAAAAACTGCGCCTCAAGCTTCATGCGAATTACCGCCTCACGCCGAGCCCTATCAAGTAGCGTCTCATAGGTGGTGAGGTTTTTACCAAACACATTAAGCACCCGAGCGACTATCATCTTAAAGTAATCTTGAGCAATCACCACACTGCCCATCACCAACACTGGCTGAGTGGCATCGGCAATGATCGGCTGATAAAAGCGCTCAGTTGAGACAATGATGTGCCCCAGCTCTTTTTCGGTGCTATCTAGACGCTTAAGATGATCATTTTCGTTATAACGACCAAACACCCATCCAATAAAAAACAGCCCAATAAAAACTATATTATCGATAAAAAAGTCAAAAACAGTATCCATGAGCGCCGCCCCCTAGCTTAGGTCTTGAGTAAGACAGCCTGATTGACTCAACTTAAGCGATCTAGTCATACGGCGTATGGTCTATAGGCGGTAGTGGTGGTACGGTTATAGGCTCAGCAGGCGGCGCGCTTTGAGGTGCACTGCTTGGCTCAGCAACGCTCGCTGGCGCCGGATTGGCAACCGCTCTAACAGCAGTGCCATAGACAAAAAGCTCAGAGGCACCTTGAGCAATACTTGAGGTCGAAAAACGCAGTCCCACCACCGCATCAGCCCCTAGCGCCTCGGCCTTCGCCAACATGCGATCTATCGCCTCTTGCCGCGACTCTTCTAATAGCTCGGTATAAGCGGTCAATTCGCCACCCACGATATTTTTTAGGCTGGCAAAGATATCCTTACCCACATGCTTTGAGCGCACGGTACTGCCATACACCACATCTAATCGCTCAGTGATGGTGTAGCCTGGCAGGTGTTCAAGATTGGACAGTAGCACGCTCATCACTTACTCGTCAGTGTTAAATAACAAAAACAGCTCGCTTAGATTGCCTTCAATACTATTAGCCATTTGGGCCAAAGCATCGTCATCACGGCGGATAGCAGCCAAATCCTCATCTTCTTCACCGTCCACAGTATCGATACCACTAAATACCATCATTGGTAAAGTCAGCATGGCCACATCTTCAGAGCTGTCTTCATCGCTAAACCAGTCTACATTCTCATCGCCATACATAGCATCAACGAAGCCGATGGACCAAGCGGTAAGCTCTGAGTCGGGTGAAAAATCCATCTCACCAGAATCTTCATCGATATCAAGCGGTAAGGCAATGCCCTCTTCGCTTTGTAAATCTTCTAGAAGCTCAGCACGCCACTCTTTTACTGCCGCTTTCACTGCAGCATCAACTTGGGCATCTTGGCCTTCAAATAAGAGCGACAACCAGTTTGGTAATGGCTTACCGACGATGGTAGCGGTCAAAAATCCGTGGGTAGCCACGCTATCAAGGCCATGTTTGTTGGCATCAGAATCTAAGAAGTCTTGTAGCTCATCTAAGGTCATATGGGTCTCTTTATTGGGTGACAAATTGGGTGATCAGTTGGGTGATAAATTTGGGTTAACTTGGCATTTACCATATTAGTATTTGGGCTATGTTTTAGGTAATCTTACCGCTAAACAGCTTGATATGCTATCTAGACTAAGCTCAGTATCGGCTGCCGCTGCTTATCAAGCCATATATCCTCATATAAACAGCAGCAAGCACTGATGAGTCCGCTAAGCCATCACTTAGCATAGACTAAAAGAAATCATTGAGAGATGCTAACTATAAACGGTGGTGAGGATGAGGGGTAATCGCTTTTGAATGAGCCGCTATTGAGACAGCAATAACAATCTACCTTCGACACTATGACTTGCATGAAGTGATTTACTTGAAGCGACTGAGTTAACATGTCGACCTAAGTAATTACCTTGCAGGGGGTAACAAATGCGGCTAGCACAGGCTAACCGCAGCCATTACTCATCATCCAAGTCGTCGTCGAAATCATCGTCATCTAAATCATCATCGAAGTCATCGAAATCGTCATCGAAGCCATCTTTTAGTTCACGTTCTAGACGCTTTTCTTCTAGCATATTATCGATAAGACGGCGTTTTTCTAGGCTGGTTAATCGCGCAGCTTCGGCTTCGGCCTCATCTACCTTTTTGGCATCATCGTCATCTTCGAAATTATCATCATCGAAATCATCAAGATCATTATCACTCATGTCTTTATCCTCTTATCTTAATGGTCTGATTTGACCGATTGGGTTTGATTGGTCGGATATCAGTTAATTAACACTCAGCCGTCCCAATTCGCAGACAGTTATCAGGCTCATATTAGCCTGTTATTAATTAACCTATGCCGGTTATTGTAAAAACGCTAGTTTAATTAAGTTAGGCTATTTAGTTAATAGGTAATAGCACATTTAATTTAGCGCAGAGAGCAATACTGCATTACGCACTTCGATCAAGCGCTGCATCATAGAATCGCTCACTCCTTGTAGTGACGCGCAGTCTCGCTCATATACTGTGGTTGGGTTTTTTAGGTTATCTAATTGGATATAACCGCGTAGCTGCTTGATACCTTCGACCGGTAATAACGCAAAAATATCACTGGCTTTGGCTTTATTGTACAGTAGCTGCTCAAGCTTATCTGCGGTCGCCTCATCACTCACCCCAACCATCACCTCAGATGCAAAGCGCTGTAGTTCACGATGCTTAATATAAGTGACTTGATTCAGCATGACGTAAGCTTTGGCCAACATCATCGCTGCTAAAGCAGGACGGCTATGACTGGTACTGCCTACAAACTCTACCACTGCGCCATGTTCATTAAATACCGGCTTATTGTGCAGCTCAATGCCAAACAAAATAGGCTGCTTTAGCATCTCATCAATGGTGCGGTGCAGCAGCTGGGTACATAGGGCAAAATAAGGCTCTGACTTTTCATAAGCTAAGGTCGTTAATAGCTTATTGGGGTCATAAAAGCGAATTTGAACACTGGCCACTTCAAAAGCTCTATTGGCCACCAAGGCCTTCTTATTGTCAGCACTGTTCTCTATTTTGCTTGGCATGCCCGCCTGCAAACTGTCACCCTCAGCATCGGCTGCTGCATTATCATCTATTTTGGCTAAAATGTCTTGTCCTGAAGCTGATGAATTATCCGCTTGTGACAAATTATTTGCATTATCCGCGACACTGCCCTCAGCACCATCTTCTTGCTTAGACTGAATGTAGTTATTTAGCGCCTGATGAATGCTTAATCCATCTTTTGGCGCTTCATCACCTAAAGCTGCGCTTTGACTGCGACTGCTGCGCCCGCTCTGAGATTTTTGGGTGATTAGATAGTCTTGTACGTCGCGACTGAGCGCAGCCAACTGCTCGCGCGTAGGACGTGCGATATAGCCATACAATAACCAAATCAGCAGATGGGTAATGAGTGATCCTAAGATAAAGATCCACTGTGACGCAATAATCTCCCCATAACTGGTATCACGCAGCGTCATTTCCACTTTACCAATGACAGTGTCGCTCATAATCACTTTGCGACTGATGGTCTCACCCTCTAGAAGTTGGGCCTGACCGGTTTGTAATATTACCTCATCATCGATGTCTTTTACTGTTAAGCTGGCAACGTTATTTTCACTGGTGTATCGACCAGTTAAGACACTCAAGCTAACCTTGTCTTTACTCAGTAAAGGCAGTTTAACTTCGTCAATAAGTTGCACCAGCATTCGTTGTCCTGTTTGCATTTTCAGCTCATCAAGCTGTTGGTCGGTGCTAATAAGCATCAATGTGGTATGAATCAAGAAGCTGATGAGAATAATTATGGCAAACAAGCCTTGCCGTGGCGCTAAATAGGTCATGTTATGCTAAACTTTTGTTAATAGGTAGGGGGTGCCCCATTTTTGAGCACGCTCTATTATTCCTAATCTTGCTTACGCTTACAAGGGGCTTAGCTCGCCATGACAAAAAATACTACAACTAATCATCAAAATAACCCAAATTCAGCAACTTCAGAGGCAGCCGCGCCCCCCCTAAATGCCACGGCTAACTTTGCCCGCTTCGGCTCAGGCATGACCGCCCATCTAAAAGCATGGATAACTGCCTTACAAAAAGCTAACGACTTGCTGCCAAGCAATTTGCGTTTTGATGACGTAGATTTTGAACAAGGCGCCAATGACCAAGGCAAAATCTCACTCAGCCTTATCGAGCAGCTGGAGGACTTGCCAGTTTTTGCGTTATCTGTGGTGGTACAAAAGCAGGCCTTACGCTCATCAGACGGCAGTGAGTTGGATAAAAAAAGCGACTTTGAAGCCCACATCGCTGAGTGGGCGCAGCAAAACCCTTTGTGGCAAATTATTAAAGTGGTGCGCAGTACCGATGAGCTACAAGACCACTCAGGCAGTGACCGCTTAACCTCAGTACTCACTTACCGCTATATCTTAATGCCGAGTGACACTACCATCATGCAGCCTGGCAAAAAATCTGCTGCAGCCCGTCTACTTGATGAGGGTATCACCGCCCATCTGCGTCAGTTTATCAATACCTTACCCATCACCAGTGACTTAGGCGGAGATGCGGCCATTGACTGTCATATTGTGTCACTAGCCAAGATGCTACGCCCGCACCGAGTGGCCGTATTTGATATGGACTCAACCTTAATTGAGCAAGAGGTCATTGTTGAGCTGGCCAAACACGCCAATATTGGTGATCAAGTCAGCGAAATTACTGAATCGGCCATGCGCGGTGAGATTGATTTTGACACCTCATTTACTGAGCGTGTAGCGCTACTTGAGGGCTTATCGACCCATGCTTTAGATGACATTCAGCAGCAGCTTACCTTATCTGCTGGTGCCCGCACTTTGCTTGCCACCTTAAAATCCTTGGGCTATTACACGGTGCTTGTCTCCGGTGGCTTTACTTATTTTGCGCAGCGTATTGCCCAAGAGCTGGGTATCGATGAGGTGTATGCCAATGAGCTGGATATCGAAGATGGTGCAGTGACTGGCAATGTACAGCTGCCTATCGTCAATGGCGAGCGCAAAGCGCTGATCGTAGAGCAGGTCGCCAAGCGCATGCAGTTGCCTTTATCTCAGGTTATCTGTGTCGGTGATGGTGCCAATGACTTACCTATGATGGCCATTGCCGACTTAGGGGTGGCGTATCATGCCAAGCCCATCGTACGCGCCCGTGCCGATGCGGCCATCAATGCCACTGGACTTGAGGGTGTGCTCTACGTGCTCGGTTACGCCGCTCAAGACTTGTTATAAGTCTATATTATAGTCATGATTATAGTTATGGTTATGGTTATCGTCATGTGTGATAAATAACCGGCATCATACACCAAAAGTCTATACCTTAAAAAAAACCGGACCCTACCTACTTTATTGTGGCGCTAGCGTCTGGTTTTTTTATTTGCTTTTTTTATCAAAATAAGGTTACCGCTTTGTTTCTGTCAAAAATCTACAGCGGCACTTTTGGGCTCCAAGTTTTTACAAAAAATATTTTTTTAGCCGATTTTATGCACCTTAGATATGCTCTAGGCTTAGCGATGCTGTCAAATTTTTAGCAAAATTAAACGACAGTCATTGTCGTAAGTTCTATAGATATTCTTTGTATTTTAATAAAACATGGGCATAATAACTATCAACCAATCGCAACATTCGACTCACAACACACCGCTTTCGTGTTGTATCTGTTGACCGTTCATGAGGCAAATAAACATGGCAACTCTTACCATTATGGCAACCAGTCAACCTGGGCTTTATGGCACTTTATCCTGGTCTTCTTTAGGCTATATGCTTTTGACTATAGGCGTATTAGCTACTTTATTATCAGGCCGCCGCTACTTAATGGGCTATATGGCCGCAGGCATGGGCTACTGGCTGGTCATTGAAGTGCTGCAATCTATCGTGGTGACTGTCACATCTATGAGTAGTGGTTATGGTTACTTAAGCGCTTTTATTCTCAGCATTGTTTTGATGGCAAGCTTCCTTGCTTATCGTTACAAAAAACAAAGCGTTACTATGGCGCAAAAAACTGGGGTAGAGACATTAGACCGCCGTGGTCGTCCTGTGGCCACCCTTGCTAAATCTGGTATCGCTCAAGACAAATATATTGAACACACACCTATTTATAATAACTACAAACCACGTTTTCGTAATTAAAACTTATTAATCAAATATTTAGTAATCATAACCTTATCTATTTAAGCCCCACCGTTTGATGGGGCTTAGTTATTGTAGCGGCTGTCAGCGTAGAGCACGGGGCACAGTCGCTATAAGGTGTTACTTAGCTTTGCAAAAAAGCTCACAATTGGCAATACTAAATCACAAGGATATGTTCTAAAATGCCTGTATGTTATTCGCTTAACTTATCATTTGATTGAGTGTTTGATCGAGCGATTATTTGATCAACTTACAGCTTAGCTTATCTATTGCTTAATGGCTTGCCCAATCCTTAATGTGTTGTTAGCTTTCACTCACTGGAAAATTTTGGACCTTATTATGTTTACTCTTCCTATCCTAAATATCAAAGCCAATCCTTTAGATGCCCTACTGGCCGCTGTTGGCTATCGTCTGGCTATGCTGGCCAAAAGTGATGATCCTAACATTGCTAAAATCCTAAATGACCGCAAAGTAAGCATTGAGCTTGGCAGTAAAGCGGACGGCGTGGCTCGCTATTATGTTTTTGATAATGGCAGTTTTAACCAGTATTCAGGTAGCGCCAATAACCCAAGCTTACGTATTGATTTTAAAGACTCAATGACTGGCGTAAAACTATTAACAGGTGGCAATGTAGCAGCATTTATGACCGCCATTCAAGACAAAGAATTGGTTATGGAAGGTGATTACAGCCTACTTATGTGGTTTAACCAATTGGCCAAACACATCGTGCCAGAGATTCCTGCAGAGGTAAAACCTTTATTAGAGAAGGCGCGTCCTTTGGCCGAAAAAGCGCAAGGTGTTGCCTCACAGCTTATCGGTATGGCAAAACATAAACTGTCTAAATAACTAAAGAGGTCTAAAGCTTAGATGGCTAGACTTTAAAATGCCTTCTAAATAGATAACTTTTTAGTTTTTAGATAGTTACTGCCGTCAATAACCCCTCCTATCTTAAACCGCCTAAGCTTCTTGTCATAAGCTTGGGCGTTTTTTATGGGTGCTATCGACGCTTAAAAGGTTAAGCGTTTTGTATTTTTTTATCTTGCTAATAAAATGTTACAATTAGGCTAATTTTTATATTTGACCCTACCCCAGTTAACAAAGGAATGTTTTATGAGCTTTTTGGCCACCTTAAAAGAACCAGGCACCAGCGTTTGCTTAAAAAATGAGCCGGCTCAAAGCCCGAGCCTACATGACCATGCCCCCTCTACGGCTGCTATTAGCCGCGAATATATCGCCAATCTTTTTGATATGCCGTTTATGGATCTGCTGCTAAAAGCTCAAAGTGTGCACCGTCAGCACTTCACTGCCAATGCCGTACAAATCAGTACCCTGTTGTCGATTAAGACCGGCAACTGTCCTGAGGACTGTGGCTATTGCTCTCAATCTGGCCACCACCGAGATACTACGGGGCTACAGGCCGAAAAACGTCTTGAGATTGATAAAGTCATCGCCGCCGCTAAGCGAGCTAAGGCTTCGGGCTCTTCACGCTTTTGCATGGGTGCAGCATGGAAGCATCCGAGTGCCAAAGATATGCCTTATGTTGCTGAGCTGATTAAAGAGGTTAAGGCTTTAGGACTTGAGACTTGCATGACGTTAGGTATGCTCACCGCTGAGCAGTCAGAGCAACTGGCTGAAGCTGGACTTGATTATTACAACCATAACCTAGATACCTCTCGGCGCTATTATGATGAGGTGGTGAGTACACGCAGCTATGATGAGCGCTTGCAAACCATCGACCACGTACGCAAGTCAGGTATCAATGTCTGTAGTGGCAGTATTGTGGGCATGGGTGAGAGCCGTGAAGACCGTATTGATTGGGTGCTTGAGCTGGCCAGTATGCCGCTACCCCCAGAGTCTATTCCAGTCAACTTATTGGTGCCCATTCAAGGCACGCCTCTTGGTGATAAGGTGCTTAGTGAAGGCCAGCTGCCGGTGCTAGAGTGGATTCGCACCATCGCGGTGACTCGTATTTGTTGTCCCAGCAGTTATGTACGGCTATCGGCAGGACGTGAGAGTCTATCTGATGCTGAGCAGGCTCTAGCCTTCATGGCAGGGGCTAACTCGTTTTTTTATGGCGATAAACTGCTCACCACCGGCAATGCCAGTCAATCTAATGATGATAGAATGATGCAGATGCTTGGACTTATCCCTGAAGCACCTAAGCCGAAGCTTACTGTGATTGATGCGCTAAGTGGTCATCAAAGTCAGCTATAATAGGGCTATCAATCCTTAACTGAGTAATGTGATTATGCCTGAGTATTTTAATTGGATAAAAGCGGCGCACGTCATCTCTATGGTCTGCTGGTTTGCGGCTATTTTCTATTTGCCACGGCTGTTTGTATACCATGCGATGAGTGAAGATAAGGTGAGTCAAGAGCGCTTTGCAATTATGGAGCGTAAGCTATATCGCGGTATCATGACCCCATCTATGATAGCCACCTGGGTATTTGGTCTATGGATGCTTAGCTTGGGGTGGGAGGTGTATAAAGCCCAAGGTTGGCTACATGTGAAGCTACTACTGGTGGTGCTGTTGTCAGGCTATCATGGCATGTGCGGGGCTTACCGAAAAAAGCTTATCGACAATCCTCAGTACAAAACCCATGTGTTCTGGCGCTGGTTTAACGAAATCCCTGTGTTTGTGTTGATCGCTGTGGTGGTGCTGGTTATCGTCAAACCCTTTTAAAATCTTAAGATAAAACATAAACCCAGAGTGTCACCCTCTGGGTTTATTTTTTTTGGCGTAATATACGACTCGGTGAGCGCTTAGCTTAAGTGTCATAAGCTAGGACGAATCACATTATAAGTATGCGACACATCATACACTTTGTAGCGGGCCGGCTCATTGCGCCGCTCTCCGGCATAACTTAATATCAGTGCTTGATTGTTAGCACGGTTGAGCCAGCCTACAAATAAGCCGCTGTGCTCGACATCATTATAGCTGTGATTGATATAATACAGCCAATCGCCCGGCTGAATCTGATTGGTATCGATAAAGGGGCCAACCTGATACGCTCCCTTAAACACCGTTTCACGTGCCACGCCGGCTCGATTAAAGGCCGCATTTAGATAGTCCCAGCACGAGCCTTTAATAATCTCCTTATTATCAAGCGCCATCTGTCGTGCCACTTGCAATACTTGCTTGCTGGCAGGTGCCGCCACTTGTTCAGCGCGGTATAGGGTTTCTATATAATCGCTATCAATATTAGGCGCTGCGGCGTAATTTTGATAGAAGCTTGGATGCGTGGTATTTAAATAGGCGGTACTTAATGGGGCTCGTACGGCAGGGGCTTGCGCATAGCTTTGGTTTTTTGTGCGGATTAAATCTGCCAAGTCATCGGCATGTAGCATAGGGCTTGCCAGCAGTGTCAGCCACAAAGCTGAGCGCACCCAAGGCTTGGACTTAAGATGATAACGCTGATGGGATAAAGTCTTAAAGGCGCAACGGTTATTCATGTTCAAAGTGGACACATCCATGTGACCCTCCTTAACAAATAAGCTAATTTCAAATAAGGCAGCCATGTCACTGCCTTAACATACCGCTTAAAATATAAACCAGTTAACGCCCTAAACTCAAGAAGATTGCATCTTAATATTGGCATTGCGCTTACCAAGGCTTTGGCCTTGCAATATGGCCTGCATCACTTCAGCCTCTTTTTGACTGTCGAAGCCTGAAATCTGATAACGCACACTGCCTTTATCATCACAGATGATCAGCTGAGTACCTGTAACACTAATACTATTATCGGGTTGCACCGCCACTTGTTGGGTCTTACCCAGAAGATTGTGTACGAAGCCGCCTGAATACACCTTTAAGATACCAGAGCAAATGTGGCTATTATCGATTTTTTGCTTATGACGCATCTTATTAAACAAAAAGCTTCCCACAATCAAAACGGCTAGGGCTCCAATGGCCAGGCGCTCAGGCAGCAAGCTCATTGCCATGGCCACACCCACAGCGCCGATTAATAATGCCACCCCAAACCAAAACAGCCCATCTGTACCGCCTTGGGCTTTACCCGATAGCGTAATATTAGCGCCATTTTCAGTCACTTGTAGCATAATTAACCCATAAAAGTTAGCAGTTTATAACAGGCTTACCAGCCCAGCGCAGTTTGTTGTAGTTTTACCAAGTCGGCAATGCCTTTTTCGGCCATGGCCAGCATTTTATCGGCTTCTGCACGGGTAAATGGCTTCTCTTCAGCCGTGCCTTGGATTTCGATAAATTCACCCTTTTGGGTCATTACCACATTCAAGTCAGTATCACAGCTGGAGTCTTCTTCATAGTTCAAATCCAGTAATACCTCACCGTTTTTGACACCGACAGAGACCGCTGCCACTAAGCCAATTAGCGGATCGGCTTTGAGTTTTTTCTTTTGCTGCAGCACCTCTAGCGCATCAATAAGGGCGATGGCTGCCCCAGTAATACTAGCGGTACGGGTGCCACCGTCGGCTTGCAGCACATCACAATCTAGATAGATGGTATTCTCGCCAAGCTTGGTTAAATCCACCATAGCTCGTAGGCTACGTCCAATAAGACGTTGAATCTCTTGGGTGCGGCCAGATTGCTTACCACGCGCCGCTTCACGTTGGTTGCGGGTATTGGTGGCTCGAGGTAGCATGCCGTATTCTGCGGTGACCCAGCCTTGGCCCTTTCCTTTTAACCAACGTGGCACACCGGCCTCCACACTGGCGGTGCACAAAACTTTGGTGTCACCAAAGCAGACCAGTACAGAGCCTTCAGCATGTTTGGTGTAATTACGCTCAAAAGTCACTGTGCGCAGTTGGTCAAGCTCGCGGTTATCTATACGCATTGCTACGGGGTATCCTTTATTTATCATTCATAGTAAAAATTGGGTATAAAAATCAGGCCACAATCGAAAAAAACCTTCAATTTCGCCTTCATCGTAACTTGATGACCCTGCAATAGCAAAGCCAATGCAGGGTCTTAAGCAAGAGTTATCGGACGGCAGAGCTGTCCGTCATAAGTGCTTATTTTAGCAGTTATCTGGCTATTTATAAGCAGCATATGTAAACAACCTGCCAATCTGATTATTCTAAGCCTTCGATCTTACGCAGCTCTTTACGCAGGATTTTGCCCACGTTTGACTTTGGTAGCTCATCCACAAACTGCACATGACGCGGGCGCTTATAACCAGTTAACTGCTTTCTACCGAAGTCTAGCAGCTCTTTTTCGGTGACACTGGCACCTTTTTTCTTGACCACGAAGATTTTGGGATCCTCACCACGCTCATCATTAGGAATACCAATGGCACCTACTTCCAATACAGCAGGATGCTGCGCCATAGCCTCCTCAATCTCATTAGGATATACGTTAAAACCTGACACCAAAATCATGTCTTTTTTACGATCAACGATTTTGATAAAGCCTTTTTCATCTAAGATACCGATATCGCCTGTTTTGAAGTAGCCATTTTCGGTGAAAGCCTCTTTGGTTTCTTCAGGACGATTTTGATAGCCAACCATCACTTGTGGGCCCTTCACACAAATCTCACCGCGCTCACCAATCGGCATGACCTGACCATTATCATCGATTAAGATAATATCGGTATCGGGGGCAGGCACCCCAATTTTGGCGGTGAATTCAGAGATGTTCATAGGGTTAAAGCTGACCACAGGTGAGGTCTCAGACAAGCCATAACCTTCTACGATAGGCAGACCAGTGGCTTCATGCCAAGCTTTTGCGACGCTGGGTAGAACAGACATGCCACCGCCAATGGAGGCTTTTAGGTTTGAAAAATCCAAATCTTTGAACTTCTCATGATGCACCAAGCCATTGAATAAAGTATTGACAGAGGGGATAAAGGCCGGCTTATACTTATCAATCTCTTTAATCAGGCCATCCAAGTCGCGTGGATTTGGAATAAGTAGGCCGGTATAGCCTTTATACATGGTATACATACCGCACACCATAAAAGAGAACACGTGATATAAAGGCAGCGCTGTGAGGATAACTTCAGTGCCATTTGAGTCGCCAAAAGCGGCGTCCATTACCGCATTGATCTGTAGCATATTGGCAATTAAATTACCGTGCGTTAGCATAGCGCCTTTGGCTACCCCTGTGGTGCCACCCGTATATTGCAGCAAAGCCACATGACTTAAGTCTAACGTAGGACGCTGATATTCATGAGCGGAAACCGACTCTAAGGCGTGCTTATAAGACACACTACCGGGCAATGAATAACTGGGTACCATTTTTTTGATATGGCGAACGACCGTGTTGACCACAAAGCCTTTTACCAGCCCCAACATGTCACCCATACTACAGATCACCACATGCTCTACACTGCCTTTGTCTGTTACATCTTCAAAGGTCTTGGCAAAGTTTTCTACGATAAAAATCGCTTTAGCACCACTGTCATTGATTTGATGTTCAAGCTCATGACTGGTATACAGTGGGTTCACATTGACCAAGATCATACCTGCACGCAATACGCCTAAAGCTACCACAGGATACTGCAATACGTTGGGCATCATTGCTGCCACTTTATCGCCCACCTTTAGGCCCAGTGACTGCAGATAAGCGGCTATCTGACGGCTTTTGGTATCCAGCTCACGATACGTGATCGAGCCACCCATACAGATATAAGCATCGCGATTACCAAAACGGGCGAAGTTACGTTCAAATACTTCTAATAAAGAGGTGTCATCGGCGGGGCGTTCGATTTGTGAAGTAATGCCATAGCGCTCATAAGATTCAAACCAAGGACGGTCACTGGGGATATCAGGATAAGTAGGATAGGTTCCGTGAAGATCACTTAGCTGAGTGTTCTGGGTAGAATTTGAAGCTGCTGTCATGGCATTACCTGTAATATGAAGGGTTGGTTAATTTTATATAAATTTTAGTTGGTTTTAGAGAGTAAAGTTATGATCAAGATTTTAGCAAATTAACTTTTTAGATACCGTTGTTTGGTGATGTCGTTTAAATAATTTTACTAAAATAAACGTTTGTGTCTTACGGATTACCGTGGTATTCAAGCGACCTCTGTATTTTAGGCCTGTACTGCCTATCGTACGGGCAATAAGGCTATTTTTTACTGATTTTTTAGACAAAAAAAGGATACGATTAATGCTCGTATCCCTTCCTTGTGAACTTTTTAATTGTACTCGTTAACCAATCAAACTTAAAGCATAAGATTGACACAGCGTGTATAGTTAATATTAAGCTTTACTTTTCGCCGCTTCCATTTCACGCAAATCTTTACGTAAGATTTTACCCACGTTCGATTTAGGCAACTCATCAATGAACTCAACAATGCGAGGACGCTTATAGCCAGTTAGGTTTTCTTTGGCGTAATCAAGTACCTCTTGCTCAGTTAAACTGTCATCGCTACGTACTACGAAAATTTTGGGCTCTTCACCACTCTTATCACTGTGCACACCAATCACACCACACTCTAAGATTTTTGGATGGCCACTCATCACATCTTCAACTTCGTTAGGATAAACGTTGAAGCCTGATACAATAATCATGTCTTTTTTGCGATCAACAATCTTAAAGTAACCGTCTTCATCCATCACCCCGATATCACCGGTACGGAAATAACCGTCCTCAGTCATAACCTCAGCAGTGGCATCTTCACGTTTCCAGTAGCCTTTCATTACCTGTGGGCCACGCACACAAATCTCGCCGCGCTCACCGATAGCCACTTCATTACCTTCATCATCAATAATGGCCATATCCGTTCCAGGAAATGGGACACCGATGTTACCTGGGAACTCATCTAATCCCAGTGGGTTGGCTGAGGCCACAGGTGAGGTTTCTGACAGACCGTAACCTTGCACAATGACGTTACCTGTACCCGCTTTCCACTTAGCTGCCGTGTCTTTTAGCACCGCCATACCGCCGCCCATAGACATCTCAAGCTTGCTATGGTCAAGAACACGGAAGTGCTCACTGTTAATCAAACCGTTAAATAAAGTGTTCACCGCAGGGAAGAAAGCAGGTGGATAGTCTTTGTAAGCTTTAATTAAGCTTTTGCCATCACGGGGGTTTGGTACCAATGAGCCAATGCAGCCTTTATATAAGCCATACATGCCGCATACGGTGAATGAAAAGATATGATATAGCGGCAATGCGGTCATAATAACCGGTTGCTCATTTCTTTCGATGAATTTATCAAAAGCATTACCAATATAAGTATCGGCCTGTAGCAAGTTGGCCACTAAGTTGCCATGGGTAAGCATAGCGCCTTTGGCCACACCTGTGGTCCCACCGGTGTACTGTAATACCGCCACATCATCTAAGCCAATATTGGTTGGGCGTTTGTATTTTTTGGCAGCGCCTACTTTAAGCACTTTTTTAAAGCTTACACTGCCAGGAATGTTATAATCTGGCACCATTTTTTTAACGTAGCGTACTACAGAGTTAACGATAAAGCCTTTGACAGGGCTCATCAAGTCGCCCATTGAGGTCACCACCACCTGATCGACCATCTTTTTACCAATGTCTTCATAAGTCTTGGCAAAGTTTTCTAACAAAAACAAGACCTTGGTCTCAGAGTCAGATAACTGGTGCTCAAGCTCATGGGCGGTATATAAAGGATTTACGTTAACTAAAATATAGCCTGCACGTATAATACCAAGTACCGTTAACGGCATTTGTAAGATGTTGGGCATCATCACAGCGACTTTATCGCCTTTTTGTAGGCCAAGTGACTGCAGATAGGCGGCGACTTGGCGACTATAGCGCTCTAAATCATTATAAGACAGCTCTTGATTCATGCATACAAAAGCGGTACGGCCTTCATGCTCAACGAAGCTGTGCTCAAGAATATCGATTAAAGAGGTGTTGGCGGCGGGCATTTCAAAGTCGTATTGCATACCTAGTTTTTCATAGGTTTTTAGCCAAGGTCTATCATTACGACGAAAATGACTTTGTTGATTTTCCATAATCTATAAAACTCCAAAAGTTGTGCTAAATAAGGCAGATAAGGCCGAAATTTATTGTTCAATAACAGATAAATAACTATAACGCTGATTGTTAAATCTAAAATACACTATTTAGTTGGCTTATGACAACAACATTGTGCATTAATGGCTGCAAAATAAGGAACTGACTGTTCACAAATAATAACAGAGACGCTTACGTCATCAGTTGACGTTTAGTGCTTAAAGTGCCTTTTTTATTGGGATAATATGCTTTACGATAGGCTTACTTTATAATTTTAATCATTCATGATTGCTCTTTTTTAACCTGTTAGCGCCTAAAAGATGATTAAATAAGCTTTTTTATAGGGCTTAATAATCTGTTTTTTATGCCAAGGTTATTCGCCTGTAGACGCTGCTAGGCTACGTACCAACATTTAATTTAAAAATATTAATTTAACAATCGTAAAGTACTCAGTGAATAAAATTGACCGCATAGACAACCTTAAACTTAAAGGTTTAATGTCTATAATCGAAACCATGACCCCCTTTGTTCTTAAAAACTTTTATATGAAATAAGGCAGAAGCTTTTATTATGTCTGATATTAAAACTCCCGCGTCTGTAATTCCAAACGAAGCGATGGATACCCGCTCTGTGGCTGAATTCACCGAGCAAGCTTATCTTAACTACGCCATGTACGTGATTATGGATCGTGCGCTGCCACACATCGCTGATGGTCTAAAGCCGGTGCAACGCCGTATTATCTACGCCATGAGCGAGCTTGGACTTAAGTCTACGACCAAACCAAAAAAATCTGCACGTACAGTTGGTGATGTGTTAGGTAAATACCATCCTCATGGTGACACGGCCTGTTATGAAGCCATGGTATTGATGGCTCAGCCGTTTAGTTATCGCTATCCACTGATCAGCGGTCAAGGCAACTGGGGTAGTCCAGATGACCCAAAATCCTTTGCTGCGATGCGTTATACCGAGGCCAAAATGTCAGCCTATGCCAACACCTTATTGGCTGAGCTGGGGCAAGGCACAGTCGACTGGCAGGACAACTTCGACGGTTCGATGCAAGAGCCGGTCACCTTACCTGCCCGCTTGCCCAACATCTTATTAAATGGCACCACAGGTATCGCTGTGGGTATGGCAACGGATATCCCGCCGCACAACTTAAATGAAGTGGTGCGTGCCGCCATTCGGCTGCTAAAAAACCCAGATTTATCGGTCAAGCAATTAACCCAGTCTATTCCTGCCCCCGACCTGCCCACTGCTGCTGAGATCATCACCTCTAAAAAAGACTTGCAGGCGATGTATGAAACAGGGCGCGGTAGCTATAAGATGCGCGCGGTTTATCATGTCGATCAACAAGAGAAAAATCTGGTCATTATCGATGCCTTGCCGTATCAAGTCTCAGGCAATAAAGTACAAGAACAAATTGCCAAGCTTATGATGGATAAGAAGCTGCCATGGGTGGTGGATATCCATGACGAATCAGACCACGAAAACGCTTGCCGTATTGTGCTTGAGCTGCGCTCTACTCGTGTCGATGTGGCGCGCGTGATGAGCCATTTATTTGCCAGTACTGACCTTGAGAGCAGCTACCGGGTCAATATGAACATGATTGGCTTAAATGGTAAACCGCAGGTCAAAAACCTCAAAGAAGTGCTAGAGGAGTGGCTGATCAGCCGCCGCCAAGTGGTTACTCGCCGGGTACAATTTAGATTGGATAAAATTGACAAGCGCTTACACATTTTAGCCGGTCTACTTATCGCCTATCTTAATATCGATGAGGTGATTCGCATCATTCGTGAAGAAGACGACCCCAAACAAGAGCTAATGGGCAAATATGACCTCAGTGACATCCAAGCCAATGCCATTTTAGACATTCGTCTACGTCAATTAGCACGCTTAGAGGAGATTGAACTTCGCTCTGAAAAAGACGCATTAGAGGCTGAGCGTGCCACGCTACAAGAGCTATTAGATAATCCTGAGAGCTTAACTCAGCTTATGATTGAAGAGCTTGAAGCGGATATGAAAGAGCATGGCAATGATCGCATGTCCTCTGTGGTTGAGCGTGAGGAGGCCACCGCATTAAAAGAGTCTGACTTGGTGCCAAGCGAGCCGATTACCGCCGTATTGTCTAAAGCAGGTTGGATTCGTGCTGCCAAAGGTCACGACGTTGATGCTAAAGGCATGAGCTACCGCTCAGGTGACAGTTATCAAGCGCATGTGCACAGCAAATCCAATGAGAAGATTTATATCATGGACAGTACCGGTCGCAGCTATAGTATAGAGGCGCATACCCTAGCCTCGGCGCGAGGTCAAGGTGACCCACTCACCAGCGTGTTAAAACCGCCTGCCGGTGCCAGCTTCGAGCAGCTGTTGGCCGGTGCTGATGATCAGCGCATTATCCTTGCCAGCTCACAAGGCTATGGCTTTATTAATACCCTAGGCAATCTTGAGACCAATCAAAAAGCGGGTAAAAATGTCATTAACTTTGATGCCGATGCTAAGCTGTTAACGGTTGCAACCATTGATAAAACAGACTCAGAGACGCCAGATGACGCACAGGCGTTAACTCAAAATCAAATCGCTGTGGTGACGTCAGCGGGCTATTTGCTTATCTTTGGGGTCGATGAACTGCCCGAGCAGCAGCGTGGCAAAGGCAATAAGCTGATTAACCTAAAGGCAGGCGAGGAAGTATTGGCCGTGATTGCTTTAAACAGCCATGACAGCTTAACCATCACCGCCGGCAAACGCCATGTGACACTAAAACCGATGGACTTGGCCAATTACACCAGCAAACGTGGCAACCGTGGCGGTCAATTACCGCGTGGTTTTCAGAATGTGACCCAAATCGAAGTGACTCAATAGCTTGTGACAGCAGCTATTTTATAAGGACATACCCCCTAACTAAGGACACAACCATGGTTTTTCAGACTTTATTTAACCGGGCATTTAGCGCTCACAGCGCATTAGCCGCTACGCCATTAATGCTAGTGACGCTGCTGGCCAGCACCCATGCTATGGCCTCAGAGGAGTACTGTAACGGCAAGTATGATCAGGCCTCAATGAATCAGTGTGCTCAAGCGGACTATAAAGACGAGGATGCTAAGCTTAATAGCGCCTATAAAACGTTAAGAAGTCTGCTTAACACTGAAGAAAAAGACCAACTAAAGCAAGTACAGCTGGCTTGGATTAGTTATAGAGACAAGGTTTGTGACTTCGAGAACAGAAACGAAAAAGGCGGCAGTATCTATCCTTTACTGACCTCTAGCTGCTTAAAAAAGCACACTGAAGTCCGGCGCAAACAGATAGAAGGTGAGATTAACTGGCTTCAAGAGACGCAGCACTGAGTCCAACTCAGAGGCGGCCTCTTATAAGCTTAAACCATTGGCGACCTAATGTGACCATGGTATAACCAAGATTGGCTTGGATTTAACTTTAATAAAAAAAGAGAGTCTACCTATGTGGTTTATTTCCTCTACGCCTTTGGCAGCTGATGCGCCCATCAAGGCGATGTCTCCTATCAAGCTGCTCAGCTATACCATGCTGGGCTTATTCAGCTTAAGCGGCTGCTCTTCTTCTGATGGGAGTAACGCTCAGCTAGACCAAGGCATAGAGGCCGTGACTGAGTTTTTTGAATCGGCATCTGCAAACAGTAGCAGTGACTCTGAGTTGGAAATAGCCACTAAGACCGAGCCAGAAGCTGAGCCTGCCAAGCAGTTGCAGCCGAATATCAGTCAGCAATTCATTGGCGATACGCCCTCTCAATTGCGCTTAGCCAAAGCCTTTGCGGAGCTGCCTTATAGCGTGGATAATCTGCCTGAAAAAGCTCAGAAAGTGAATGCTGCCCAGTGGACAGAAGATGCCATTTTAGATGAAAACTTAATCCTGAAAATACAAGCCTTGCTAAATTACAATCATCACTCAGTGGGCGCCGTCGATGGCCGCTTTGGTGAGAATGTGATTAAAGCACTAAAAGTATTTCAAGAAAAACAGGCCATGAAGCCCACCGGCCAATTAGACCCTGAAACTTGGGCCAAGCTCACCGAAGACCCAGCACTTATGTCTCAACCGGTGTTGGTTAACTATACCCTCACCCCTGAGGATGTCACTTTAATCAAAAACCCTAAAGGTCAACAGTTTACGACTGTCACCGAAGCGGTTGCAGAGAAGTTTCATATGAGCCAAGGTCTACTTTGGCGACTCAACCCAGACACGCCACTTGAAGCAGGCAACACCATTGTGGTGTACAACCCGTATCAGCCTAATGAGCAAGAGGTGCACCGAGTGGTGGCCGTCAAGGCCAAAAACCTACTCTATGCTTATAATGACAAAGACGAGCTGGTCGCAAGCTATCCCACTACTATGGGCAGCGTCTATAAGCCCTCTCCGGATGGGGATTATAAGGTGCTGAGTCGCATCAAAGATCCAAGCTATAATAAAGACTTTAAAAACCCAAATACGGTCTTGCCACCCGGACCTAACAACCCTGTTGGCCGAGTGTGGATTGGTATTAATAAACGCAGCTACGGTATTCATGGCTCGCCCAATCCTGAGAAAATTAGCCGTCAAAACTCTTCTGGCTGTGTCCGTCTCACCAACTGGGATGCCTTAGGCTTATATGGCACCATTGAAGAGGGTGCTAAAGTTGAGTTTTTATAACGTACACCATAGCCATTAACCTTAAGTTTTAAACCTCTGTGCCTTGTAAAAAGCCTGACCCTCAATTTGAGCGTCAGGCTTTTTTGTGGCAACTGATTTTATCAGATAGACCTTATGCTAAGATTGAATGGGCTTAGTTTGGTGCAGATCACTACCCCCAGCGCAGCCCCAAGATAGGAATAACTAAATCTTCCTCATCGGTTAAATGCTGCGATAGAAAGTCGGTGCCGGTGATGAGATTCTGATGCAGACGATCAGCCAGCGCCTTATCTTCTATATTGGCTTTGGCAAGCTCATCATTAAGCCCTTGTAGCTCATCGAGTAACGCATTGAGCGTCACATGATCTTTTTCTAGAATCTCAAATCCAGCTTTTAGCTGCGGATAAGAGCTGACAAAATCCGGGAAAAACCCATGGTCTTCTACGCTATGATGCTGATGTAATTTGAGCACATGGATACCAATACGCTGTAGAATCTGCGAGCGGTAATTTTCCCAATTTAGCGCCCCCATCAAATACTCTTCGCTAAGCTGACGCAAAATGCGCTGGCGCTTACGAATGTTGGTGTGCACATTGAGCCAGCCGGAAGTTTTGTACGCATAGTCAGAGGAATACCACTGATTTGACGGCAGTTTCTCATATAAAAACAGCCAATCTGACTGTAAACGGCTTTCAGGATGTCGCGGCTTCACTTCCACTTTAGCATTATCGTCCGTACTGCCAACCGTCGCTTGCGGTTGATCTGCTATCTGTGAGTTATTGATGCCCATGATAACCCTCTTGTTTTGTAGAAAAAAAATATAGTAAAGACTTATGGTCTATAATTAGTAAATTATACTAAACCAAAATTAAACAATGTTTAGTGTTAATGTAAGGACTTTTTTTTCATAATCAACCCTTCATTTGCGTATCTACAGTCATCTCTAGCTATCAAGTAAACAATAGCTGCTTTTACTCATTTTACATAAGCTCACTTCTGACTCACATTTGGCACAAAACATATATCAAATAATATTAAACATAAAAAAAGACCTTCATGGATCCATGAGGGTCTTTTAAAAAATCTCGACTTTTTTGCTATTGGCGCTTAGCGTGCAGGATAATAAGTTTCTGCGCCAGGACCAACAGGTAAACCAAGTACGAATACCCAAACGCAGAATAGAGCCGTCCAGCCAATCAAGAACATCATTGAATAGGGCAACATCATCGCCATCAGTGTACCCACACCAGTGTTCTTTTTATAGCGCATCGCAACCGCTAGGATCAGACCAAAGTAGCTCATCATTGGGGTAATAATGTTTGTACTTGAGTCACCAATACGGTATGCCGCTTGAATCATCTCAGGCGCATAGCCGGTTAACATTAACATTGGTACGAAGATAGGTGCAGTCACCGCCCACTGTGCTGATGCTGAACCTAGCATTAAGTTAACCAAACCGCAAATCAGAATGAAGCCGACCAATAACAGGGGACCGGTTAGACCAATATCATTTAGTAAAGTAGCACCAGATACCGCCATTACTGAACCTAGGTTTGACCACTTAAAGAAGGCGGTAAACTGAGCCGCGAAGAATACCAAAACGATATAGATGCTCAGTGAGCTCATTGCATTGCTCATGGCATCAACCACATCTTGGTTGTTCTTGATGCTGCCAGTGATTTTACCGTAGATGTAACCTGGTATCGCGAAGAACACAAAAATGAAGACCACAATGCCGTTTAGAAAAGGCGATCCGGCAACAAGACCTGTCTCTGGATGACGCAAAATACCATCAGCAGGTACGATCGTCCAAGCTAACAGCAAGCAGAACACCAACATGCTGATACCGGCCCAGATAAGACCTTTTTTCTCAACAGCACTTACTTGTTCAATGTCGCTCTCTAAAAAGGAGGCATCACCGGCATCATCTGGATTATATTTACCTAAGCTTGGCTCAACAATTTTTTCGGTAACGAAATAACCAATCGCACTGATTAAGAATGTACTGGCAATCATGAAGTACCAGTTTGCTTCTGCACCAACGGTATAAGTCGGGTCAATGATACGAGCCGCTTCTTGGGTAATACCGGATAGTAGCGGGTCAACTGTACCTAGCAATAAGTTGGCACTATAGCCGCCTGATACACCAGCAAAGGCTGCTGCCAAACCTGCTAGTGGATGACGACCTAATGAGTGGAAAATCATGGCAGCCAGCGGGATTAGTACCACATAACCAAGCTCGGATGCAGTGTTAGACATAATACCGGCGAACACGATGGTAAACGTCACCATCTTCTTCGGGGCATTCATCACAAGACCACGCATGGCCGCTGAAATCATACCTGAATATTCAGCAATACCTACACCCAGTAGGGCAACCAGTACCGTACCTAGTGGCACAAATCCAGTGAAGTTGGTCACTAAGTTTTCGACAATACGTGCCAGCCCATCGCCATTAACTAAGTTGACAACATAGATCATACCGTCCTCAGTACGACCGGCTGTGCCTTCTGGTCTTGGATCAATAACAGATACGCCAAAGTAAGACAGGATAGCGGAAAGCGCCAATAGCAATACCGACATCCAAACAAATAAAATAACAGGGTGAGGCAACAAATTACCTAGCCACTCTACCCCTTTTAAGAATCGCTGCATGCGCGAGCTGTCAGCACTCGAATCGTAATGAGAGTTTGGTGAACCACTTCCTTGCATAGTTTGTTACTCCTAACTAAATATAAGTGACTGTTAAATTTACATAATGTGACTTCTGCTTACTTGGGAATTAATTTTTAGGCGGGGATTGAAACACATTTACGAAATAGAAACAAATACTTTGAGTTCACAAAAAAAATAGTTTGCAATCAAGACTCTTGATAATTAAGGGCTTAAGGACAAGATTCGTCAGAAAACAGCCCCATTTAGTAGGTTAAATAAAAAAACCCCTCACTACTTAAGTAATGAGGGGTTTTATCGGTTATCGGCAGGACTAATCTGGAGAGGATTCTATCTGATTCCAGACCTGTAAGAATGTCTGTTCAAGCTGAGCCCGCATTTCAAGCGTAAGCTTAGTACATAAATGACGCAAACCATGTACCGGAATCCCCGCCACCTCGGTATAAGCGTAGTAAGATTCCATTTTACCCATTAGCGGTAATTGCTTAATGGTGATTTCTTGACCGTCACCATACTGCGCCAAAAATCTATCAAAGGCACGCCAGCCCATACAAATGATGTGCTTTGGCTCAATGCGGTCGATATCAAGCTGAGTTAATGCGTGATGCTCTCTCTGCATCTCCTCTGGCAGCTCGGCCAGTTGGGCTTGTAACACGGACTCTTTAGGCGCTGCAAAGTACGACACAAAGCTGGTCTCAGCACAGTGATTTAAACGCCCACTTTCACCTAAGCAAATCACATCAATAATACGCTGGGCATAACGGCTACCTCGGGCCGCATCAGCTATATACTTACAAGGCACCGCCTTAAAATCTTGAACCACAGCTTGGGCTCGGCGCGCCTCAATATCGCCCCAGTCTTCTCGGTTACTGTGGCCTGGATTAATGCTAACGAATAACAGATCAGGGCGCTGTATCTGACCACTAATAAAGTTACCGGTATAACACAGCGGGTCATTGCCCAATACCACATTGGCCCGTGCCACAAACTCATTTATACGCCGCTGTTTGTCCTCAAAATAACCCATCATCGCTTATAGTCCTTATGCCCTTGATCATACCCAACCATCACACCTAAAAAGGCCATGTAAACAACTGCCCCCTACACATCCAAATCACTCTCACCCCCATGGGCATGTATACGGCGCTGCTCTTGGCGCTGATAGCGTAGGCCCGATCCTTTATACCACTGGGCTTGAGTATGTTGTAGTAAATCACTCAAGCTTTGCAATTGACCTTGCAAGGTTTGGGTTAACCAAAAATAGCCCTGCCATTCAAAAGGTAGGGTCTGCACACTCGGATAATCTGAAACCTGAATGCGGGTAATGGGCCGAAACACCTCATCACTGGGGCTTCTTAATACCGCGGCTATATGACGCATAGCTTGGGTTAATTCTCGGTGATAATGATCAACTAAAATCCGATTTTCCTCATCAATAGGACTGTGAGCAAGCTTAGGCGCGGCACTCAATAGCAGGTCAATGGTACCAATAATATTGCGATGGGTACGCTGAATCATATCCAAATCTTGGATATCTATGCCAGACTCCTTGGCCGTTGCCGCAATATGGGCTCTGACTCGCAATAGCCGCTTATTAATCTCTTTAAACTGCTCTACCATGTCTTTATTAACGTAAGTGGTCGAGGCAGTATTGGTAACACCATCAATGGCTGTCACTGTCGTGGCTCCCAAGTCTAACTGCACATGTTGGGTATCTATATTGGCCACTTCAGCAGAGCTGGGATGATGTTTATTCAGCTCCTTATCGGCCATCTCATCTTCTTCGATATCCGCTTCTGCAAAACGCTGATCTAAGCTTGGATCTGAGATATACGCCTCTACCCCATCATACATATTCGCGCAGGCTTCTAGGTTATTGGCCAATAAAAAGCGCCACATTAACGTCGACTTTAACGGCAAAATTAACGTGGCCACCACCGCAAATAGGGTACCAATTAATACGTTAAACGCTCGAGCAATCCCATCAGGACCAATGCTGTTATGGCTTGAGATAACCATACACATGGTGATCCCCGTTAAAAGGCCAATGTAGCCTAGCTGCTTGATAGAGTAATAACCGATAATCCCACTAATGAGCCCGACCAACACATAATACAGCCAAGCGATGCCAAGATACCCTTGTACGTGGTGATTAATCCACAGCAGGCCTAAACCCACAACAATACCTAACAACGTACCGAGGATACGTTCTTTGGCTTTGGTATAAATCGCACCTTGATATTGCAGTAACCCTAAGATGACGAACACAGTGATGGTGGCCCACTCTGAATGTGGGAGTTGTGTGACCTTACTGAATATTAATGAGGAAACCACCGCCACACCCAATCTAATGGAGTGCAATAAATCAGCATGCAAATAGCGAGCATAGGGCTCAAATAGAGGGGCGATCAGGCGAGACTTTAAAGAGTAGTTCATGAGTAAAGATCGTTTTTAAAGGGCCATTAAAAAAGTAACCATAACAAGTCGCGTAAACATGCCGGTTGTTATTTGGATAATATGTAGAGTTTTGGATAATATTTAAAGATTATTAGGGCATTGTCAGTGACTAAACTACCTATTATCACTAACACCTTAGTTATGAGACCCCGAGGGTGTAAAAAGCACCTCAAAGTCTCTGATATCATCGAATAAGTCTGGATCTGGGGCGACATCATTTTGTTTGATCACGCTCATATCACCGGTGGTTTCCATCACCACTGCAAATACTTCTGACTTAGATTTTAGTCCATTTTTGCGCAGCACTTCTTGAATATCGCTTTTGGCCAAATTGGCACTTTTAATATTATCCCAGTGGTATTCCCCGTGGGCCATCAGTACCAATGGCTCATTATCAATCAAATCTTTTAGTGGTTTAACATTACGGCGCAGCATAGAGACCAAGGCTTGCAAAACAAACAGCATTGCCATCGCGACTAAGCCTTGCATTAAAGAGGGTGACTTCGACAAAACGGTGGACGCCAAAATACTACCTACGCCCACGGTCATCGCAAAGTCATGGCTAGATATCTTAGCAAAGCTGCGTAGCCCCATAAGCCGCGTAAACAGCATCAGACCAAAATAAATCCCCACCGCAGACAGCGCAATACCTAGCACTTGTGTTAAGTCTATCGAAAACCACTTTGACTCATCCATAATGCCCTCTTAGTTTCAGTGTGTTGTGTTGGTTTATGTGGAGGTAGCTCAATACTGTAAATAAGCGCAGGTATATATTTCTTTGCTACAACATAACAATAGCACACTCAATGTATAACAATAACTTACGCTATGGTTTTTTTTCTAAGCTATTATAAATCATGCTTTAGAGTTAATTAAAAGCATCGAAAAAATGCAGCAAATCAAAAAACTTAAATTTAACTCTAACAAGTTATATATACAATTACAATTTACAAGGAGTGTCTTATGTTTAGATGGGCTATCATATTTGCGGTAATCGCTTTATTGGCAAGTTTATTAGGTTTTGGCGGTGTGGCAGGCTTAAGCCAGAACTTCGCTTATATCTTCTTAGTCGTAGCGGTTATCTTATTCATCATTGGCTTTATTTCACGTAGAACTTAATAGCTCAATTAACAATGATTGATTAATGAGTTAGATACTTACCCTTGATGGGATCATAAGCTTAATAAAAAAACACCTTCATTTGAGGTGTTTTTTTGTTTTTGACTGGGCTGTTTTTGACGAGCCTACCCGGTTCAATGCTATTATCAAGCCAGAAGTTAGCTAACACAGCCTCAATAATAAGTACAATTTTGGCAAATGAACTACCCGCCACCTCTCCCCCTTTACTTTTAACCAGTTGGAGTCTGCCTATGATTTATGATGTTATTGGAGACATTCACGGTCATGCCGATAAGCTCAAAGGATTGCTTGATAAGCTTGGTTATAAGATGACCCAGCATGAAACTTTGAATATCTCGTACTATCAGCCGCCACCAAACCACAGAGCGATATTTATTGGTGATTTGATCGACCGTGGCCCCCACGAGATTGAAACCTTACAACTCGTGTTTGCTATGCTTGATGCCGGCGTTGCTGATGCTTTGATGGGTAATCATGAATACAATGCGCTTGCTTATGCCACTGTCGATGACATGGCCGAGCCTACTCACGGCAAACTTAAGTATTTGCGCTCGCATAATCAAACGCATACTCATCAACACCAAGCTTTTTTAGATGAGATACCGTTTGGCTCTGAAGCGCACAATTATTGGTTAACTCGCTTTTATGAGTTACCGCTGTGGATAGAGACTGAACATGCTTGTTTCGTACACGCCTGCTGGGATGTCGATAGTATGGCGGTGTTAAAGCCCTATTTAACTGAGGATAATCGCTTAACATTTGAGGCCTTGCAGCGCAGCAGTCAGAAGCACTCACCAGAGTATGACGCTCTAGAGCGAGTGCTCAAAGGCGTAGAAGTTGCTTTACCAGAGGGGACAAGTTTTACTGATAAAGATGGCGCAGTGCGTCACCGTATGCGAGTCAAATGGTGGCAGCAGCCGCTACAAGGAGAGCGCATCGTTGATATCGCCCGAGCCGCACGCTCAGATTTGGCACAAATTCCGCAGCAGGCCCGAGTAGAAGATTTGAGCTTTGAGCTGCTGACAGACAAGCCCATATTTGTCGGTCATTACTGGCTAAATGGTGAGCCTGAGCCGCTAAGTCCTCAAGTGGTGTGTACCGATTATTCGGTCGCAGGACAAGGCCATATGACGGCCTATCGCTTCGATACTCAGCAGCCTCTGCCCCTTTGTTCTGATAACTTTATACAATATAAGCCATCTGCCATAACCCCTGAATAGAGTGCATACAGATGGCTTTAAATAAGCGTTAATTGGGTTTTGAAAAAGGTGCTTTTTATTAGCGCAAAAATTTTGTATGATGAATGTTTTTTGCAAGGAAACTCAAACCATGGCAAATGCCACCAACCACCCGCAAGCTGACGCTCCTCTTGGACCGATTCAATCTCCTGCAGGCACCCCAAAAGTGGGCATTATTATGGGCTCGCAATCTGATTGGGCCACCATGAGTTTGGGTGTTCAATTATTGGCCGACTTCGGTGTGCCTTTTGAATGTGAGGTTGTCTCAGCCCATCGCACTCCAGACAAGCTATTTGATTATGCTAAATCTGCTAAAGACAAAGGTCTACAGGTGATCATCGCCGGCGCAGGCGGCGCCGCGCATCTGCCCGGTATGTGTGCCAGCCAAACTGAGCTGCCGGTACTTGGCGTACCAGTGAAATCCTCAACCCTAAGCGGCTGGGACAGCTTGTTATCAATTGTACAGATGCCAAAAGGTATTGCTGTAGGCACCTTAGCCATTGGCACAGCAGGTGCTTATAACGCAGGTTTACTGGCGATTCAGATTCTGGCTTTACAAGATGACGCACTGGCCAAACAGCTGGTTGAGTTTCGTCAAAATCAGACTGAAACGGTATTGGCGAGCCCGACCCCTGGCATCATAAACAGCTAAGTTTGCTATACTTGAGTAGTAATAGACGAACCAGATGGTGAACAAAGGGGTGCTGTGAGCACCTTTTTGTTTTTTATTTTTGTGCGATACCCTTGTTGTCCAAATCATCTTATTATTTATTGTTATTTTTACGGTTTTGACTTCTCCTACTTTTCACTAATTTAAGAGCCAAACATGACCACAGCCAACGCTTATCCTGCCAACCAAACCATCCGCACCATTGGTATTCTAGGTGGCGGTCAACTCGGTATGATGCTGGCAGAAGCCGCACTACCTTTGGGCTACCGCTGCGTATTTTTAGAAGACGCGCCCCATTGCCCCGCCTCACTGTACGGCCAAGTCTTTACCAGTGAGCAATTAGACGACTTCGTTGCTGCAGCTGATGTGTTTACCTTAGAGTTTGAAAACACGCCTGCCAAAACGGTGGCTTGGCTCAAGCAGCTGTCAGATGAGGGCACCAAACAAGGGATGTATCCACCACCACAAGCCTTAGAGGTGGCGCAGGACCGCTTAAGCGAAAAATCTTTATTTAATGAGCTGGGTATCCAGACCGTGCCATTTAAGAGCGTCAGCTCAGAGCAAGAGTTGAAAGCGGCTGCCCAAGAGCTGGGGCTACCGTTGGTATTAAAGACCAGCCGCGGCGGTTATGATGGTAAGGGTCAATTTGTACTAAAAACAGAAGCAGATATCAATGAGGCCTGGCAGGCTTTGGGGGAGGCTGTGACCGGTAAAGGCAACTTGACCCCCACTCCAGCCCCGCTTATCGCAGAAGGCTTTATCAACTTTAGCCGCGAAGTTTCTATCATCGCCACCCGTGCTCAAGATGGCAGCATGCGCACCTATGACTTGGTAGAAAACCACCACCACAATGGCATATTGGCCAAGTCGCAAGCACCTGCCGTGGGTACCAGCCACTTATTGCCTGCTGCTAAGTCTGCCATTGAAACCTTAATGAGCCACTTAGATTATGTCGGTACTATGGCACTTGAGCTGTTCGTCAGCAAAGATGCTGCGGGTAAAGATACCATTTTGGCCAATGAGATCGCGCCTCGGGTACACAACTCAGGACATTGGAGCATTGAGGGGGCGGTGACCAGTCAATTCGAGAACCACATTCGTGCTGTGGTCGGTCTACCACTGGGTGATACCGATAATGTTTATCCGTCAATGATGATTAATGTCTTGGGCCAATATCCCAATATTGAGGAGGTACTAAAAATCGATGGCGCTCATTATCACACCTATCACAAAGAGGAGCGTGACGATCGCAAGATTGCCCACGTAACCTTGATGCCAAATGACGTGGCTGCCCTTGAGCAGGCCTTGGCTGCTTTGGTACGTGCCTTGCCTAATAAGATGGGGCTCGAGTCTTGAGCTTAGATACTCAAGCTACCAATCTTGCCAAACCACAAGCGGGCATGACCATCTGGATTGACGCCGATGCTTGCCCCTTGGTGGTGAAAGATCTGATTACCAAGACGGTTATTCGCACCAATACTCCGGCAATATTTGTCGCCAATCAGCCGATTAAAGTGCGCAAGTCTCCGCTTATTAGCATGAAGGTGGTGGGGTCAGGCTTTGATGTGGCAGATGACTATATTGCCGATCATGTGTCACCTGGTGATTTGGTGATCACCAGCGATATCCCTTTGGCCAATGATGTGCTAAATAATGGGGGTCAGGTACTAACCCCACATGGCATTATTTATGACAAAAACAACATTAAGCAGAAGCTAAATGCCCGTGATTTTATGGATACCATGCGCTCAACGGGCATGCTGGATTTAACCCAAATGGGCGGTCAAAAACCGTATTCGGATAAAGATAAAAAGCAATTTGCTGATGGGCTCAATAAGTTGGTGCGTTAAGCTTCGTGTTTCTGCCTAAATTAACGGTGCGTCTTTTATGACTATTTGAGTCATTGATGCAAGCGGCCGTGTGCGCTTATGACTAAATTCCCTACGCCTGCCCAATACCAAACCCAATAACCTCATCAATACTTGCAGCGCCCGTTACCACCATTAACAGACGATCGACGCCCAGCGCAATGCCGCTACAGGCTGGCAGCTCATCGCACGCGGCTACCAGACGCTCATCAATGGGCATCACCGGTAATCCGCGGCGGATCCGTTCTGCATTGTCCGCTTCAAACCGAGCTTGCAGCGCAGCCCCATCTGCCAACTCATCATAAGCATTGGCAATCTCTATACCCTTGATATACAGCTCAAAGCGCTTGGCCACCTCATTACCCTGCTCATCTATCTCCAGCTTAGCTAAAGCCGCAGTAGCAGGCGGATAGTCGGTAATAATCGTTGGCATATCATGGCCCAAATTAGGCTCTACAAGATGGCTAAATAATACATCAAGCCAGCCTTGACGGTCTTCACCTAAGTCAAGCCCACCCAGCCCCTGCTCATTGGCAGCATTGATAATCAACTCAAGGTTAGCACTCAAGGGATGAATACCCACATAATCAATAAATGCTTGGCTATAGCTATAGTGGGCTAAAGGTTGTGGCTGCCCATATACCACAGCCAGTAAGTCAGACAGCTCAGCGGCCAACGCCTCTAAGTTAAAACCCGGCCGATACCACTCAAGCATGGTAAATTCACTGTTGTGGCGACGACCCACCTCGTTGTCGCGAAACACAGAGCAGATCTGATACATAGCCACTTTCCACGTCGCCAGCATACGCTTCATCGCAAACTCAGGCGATGTATGTAAATAATAAGTTTTTGGTTTATCGGCAACAGTGATATTGGTCGAAATAGACGGCACAAACACATCCGTATTGCCCGCCTGCGACATCAACGGTGTCTGCACCTCTAACACCTGACGCTCCGCGAAAAAATGACGCAAAGTGGCCATTAGCTGGGCACGTTTAAAAGCCATCTCTAGGCTCATACTTGGCGCAAATAGCACAGGTGACGTTAAACGCTCATCACTCATCATAACTCTCTTGCTCTTATATTATTTGGTATTTTGTCATAAAATGGATGCTTAATCGAATAACCACTCACGGCGCAAAGTGTAGTTTTTTCTAAGCGCATCAAAGTCAGTTCCTAGCACCGCCCCAGCCTGTTCATTCACACTGTCTCTGAGCTGTCTGTCATCCGCCTTGATGTCATAAAACTGCGGCAGTTTTTCAGGCAACTGTTTTAACTGCGACCAGTGATAAGGATTGGCGGGCAATAAATCAGCCATTAAATCTGTCTGTTTAATACTCAAAATATCCGCACCCTTCTCACCATAAGAGCGTACAAAAGCATCAAATATCATTTGTGTACCTCGCAGCTTACCCTCAAGGGTATAACCCGCAATATGCGGCGTGGCAATGGTTAGCTTATCTAGCAGCTCAGCAGAAACGGTTGGCTCATTTTCAAACACATCAAGCACCACTTGACGCTCAGGATTTTGATTTAAATCAGCCAATAAGTCCGCTTCACTAACCACTGCACCGCGTGAGGTATTAATGAGCATTGTGGTGCTGGGCATTTTAGCCAAAGCGTCTGCATCAATCATATGATAGGTGGGCAGCTCGCTATGCCCTGTCAGGGTCAAGGGTACGTGTAGGCTAATCACATCACTCTGTGCTAACACTTTATCAACGCTTGCGTTATTAATCACAGATGCAGATTGAAACGGGTCATAACCGAGTACTTCCCAGCCCAAATCTAGCGCATAACGCGCCAGCGTACTGCCAATATTACCCAAGCCAATAATGCCTAGTTTGACAGGCTTGTCCGACTGACTGGTATTACTTGCCCAGTATTCAGGGCGCAATTGCAAAATAGCGCTCATCACATACTGCGCTACAGAATGCTTGCTACAGCCTGCGGCATTGGCAAAACGCATACCTCTGAGGCTCACATAGCCTTCATTGACGTGGTCGGTACCAATGGTGGCTGAGCCAATAAACTTAACGCTTTGGTTGGTATCGAGCAGCTTGGCATCAATCTGCGTCACCGAACGAATAAGCAGTACATCCGGCTGATACTGTTGTAGCGCATCAGCGGTAATGTCACGTCCAGCCATGCTAATCACCTGAATAGGATGATTTAGAGTCTGCTCATTAAAATAATCGTGCAGATGAGCAATGTTACTATCGGCAATAATGGTGAGCATAAAAAAGTCAGTCCTTATTTAAGTAAAAAGCGGGGTGATACAGACCATTAGGTTAAAACTGTGGTTATCTGTCTCTTAGGTCAATGAGTGATCTGTGATCTGTGTTCTGCTCTTGGCAGCTGTGCCGTCAGTCCTTTAGCCTAGTCATTATGAGGCTGCTTGTCATCTGAGGTATCCGGCTCCTCTTTTGGTGCATCGGCAAAAGGATACTTGCTAAAAGTCACCACATTGGGCGATATCTCTAACGCCATGGGTCTATCGGCCGGCTTCCATTGATGCTCATCAAGCTGCGCATAACAGGGCGCAAAGATAACATTGCGGTGCTGATTAATCCATTCACGCCATACTGCCAGCGCAATGGCCAATACCACAGGTCCAATAAATAAGCCCACAAAACCAAAGGCAGTTAGGCCACCGAGCACCCCAATAAAGATAATAATAAACGGAATTTTGGTGGCACCAGAGATAACAATCGGGCGAATTAAATTATCAACCCAGCTGATTACCAGCATCCCCCATAATGCCAAGCCTATGGCCTCTGGCGTATGGCCTTGGGTTAATAGCCAGATGGACACACCCATCCAAGCAAAAGGGGTTCCAAAGGGCACTAATGCCACCACAAACGTCATTAAAGTCAACAAGATAGGACTGGGTGCACCAGCAAAATAATAACCGACGCCTGCCAATAAAGCCTGCGCCAAAGCGGTCAGACCAATGCCATACACCACGGCCTGAGTGGTGGAGCCTACTGAATCTAGATAATCGTCGATACGGTTGCCAATAATATTACGTAGCGCTTGGCGAATTTGTTTAATCAGGCTGATGCCATCTCGGTAAAAGAAGAAGATGGTCATAAGCGCCATACCCAATTTGGCCATGGTACTAAAGGCCACATCGAGCGCCACCTTGCCATAATACAAATGCGACTGCAACCAAGCTCTAAAAGCACTCAAAGAGGCTTCAGGGTCTTTATTAATCTCCCACAAAATATCTTTGATCTGCTGACCAATGACCGGTAGGTTTTTGATCTCTTGTGGCACATCAACATAGCCAACCTTGATGCGGTACAACAAGTTACTATATAGGTTAACGGCCTCTTGTTGTAGCACAAAAAGACCTAACACAATAGGCACCCCTAGCATAAGCGAGATGCTCACGGTCATAATACCGGCGCTAATATTGGGGCTAAGTTTGACTTTTTTATGGAAGAAATTATAAATAGGAAAGGTCACATAGGCCAAAATAGCGGCCCATAAAGCCGGTACAATAAAGAACTGCACCACCCTAAAGCAAAGAATAAACAAAATGACCAATAAAGTAGCAGTCAGCACACGCTGTGTGACCAGCTCTCTTGTCCAGTTTTCAATCATGACAGCGCATACCCAAGTAACGTAATAGAGAATTTCAAAGCAGTTTAAGCCACCCTATTATGCGATAAGATTTCAAAAATGAGTAATGTTAACTTGTAACTTTTACTTACAATATTACAGCCGTCTTTGACGTTGTTTAAGCTCTAAAAAAAGAGCATAACGCAAAAACGTCATGCCCTTAAATTAGCCCTTATCAAGATAACACATTAAATCTGTAATTCACCCACATCGGCCACCGTCAAAAACAGCTCGCGTACTTGCTTAAGCAAGGTCAAACGATTGACTTTAAGTGCCTCATCTTCGCTGTTGACCATCACATTATCAAAGAAGCCGGTCAAGGGCACCTCTAATGTGGCAAGAGATTGTAAGATCTGAGTGTACTGAGTTTCTGCTTGTAACGGCGCCACTTCAGTTTTGGCCGTACTTAACGCCTGATACAAGGCTTTTTCTGCATCCTCAGTCAGTAGCGACTCATCAACTGCCTCACCCACTTGACCTTCAGATTTGGCTAAGATATTGGCCACGCGCTTATTAATTTCAGCCAACGTCGCTGCTTGTGGCAAGCTGCGGAACTCATTCACTGCATGGATACGTTGGTCAAAATCAAGCGGCATGTGTGGGTTAATCGCGAGCACTGCCTGAATGGTATCTACACTCACACCTTGCTCGGTATACATAGCACGGTAGCGTGAGTTAATAAAGTCGATAACCTGAGCTAAGGTCTCGCCCGCTTTAGGCAGTTTATCTTGGTAATTTAAAATGGCCTGCTCAATTAAGCTGACCAAATTAATGGGCAGCTGTTTTTCGATTAAAATACGCAGTACCCCAATGGCTGAGCGGCGTAAGCTAAATGGATCTTTTGAGCCTGTAGGGGCTTGGTCAATACCAAAGATACCCACTAATGTATCAATGCGATCGGCCAGTGCTAAGCAAATACCCACAGCGGTTTGTGGCAGTTTGTCACCACTAAACTTTGGCAAATACTGCTCCTCAATGGCCGCCGCAATCGCCTCAGGCTCACCATTTAGACGTGCATAATAAGTACCCGCCACCCCTTGTAGCTCTGGAAACTCACCAACCAGCGTGCTGGTTAAGTCGGCTTTGGACAACATGGCCGCGCGTGTGGCTTGTGCCACGTCGATGTCTGCGTAGCCGGCAATATTTTGCTGTCTAAAAGTCGCTGCAATGAAGGCAGCAAGCTTGGCAATACGCTCAGATTTTTCCCAAATCGTGCCTAATTTGTCTTGGAAGACGCGATTTTTTAGGCTCTCGGCCATCTCGATCAGTGGCTGTTTTTGATCTTGTAAGAAGAAAAACTCAGCATCAGCAAGGCGTGGGCGTACTACTTTTTCGTTACCGCTGACCACTTGGCTTGGGTCTTTGGATTCGATGTTACTGATAAAGATAAAATACGGTTGCAGCTTGCCTTCACTGTCGGTTAAACAAAAATACTTTTGGTCTGCCTGCATGGTGCTAATCAGCGCCTCTTGTGGCACTTGTAAGAAGCGCTCCTCAAAGCTGGCGCGAAGTGCCACGGGTAAATCTACCAATGAGGTCACCTCATCGAGCAAGTCTTGCGGTACGATGGCACGGGCATTTACTTCATCGGCCAAGGCAGTAACGCGCTCACTGATAAGCTGCTGACGACGGTCAAAGTCGGCAATAACTTTAGCACTCTCAAGCACGCTAAGATAGTCGCTAGCATGCGCAATAGTGATAGGATTTGGAGAGTGATAACGGTGACCTAATGTCTGATTACCGGCGTCAAGACCTTGCACAGTGGCGTCAATCACTTGATCATCTTGCATCAACACCAACCATTTTACAGGACGCACAAACTCTTCGCGGCTGGCGCCTGAGCGCATACGTTTGGCAATGGGCAGATTGTCTAAAGCGGTTTGAAAAATATTGGGCAGCAGCTCAGTGGTGGCTTGACCTTGAATGGTTAGCTCATAGCCAATGTAATCGCCTTTGTCCGTTTCGATAGTGATAAGCTCACTGGCATCAATACCTAGGCCTTTAGCGAAGCCTTCTGCAGCACGGGTAGGCTTACCCTCAGCATCATAGGCGGCTTTTACTGCAGGTCCACGTTTTTGTTCAGTGCGGTCCGGCTGCTTTTCACTAATGCCTTCAATTTCGATGGCTAGACGGCGCGGCGCAGCATAGGCCTTTAGGCTGTCATAGCTGATATTAGCCTCTTGTAGTTGGCTCTCAACACTAGCTTTTAACGAATCACGTAATGGCTTTAGGCTTTTTGGTGGTAGCTCTTCACTACCTAATTCAAATAAAATTGTACTCATGAGGGTCTCTGATTTTTTTAACAAGGTATAAGGTTACTGGCGAATCACAATACGGACTTACTTTGCCGCTTGATCAGGCTCTGGGCTGTTGTCTTTGGGCAAATACTTCTCTAACGCTTTAGCCTTGTGCTCTTCAGCAGCCAAGGGAAAGCCAAGTTTTGCGCGAGCCTGTACATAGCCTTGTGCCACTTTGCGAGCCAGCGTACGTACTCTTAAAATAAAGCGTTGACGCTCAGTAACCGAAATCGCCCCACGCGCATCAAGCAAGTTAAAGGTATGTGACGCTTTTAACACCATCTCATAGGCAGGCAGCGGCAAGTCGGCTTCTACCAGCTTATCTGCTTGCTGCTCATAAAAATCAAATAGCTCAAACATCTTAGGCACATCGGCGTGCTCAAAGTTATAGGTCGACTGCTCTACTTCGTTTTGATGGAACACATCACCATAAGTCACTTTACCAAACTCACCATCGGTCCAAACAAGGTCATACACACTGTCTACGCCTTGGATATACATGGCCAGTCGCTCAAGGCCATAAGTGATTTCACCGGTTACTGGGAAGCACTCAAGGCCGCCCACTTGTTGGAAGTAGGTAAACTGAGTCACCTCCATACCATTTAACCACACCTCCCAGCCCAGACCCCAAGCACCTAGCGTTGGCGATTCCCAGTTGTCTTCTACAAAGCGCACATCATGGGTTAAGGTATCGATACCGATTGCTTCTAGTGAGCCTAAATACAGCTCTTGAATATTGGGTGGGTTGGGCTTCATCACAACTTGGAATTGATAATAATGCTGCAAACGGTTGGGGTTGTTACCATAACGACCATCGGTCGGACGGCGTGACGGCTGTACATACGCGGCGTTCCAAACTTCAGGGCCTAATGAGCGCAAAAAAGTCGCTGTGTGAAACGTGCCCGCCCCAACTTCCATATCATAAGGCTGTAATACCACGCAGCCTTTGTTGGCCCAATAGGTTTGCAAAGTTAAAATGAGTTCTTGAAAAGTCATAATGTCGCCATGTTTTGATTAAAATAAGGGTTAATAGACAGCAAAAAAATGTGAGCTTAGCCTCTTTTTTTTGAGGGGTTACCTTTGGTACGCTCACCTTACTAAAAAATCGCTATTTTATCTATATTCAGAGCCCAATTGATGCAAATATAGACAAAAAAAATACCTAGATGGTAACCCATCTAGGCAGGAGGAAAGTGGTGCTGTCGTGGCCTAGATACGACCACTTAAGTGTTTTAATTATAGTTATCTATATTGACGTTATTGTTGTTGGTATTTTTAATCGCAAAATAAAATAAATAGCTTGTCTTAAATAAGGCAATTAAGAGACATAAGAGTCTGCGGTTGCCTTTGGCATAATTAACCAAAGAATCAAATAGATTAAGATACCGGGTACTGCCACACTTGCCGTAGAAATAAACACGAATAAGATACGGGTCAGATTAGGTGACCAACCAAAATATTCAGCAATACCGCCCATTACCCCAGCGATCATTCGATGATTACGCGAACGATGAAGCTTGTTAAGTTTTGCCATAGTTATTCTCCCTATCAAGACAAGAGCGTCAATCTAAGATTAGTGTTTAAGCACATCGCCTATAAAGTACGGCTTAAAACCTTAAACTACTGCTTAAAATATCAAATAAAATAAATCCTACTTAATATTATGGGGATTCAAGGTATGATAGACAAGGTACAAACAGATTAATAAAAAGCATTAAAACCCAAGTTACACCCTTTGATTGACTGAGTTAATTATAGCGTATGATTTAACTATTGCTGTTGAGAATTTAGGCGAAGTTTGTAACTTTATAACCACAAAGTATTGCACAATCCTAGCCCAACTATAAAAGCAGCTATCGACAGGTAAAGCAATGTTTTAAAAAGGGTTATTAAGGATTTTTAGCGCATACAAAAATGACAGACGCTTTTTTGAACGTGACTAAAAACCCATAGATTTTTATCAAAAAAATATTAAGATAAGCTACATTAAATAAAAAAATATTATCCAACTAACATTGTTAAGGAGCAGTATATGCAAAAGTCAGGACTTATGATTGGTCACTTTGAACCGCTACATTTAGGTCATATTCGCAGTATTTTGCACGCCTCATCTATGGTTGAGGTGCTTCACATTGTGATTACTCGCCACCCCAATCCCAATCAAAAGTTCCCGGTTACTTTGCAAGATAAGGCACGCTGGTTACAGATGGCGTGTAGCGACTTACCTTTTATCAAAATTCACACCTGTGATGATTTTTCGTTCCCAGTTCACGACAGCATCGAGGACATTACGATTAATATCGATGGCTATAATGCCAAGATTGACTACATCCAAGATAAATTCAATATGGATGAGGACACCGTATTGTTGGTCACTGAAGGCCATCCACTGTCTAAGCCGTCAGTGACTTCTGCGCTAAACACCCAAGTGGCCACTACCCCACTACACCCTGAATTTGACAGTACCGCCATTCATTACAACCCCATTGCCAACTGGGATATTATTCATCCTGAAGCGCGTGGCAACTATACCCGCACTGTCGCTATCGTTGGCGGTGAAAGCTCAGGTAAGACCACATTGTCACACAAGATTGCCAACTACTATGGCGCAGACTTAGTACTTGAGATGGGCCGTTTGTATGTGGGCACAGATTTGGGTGGTACTGAAGAGGGTCTACAATACAGCGACTACGGACCCATTGCGTTAGACCACGCTCAAGCGGTGCGTGAGACCTTATATCAAGCTCAGTCACCGGTCACCATTGTTGATACCGATTTTGTCACCACTCAAGCTTTTTGTGAGGAATATGAGGGACGTGCCCATCCGTTCGTCACCGCCTGTATTGAGGAGTTTCGCTTCGATCATACCTTGTTTTTGGCCAATAACACCCCGTGGATAGATGATGGCATGCGCTCTTTGGGTACCCCAAGTGCCAGAGATCGTTTTGAGAGTAGACTGACTGATATTTTTGCGCGTCATAATATCCAAACTTATCGTATTGATAGTCCAGATTATTTTGCACGCTATGAGCAGGCCATTGCTTATATCGATCAACATATCTTTGGAAAGTAGGCCTGTTTATTGCGCCATAACATCCCGTACACTCAAAAAATCTTACCAGATGACGATAACTCAATCTCACCAATCACATAATTAGGACTGATATGCGTATAGAACTGCTAGATAATCTGACCGGTAAATGGGCAATGCAATGGATTGTTGCTTGGTTCGTGTTCGGGGTAATCGCCTTGAGCACCGGCTTTTGGCTCACCACAGAACATACCCGCTTAGATTGGTTTTATCTGGGGGTATCTTTGGTCGGTCTGGTGTGTGTGGTCTCCCTCTCGTTCCGCCGCAATGTTATGGGCAACGGCTTGGGCATGGCAGCCACTGCCGGTGAGGTAGTTGTACAAGGTACTTCAGGTGCCGTGGGCTTAATGCTGGCGCCTTTATTTAACTTTTTTACTCATGTGTATGGTCTGGTGTATTGGTCAAAAAACACCGATCCAGACGGCAATATGGTGCCCAAATCTGCGACCAAATGGGTGTGGCTAGTCACCCTTGCCTTTATCGCCATTGGTCTGGCCATGTTCCCTATCGTGAATGACTTTTTAGCCCAAAAGGGCTACGCTGTGGTACAAGATGATGGCAGTCAGTTTTTAGGCCTCATTGATTTTTATTGGATTAACGTTTTTGCCTTTGTGCTGTCTATTACCGCTCAGGCCACTATGATCTTACGTTATTCTTTTAACTGGTGGATTTGGATTGCCGTAAACTTTGTGTGGCTCATTGTCAATTTAATGAGTGGTAACTATATCTTTGCTATCCAAACCATGGTGTATCAGATTAATGCCTTTATTGGTCTGTATGAATGGAAACGTAGTGCAAGTCAAAACAAAGTGGGCTAAAAGCTATCGTGTAAACAAAAAAATACCGCGATCTTCATCGCGGTATTTTTTATGAGGATACGTTATAGGGTCTATGTGATTTAATGACTTAAGACTGGCCTGGCGTGTACTTTTTTAACGCTTCAATACGGTCATCAAGGGTGGGATGAGAGCGAAAGAAATTAGCAATACTAAAGCCTTGTGTCTGACCTGATGAGATGGCAAAAGCTTGCATGTTTTCAGGCATCTGATCGGGACGTGCTTCGGCCGGACGCAGCGCATTTAACGCACTGATCATCTTGTCACGGCCAGCAAGCTTAGCGCCCATAGCATCGGCACGGAACTCACGCTGACGTGAGAACCACATCACAATCGCTGATGCTAAAAAGCCCAATAAAATATCCATCACAATACTGGTCACAAAATAGCCAATACCTGGGCCATCTTCGTTCTTGAAGACGACTCTATCTACAAAGCTGCCGACAATACGAGCAAAGAACATCACAAAGGCGTTAACCACCCCTTGAATCAGGGCTAAAGTGACCATATCACCATTGGCCACGTGGCCAATTTCGTGTGCCAATACCGCCTCGACTTCATCTGGGGTCATGGTATGCAGTAAGCCTGAAGACACCGCTACCAGCGCTTTATTTTTATTCCAGCCCGTAGCAAACGCATTGGGCTGAGCGTTATCAAAGATACCCACCTCTGGCATATCAATATTTACCGCTTTGGCTTGTTTGGCCACTGTCTCAACCAGCCATTGCTCACTGGCATTACGAGGCTGTTCAATCACCACGGTACCCGTAGAACGTTTTGCCATCCATTTGGATAAAAACAGTGAAATCATAGAACCGATCATGCCATATACCGCACACATTACGGCTAGGCTGGCAATGTTTAGCCCCCCTGCTCCATGGACAGAACCCAGTCCAAAAACACTGGATAAAATCCCAAACACAATACTAAATACCACCAGCACTGCTAAGTTGGTCAATAAAAACAGGCCAATACGCATCATACGTTAACTTCCTTTAAATATAATTGAGAGGCAAATAAGCGATGAAATCTTAGCCAAAATCCAAGCGCCCTTTGCAGCAGTCATGACCCTCTTAAATGGGGTCTAAGCGCCAAAAAGTCAACATATCGCCTGACTAATAAAATCCTGTTTTAACCAAACAACAAGACAGCAGTTTACTTTAAGGTGGCTTATTGTAATAATGAATGACTATAAGCCGTCAATAGTGCACGCTATCACTCTCTACCTCATTACTAATAAGGATATTAGAATGACATCACGTAAACGCTCTGAAAAGCGTAGCTTAGATCAATGGCTGGCAGATTATGCCGTTAGCCACCAAAACCCTATTAATAAAAAAATACACTGGCTGTGTGTGCCGACAATTTTTGTCAGCATATTAGGCATGGGCATGTCGCTGGCCGCTTGGTTTACCATTGTGGCGGCCATGCTGGTTGCGGTGTTCTATTTGCGCTTATCAACCCCTTTATTTATCGCCATGGGCATATTTATGCTGATCAGTATGGCCGCTATCGCTTTACTTCCTCTTGGCTTTAAAGCTTGGGCCGCCGTATTTGTAGTGGCATGGATTGGACAATTTATCGGTCACAAGCTTGAAGGTAAAAAACCTTCTTTTTTTGAAGATTTACAATTTTTATTAATCGGTCCAGCTTGGGTAGCCAATACCTTAATGGGACGCAAGGTGGCCCCTAGTCGTTAACCAAATGTCAGCTTATAACCAAACTACAACCAAAACTGTTGGTTTTGTGGTTTTAGCTATCCCAAATTTACTAAATATTTGTTAAACTAGTGAGCGCTATATATAAGTACCCCTTATAGATTTAGGATGCCTAACCAAGGGCTGTCTGTTCAATAGGATATGTCTCACTTAGTGTAGCTTTTCATGCGACTGCTTATCGATCTAACTGACGATGGATTTGATGACTTTATAATCGCACCTTATAAAACTTATAACAGGAGAATGTACTGTGAATCTAATTCAAAAAACGCTTACTATTGCCACTGTAGTTGGCCTAGGTTCTTTAAGCGTTGCTGCCAATGCTGCGCTTTATGAAATTGATCCTGCCCATGCCAATGCTCGCTTTTCTGTAGACCATTTTGGTACCACCACGAACGCTGGCGGCTTCTACGGTCTAACAGGTGTGGTAGATTATTCTCCTGAGAAGAAACAAGGCTTTGTGGGTATTACCATTCCTATGAACAACTTAAGCACCAACTTTAAGCCTTTTGATAAGCACTTAAAATCTGCTGACTTCTTCAACGTAGAAAAATACCCTACTGCTTACTTCAAATCTACCAAATGGGAATTTGATGGCGATAAAGTAAAATCAGTCAAAGGCGAGCTAACCATGCTTGACCAAACACACCCAGTTACTTTAACAGCCACTAAGTTTAACTGCTACGATAACCCAATCTTAGAAACAAAAACTTGTGGTGGTGACTTTGAAACCACTATCGACAGAACTCAGTGGGGTATTAACACTTACACTGACGGCGGTATGATGAAAGACGTTAAACTAAAAATCCAGATCGAAGCGGGTCTAAAAGACGACAACAAAAAGTCTTAATAACCACAGGCTTTCATCACGTTTTGGTCAAGGCTGCTTTAGGGTAGACCCAACCTAGTTCATCCAAAGCACAGGCCCAAAAAAGGCGCTACTCAACAGTGGCGCCTTTTTGTGTTTCAATAAGTCAAGATTATCGTTTTTCTACAGATGACCGGAGTATCAAAATAGATGAGCCTACCCCATATTTGGCCTATTTCGGCAAGAGATACCCATGAGCCTAACCGCGCTTCAACCCCGCTTGAGCTTTTATTTGACTTGGTGTACGTGATTGCCATTTCTGCGGCAGCTCAGGGACTGTATAAAGATTTATTGGCACATGAGTATGCAGGGTTTATTACCTTTACCGTGGCATTTTTTATTCTATGGAATGCCTGGTCTAGCTTTACTTGGTTTGGTTCCGGCTACGACCCTGATGACTTGCCGTATCGGATATCGGTCATGATGCAGATGTTTGGCTCGTTACTGATTGCCGCCAATATCCACCAATTCTTCGAGCAAGGGCTGATCTGGATTGGGGTTGCAGGCTACGCCATCATGCGCTTGGCCAGCTGTAGTCAATGGTGGCGAGTGTATCGCCATGTGCCAGGCCACAAAAAGGTAGCTGGCCGCAGTATCTTTGGTCTCATAACGCTACAACTGATGTGGATAAGCTGGTTGTTTTTGCCCGCTGCAATAAAAAAACCTGCCTTATTTTTATTCATCACAGCAGAGCTGTTGATGCCCATCTGGGCCCGCTCAGAGCAATTTGATAATTGGCATCCCCGTCACATTGCAGAGCGTTATGGGTTACTTACCATTATTGTGCTTGGGGAAGGCATATTGGGCGTCAGTCAGACTATTTTGCATTTTTTAATCAGTCCGGCCTACTCCGCCTTTGCCATTATAATCTCAGGCTCAGCTTTGGTGGCGCTATTATTTGCTGTATGGTGGCTATATTTTAGCATCCCCTTTGATGACATCTTGGATGAAGAGCGTCGCCGCCATGACTTTGTATTTTTTGGTTATGGTCATTTCTTTATCTTTGCGGCGTTGACCGGTCTGGGCAGCACCCTAAAGCTGGTCACCGAAATCATTGATGAAACTAGTGAAATAACCGCTCAAGGCATCTCTCAGTCCTATACCATGGCGATGATTATGCTGCAGTTAGCAAGCTTTTTATTGGCCTTAATTACATTACGAGCCCTCATGTGCCGTAATTCGAGTCACAATATGGTTGCGGTACTGGCAAGCTTAGTTATCCTAGCCTTAAGCTACACGATGGTACATCAAGGTATTTCAATCACTTATGGCATTTGGTTTAGCGTACTGGCACCCCTGAGTCTGATTGCCTTATTTAATTGGGACAACAAGACTTGGGCCATGAAATCAGGATAATTAACAAGGTGACATTACGTCATCAGCAGATTAGCGTCCTAAAGCCACATCTACGACATCTACTAAATGAGACTTTGCCATTGGCAATAAACAATTAATCGGCTAAAGCCTGTATCAATTTAAAGCGCGGTACAGTCTGCCCTTCGAGCTGCACAGTCTCAGTAAACATAGCTAGGGGTCTTACCCACACGCCATATTCGCCATAAAGACAGCGATAGACCACAACTGCCTCTTCGGTTTCTGAATGGCGCGCGGTGTGTAATACTTGGTACAGATTGCCTTTGTAATGCTGATAGATACCTTGGGGCACGTGATTGTTATGATGTTCACTCATAGCGTTTTTGTTTCTCTTCAAGTTGTGTTTTGGCTTGTGGCCACTCATCAGCAGTCATGCTATAAAACACCGAATCTGTAATCGTGCCGTCTTGGCGTATTCTATCGCCTCGAATGATACCGTCTTTTTTGGCACCCAGTCGTTCAATGGCATTTTGAGATTGCGTATTGATGATGTCGGTACACCACCCCACCGTCTGATAGCCTAGCGCTTCAAAAGCATGGGTTAACATCAACAACTTACACTCTGTATTCACATGGGTGCGCCAGTACGACTTGGCATACCAAGTATAGCCAATGCTTAACCGCTTAACGTCTGGTCTGATTCGATACAAACTGGTTGAGCCAATTGCTTGATTGGTAGCCATATCTATGACCGCAAACGCAATTCTGTCTTCGGTATCATTTGCTGTAGCGATATAAGTAGGTATCGACTGAGGGTCTGGCACAAAAGTATAGGCTGTTTCCCACAGTTTTCCGTCTTGGCAGGCGTGTGCCAAATCAGTGGCATGCTTTTGAGTTAAAGGTTCAAGCCGTACTTTAGCACTGGTTAATATGGGCGCATTTGGCATCATTATGTTTACCATTAATGGTTATTGCTCAATAATGATTTAGAGTTTAAAGAGCCTTGAGCATCTTGCAAAGTGCTTGATACCCAGACTCATTTACGAGGTTTGAGACGGCCCGCTTATTAAGCAATGGTCACTTTAGCAAAAGCCTTTTTACCGGCCTGAATCACTACCGATTGACCAGAAGTTAGGCTAAAGCCTGCGTTTACTTCCTCACCATCTACCTTCACTGCATTGCGCTTTAGCATGTCTTTGGCAGCAGCGCTGTTTTTGGCCAAGTCTGCTTGGTTTAAGATTTGAGTGATAAATAACGCCTCTTGACCAGCCTCTAGCTCTAGAGTTACCTCTGGTAAATCAACAGGTAACTCACCATCGGCTAAGACGTTACCGGCTGATTTGTGGGCATTTGCTGCCGCTTCGGCACCGTGGAAACGCTCGATGAGCTCTTCAGCTAGGATGCGCTTAATCTCTTGCGGATTACGGCCGGCTGCCATCTCAGCCATTAAGGCGTCCACTTCGCTCATGGGCTTAAAGCTTAAAAACTCAAAGTAGCGATGGATAAGCGAGTCTGGCATAGATAAGATTTTTTGGTACATGGTACCCGGTGCGTCTTCGATACCGACGTAATTGCCAAGTGATTTTGACATTTTATTAACGCCATCTAACCCCTCTAAGATAGGCACAGTAATGCACACTTGCGCTTCATGGCCATAACGGCCTTGTAAGGTGCGCCCCATTAATAGGTTAAAGGTCTGATCAGTCCCCCCCATCTCAACGTCCGCTTCAAGCGCAATTGAGTCATATCCTTGTACTAATGGATATAAGAATTCATGGATAGCAATCGGAGTTTGTGAGGCATAGCGCTTAGCAAAGTCATCACGTTCAAGCATACGCGATACGGTTAACTGGCTTGCCAACTGAATCATATCGCCGGCGCTCATGTCATTGAACCACTGTGAGTTAAATACTACGTTGGTTTTCTCTTTATCTAAGATTTTAAAAACCTGTTCAGCATAAGTCTTAGCATTGGCCATCACCTGCTCATCAGTAAGCGGTGGACGGGTAGTATTCTTACCAGAAGGGTCACCAATTTTAGCAGTATAGTCCCCAATCAAAAAATAGATCTCATGGCCTAAATCTTGAAAATGCTTTAATTTATTGATTAGTACTGTATGCCCTAAGTGTAAATCTGGGGCGGTGGGGTCAAAGCCGGCTTTAATTTTTAAGGGACGGCCCAGCTTTAGTTTGGCCACCAAATCTTCTTCTGAAAAAATCTCATGAGTGCCGCGCTTAATGATAGCCAGCTGCTCGTCTAGACTTAAAGCATTGGATGGACTTGATGATTGTTCTGATGTCGCTTGGCTCATAATTGCCTCAATAGTTGGGTAATGAATAGGAAATGACAGTCTAATCAGGACTATGTTAATGAGTATAAAAAATGAATGCTAGGATTTTAATGAAGAATTTAGCAAAAAGCTATGTTAGTCGCCGTTTTGGGCTTAGATTTGGCAAAAGCTTGTCTGTTTTGATTTCTATTTTTGGCGCTATTAAAAAAACTTTTATTAGGGTCAAAAACCTCGGATGTAAAAAAAAACAATTTTTTTTCGATAATTTGTCTAGATGATTTTATATTTTGTCTTTTATAAGCTATGATAATTTATAGCCCAAGTTAAACGAATCTACTCAATCCATGTGCTTATTATATTAACCTTTAATGATTGTTTAGGTGGCTTTAGACCGTCTTTGCCCAACGGGTTTGGCGTTGTAGTTTTTGTGCTATTTGCAGGATTTTTACTAGACAGCTGTTAATTGACTAACCTGTGTGTCCTTACTTCTAACTGTGTTTTGCGTTTAAGGAATCATAATGAATATAGATTTTGATCATTTAGAAAAAATAATTGCGCTCGCTGAACGCTCAAATATTCAATCATTAGAAGTGGTGGATGGATCTCAGCGCATACATGTTGTTTGTCAGGCGGCAAGCTTAGCCAATACCGCTGAGTTAGCGCATAGCCCTACCACTCATCATGGTGCAAATACCCAAGCACAGACTCAAAACATCCCCGCAGCCTCATCAACTGCTACGCCCTCTTGTGATCAAGACACTGCAAAATCTGCTGACTTGGCCACCAAGACAACCGTTATCGCGCCGATGATGGGCACGTTTTACCTACGCCCTGAGCCTAATGCTGAGGTGTTTGTTCACGTTGGTGATAGCATCAAAGCTGGTGATACCCTATGTGTGATTGAAGCGATGAAAATTATGCATGAAGTCAAAGCGGAGACTGACTGTGTCATCGAGAAGATATTAATCAAAGAAGGTGATGTGGTCGAATTTGATCAGTCTTTATTTGAAACTCGCACGCTGTAAAGCAAATTCGTACCCTCTGCTTTATTTATCATTTTATGACACGCATTATTACCCTGTGTAACCTTTAACCTGCCTCTGCAAGGAAGCCGATATGTTCAAAAAAATTCTGATAGCCAATAGGGGTGAGATTGCCCTACGTATTGTCCGTGCCTGTCAACAAATGGGCATTAAATCAGTGGTGGTATATTCTCAATCAGATAAAGATACGCTTGCTGTAAGATTAGCAGATGAAAGTGTTTGTATCGGTCCTGCACCTGCTCCTAAAAGTTATTTAAACCAAGAAGCCATCATTTCAGCAGCAGTCATGAGCGGTGCTGAAGCCATTCACCCCGGCTATGGATTTTTAGCCGAAAACGCCGCTTTTGCTGAAGCGGTAACTGACGCAGGATTGGTTTTTATTGGCCCTACTGCACAAAACATTCGTCAAATGGGTGACAAAGTAGAAGCCAAAAAACAAATGCTACTAGCGGGTGTTCCTTGTGTCCCTGGCTCTGAGGGCGCCTTGCCAGAAACTGAAAATGAGGTATTGGCACTCGCCGAGAAGGTGGGCTATCCGGTGATTATTAAAGCGGCCAGCGGTGGTGGTGGCCGTGGTATGCGTGTGGTCGACAAACAAAGTGAGCTGCTTAAAGCCATTGCAATGACCAAGAGTGAAGCGGAAGCCAACTTTGGTGATTCTGTGGTGTATCTTGAACGTTATTTACAAAAACCACGTCATATCGAGGTGCAAGTCTTGGCCGATACCCAAGGCCACGCGATTCACTTAGGTGAGCGTGATTGCTCAATGCAGCGCCGCCATCAAAAAGTGATTGAAGAAGCCCCTGCTCCAGGTATCAGTGAATCACAGCGTCAACAAATTGGTGAGGCCTGTGTTAATGCCTGCAAGAGAATGGGCTATGTTGGTGCGGGTACGTTTGAATTTTTATATGAAAATGGCGAGTTTTTTTTCATCGAGATGAATACCCGCATTCAAGTGGAACATACCATCACCGAGTTGGTGAGTGGTATTGATATTGTCCAAGCTCAAATTACCGTAGCTGCAGGTCTACCTTTATCGTATCAACAGACTGACGTTAAGCTTTCTGGCCATGCGTTTGAATGCCGAATTAATGCCGAAAATCCTTACACCTTTTTACCGACACCCGGCAAAATCAGCTATTGCCACTTCCCTGCAGGTATGGGCGTACGTGTCGACAGTCATGTTGAGTCAGGCTCAGTGATTCCCCCCTCTTATGACAGTCTGGTGGCCAAAATATGTGTTTATGCAGCAGACAGAGCCACGGCAGTGAATTATATGCAAGCAGCACTCAAGGAAGCTAGCATAGAAGGCATTGATACCAATTTAGCTTTACATAAGCGCTTGTTTGAGGATAAAGGCTTTCAAGAAGGTGAGGTTAGTATCCATTATTTAGAACAGTGGATTGAGCAAAATATTTAACTGACTCTATATTATCAACCCTTAAAGGACTTAAGGCATGCCAAACTTGATCAGTAATGCTGAACTCAACAGCCCTGACCAGCACACTTGGCAATTATGTAGTGAGACCAATTTAACGCTACATTTTGCTAAGCCTATCACCCTACAAAAGCAGCAGCTTTGCTGGGCTTTGGCTGATCGTATTCGCAAGCTGCTGACGGTGACCGAAGTCGTCATTGGTATGAATACTTTGAGCGTTTTTACCCAGCCATTAACTTTTATTGAGCTAAATGAGCTAAAACAACACCTAACACAGCTGATAAAACAAACAGAGGGTCAAAGCATTCAAGGCAAGCATATTCAGATACCTGTGCAATATGGCGGCGAATATGGCCCTGACCTAAAGCCGATGGCTCAGGCGTTAGGCCTGTCTGTAGAAGAGGTGGTAAAGCTACACAGCGAGGCAATTTATACCGTTTACTTTATTGGATTTCAGCCAGGATTTCCTTACTTGGGCGGCTTATCAGAAAAGCTTTATTTCCCAAGGCGAGAGACACCGCGTACTCAGGTTCCAGCAGGCTCGGTCGGTATTGGCGGTGAACAAACGGGGGTATACCCCTTCTCCTCCCCAGGCGGTTGGCAATTGCTAGGGCGTACTCAGATGCCGCTGTTTGATTTGACACAAAACCCGCCGACCGCACTGAGTGCAGGAGATACTCTGCAGTTCACGGTGCTTGATATTCATTACTCGTAAACAAGGGATAGGCCACTGATTATGAAGATTTTAGCCTCAAATGCGTTAGCCAGTTTTCAAGATTTGGGGCGCTTTGGCTTTCGTAGCCTAGGCGTGGGCACAAATGGAGCCATGGATCCTTGGGCATTAAAAGCTGCCAATGCTTTATTACAAAACCCATTAGATACGGCTGCCATTGAAATTACTTTAGGCAGCTTTAGCGTGCAATTCGAGCAAAATACTTGCTTTTGCTTGACTGGGGGATTGTATGAGGCCTATCTCGATGAGCAGCGGGTGTACGCTTATTGGCGCATTACGGCTCAGGCTGGACAAACCTTAAAGCTTGTGCGCCCCCTGCAAGGCATGTATACCTATTTTGCAGTGCAAGGCGGCTTTGATATTGAGGCTGTTCTGGGCTCAAAAAGCACCAATACTAAGGCCGAATTTGGTGGCTTAAACGGGCGGTTTTTGCAGCCACAAGATAGCGTTAAAGTCGCCAAACTAGACTCAGCACATAGGCATACCAGCGAGATTGGCGTGGCCGCTCCTCGTATGCCAGCTTCCCATCTTGATAGCAGCGCGCCCCAAATCCGCGTTATTGCCAACAGTGAATACGACCACTTTACTGAGGCTGCCAAACACAACTTTGAGAATCAGCTGTGGCAAGTCGATACCAGCAGCAACCGTATGGGCTATCGCTGTATTGGTGAAAATATACTTGAGTTTGCTCAAAAGTCAGAGATGAGCTCGCATGGCGTGGCCGCAGGCATGATTCAGGTGCCCCCTCAAGGCCAACCCATTGTGTTAATGGCCGATGCCCAAACGACAGGTGGCTACCCTAAGATTGCCACCATTATTGAGGCGGATATTGGACTGATGGCACAGACCCGTTTTGGCCAAAAATGCCAATTTAAAATGGTCTCTATACAAGAGGCAATACAAGCCCGTCAAGACAGACACCGTTATATTGAACGTATTAGGAAATATGCTTATGACCACTAATTTACCTGTTAATAAACTGCAAACTATTGATTTGAATGCAGATGTGGCTGAAGGCTGTGGCCAAGATATTGCTTTAATGAATATTATTAGCTCTGCTAATGTCAGCTGTGGTTTACATGCCGGCTCGTATCAGCACATGCTTGAGACCTTAAAACTGGCCAAACAGCATAATGTACGAGTCGGGGCACATCCTGGCTTTGATGACAGAGATAACTTTGGGCGCACCGCACAGCAGCTACCAGAAGAAGAGTGCCGTGCCCTAATTCATTATCAGCTGGGTGCAGCAAAAGCCATGTGCGATTTGGTTGGCGTTAAGCTAAGTTATGTCAAGCCGCATGGCGCTTTATATAATCAGGCGGCTAAGGATGAGAAGTTGGCTAAAATTATTGTCAATGCGGTCAAAAACTTTGATCCAAGCCTAGCAATTATGGGGCTATCGGGTAGTTACCTAATCAGCGTCGCTAAGGCTCAAGGCTTAACCTCAATCTCCGAAGTCTTTGCTGATCGTAACTACGAAAGCGATGGCTCTTTGGTTGCCCGAAGCAAAGACAATGCACTGATTACCGATGCGACCCAAGCAGCCCAGCACGCTCTACAAATGATTACCCAAGGCATCGTGACCAGTGTAGATGGAGTTCAAGTACCTGTGGAAGCCCAAAGTATTTGCCTCCATGGTGACAGTGAGCATGCTGTGCAGTTCGCAGCTGAGATTAAGCAAAAGCTTGAGCAACAAGGCATTCTCATTTGTATCTGATGATTTTAATTTGAGTATGTAAACACCCCCTTAACCTTAAAATATTTTAAGACTACTCCTGACAGCTCACCGACAACAAGGATGTTTATGACAGCATTAAAAAAGAAAAACACCGCAATATTAGGAGCCGCTTTCTTAATGGCGACCTCCGCTGTAGGGCCGGGATTCTTGACCCAGACCGCTACCTTTACCGAAAGCTTAATGGCAAGTTTTGGCTTTGTGATCTTAATATCCATCATTATGGATATTGGGGTTCAGCTTAACGTTTGGCGTGTTATCGCTGTCTCCAAGATGCGCGCACAACAAGTGGCTAACTTAGTATTCCCAGGGGTTGGCTATTTACTTACTTTCTTGGTCGTGCTTGGCGGGCTGGCTTTTAACATTGGTAACATCGGTGGTGCAGGTTTGGGTATGCAGTCTGTATTCAACATCTCCCCCATCACTGGCGCCCTTATTAGTGGGGTAATTGCGGTAGCCATTTTCCTAAGCCGTGAAGCGGGACCTATGATGGACCGATTTACTCAGCTGATGGGCTTTATTCTACTGATTTTGATTATCTATGTGATGTTCAAATCAAATCCTCCCTTTGCTGAAGCAGTGACTCGGACTGTTATGCCTAGCAAAATTGATGCGATGGCCATCGTAACTTTGGTGGGTGGTACGGTCGGTGGTTATATCACTTTCTCCGGTGCTCACCGTCTGTTGGAGGCGGGTGTCAGTGGTGAAGAGAACCTGCCGTCTGTCACTCGCAGTTCAGTATCAGGTATTTTAATAGCGTCGATCGTACGTGTCTTTTTATTCCTAGCAGTATTGGGTGTGGTGTCTAAGGGTGTATCGCTCGATCCATCAAACCCGGCTATGTCACCTTTTGAGCATATTTTAGGCAATGCCGGTAAGATTATCTTTGGTATTGTGATTTGGGCCGCCTCCATTACTTCTGTCATTGGTGCAGCTTACACATCCGTCTCGTTTATGAGTAATTTTCATCCCTTTATCGAGCGCAACAGCCGCTACTTTATTATTGGCTTTATCCTCATCTCTACCTTTGTGTTCGCCACCGTGGGTAAACCTGCTCAGTTATTGGTCTTGGCAGGTACACTAAATGGTCTGATATTACCTATTGCTATGATTATTATCCTGATTGCCGCTTATCGCTCTAATATTGTGGGCAGCTATAAGCATCCGATTTGGATTGCCGCTTTTGGTTGGATCATTGCGCTTATCATGAGTGTATTAAGCGTCATTACTATTGCAAATTACATCACCGGTTAAACAAGATCGCTAAGTTTTGCCTAACGATATAAACCTAAAACAATGGTTTCGCACCTATTATGAAGAGAAAAAGGGAGCAACATGGACATTACGACCATTGAAGCTGTGGTAAAAAAAGTTGCCAACAGCTCAGTACAGCAAGTTACCATCAGTGAGGGCACTCAGTCCATTACTGTGGTGAATCGTAGCCCATCGCAGCTAAGCAGTACTGCAAGCTATGCTACAGCTGAAAATAGTGCTACAGCTGAAAATAGTGCCACAGCTAAAAATAGTACCGCCGCCGCAGATCAACAAGAGAGTGATTCTAACAAACCTGCTGCCAAATACATCACCTCAACCTATGTGGGTTATGTTCAACTGGGAAAAGATGCGGCTGCGGCACCATTAGTACAGCCAGGGGATAGCGTCCAAGTCGGTCAAACTGTGGCTTATATCGATGTTTTATCTAAACTGATGCCTGTGCTGAGTGAAGATAATGGCATTGTTGAGGCGGTTTTGGTCAATAATGCAGATAAGGTAGATTATGGTAAGCCCCTTATTAAAATTCAATAAAAAGCTTAACTAAGCGCCTTTTGCTATAATAGGGTAGTCCTGCCTTTTGGCAGCCTACCCTTTTTTATTGCAACTACTGTAGCAGGCCTATGACACATACTGACGCACCCTCTTTAGACCATTCTTTATCCCCCTCAGACAGCTCTTTAGAACATTTAGATCCTCATGAAAGCCATCTAGAAGACTTAGAGTCTGCTTTATCAGACACCCTCTTTGAGAGCTTCGATAGCGGCTACTACATTGGCATGATGTCAGGCACCAGCCTAGATGGTATGGACGCTGTGATTTGTCAGTTTGATAGCGCAGAGGCTACAGATGCTGCAGCAGACAAAATTGTGGCCACCCATTCACAGCCCTTCCCTGAACACCTGCGTGAGACCTTATTGGCACTGTGCCAACCCAATGGTACCGCCCAGCTTGCCTATCCAGTAAAAAACATTATTTTGGATCAGCAGCCACACAGCGAGCTTGAGTGGTTTGGCTGGGCGAGCCGAGAGTATGCCGAATTTGCCAGTACCGTGGTCAATGAGCTGCTACAAAAGTCAGGCATTAGTCCTGAGGCCATCTTAGCCATCGGCTGTCATGGTCAGACTGTGCGTCACCGTCCCAACTTAGGGTTTAGCTTACAGTTGGTCGATCCCAATATCATCGCTGAGCGCACCGGAATTAGTGTGGTCACCGATTTTCGCCGCCGCGATATGGCGGTGGGTGGACAAGGCGCGCCGCTGGCACCCGCTTTTCATTTAGACCAGTTTGGTGCGCCGTTAGAGCCGTCACAACACAATAGTGGCCACCGTATCGTCGTCAATCTAGGCGGCATTGCTAACATTACGGTGCTGCCAGCCAGCTCAGCTGAGCAGCAAGCAGCTTCGGTGATCGGTTATGACACCGGCCCGGCCAACATCCTGCTTGATGCTTGGTACCAATACCATGCGCCAAGTCTTGATGAGAGCCTCAAAGACAATGAGCTGTACGATACAGATGCCAAGTGGGCGCAGTCAGGACAAGTGAATGATGAGCTGTTAAATCAGTTGCTGAGTCACCCCTATTTTACCCAGCCCACGCCCAAAAGCACTGGACGTGAAGATTTCAATCTCTCCTGGTTACAGCAGCAGCTTGAACAGTTACCCGAGCAGACTCACGCCCAACTGCATCCGCAAGACGTGCAGGCTACATTAACTGAGCTAAGTGCCCGTAGCTTAAGCGATGCCATTGCCGCAGAAGCGACTCGACTTGATATGACAGGTGGTGAGCTGATTGTGTGTGGTGGCGGTGCTTACAATGCTTATTTGCTTAAGCGTCTTGCTGCGTTATTGCCAAACTGGCAAATACTGACCAGCGCAGACTTTGGGATTGCGCCTACTTGGGTAGAAGCCATGGCGTTTGCTTGGCTTGCACGTCAGACCATCATGGGTGCCACCGGTAACCTGCCTGCGGTTACCGGTGCCAGTAAGACAGTGGTCTTGGGTCAGGTGTGTTTTGCCTAACCCAATCAGATTTTAAATTAGCTCAAAGACTGAACCCATTGCACAATTTGATTGCTCGGCAGGGCGCCTGACTGCCGGGCAATTTCTTTTCCGCCTTTAAAAGCCACCATAGTCGGTAAGCTGCGGATACCATAAGGTGCTGCGGTCTGCTCAAACTGATCGGTTTGTAGCTTAGCAAAGACAATATGCGGCAATTGAGCTGCGGCCTGCTCGAACTGTGGCGCCATCATATGACAAGGCTGACACCAACTGGCCCAAAAATCGACGATGGTTAGCACCTCGTTTTTTTGGATGATCTTGGGGGCACTTTGAGCGTTCAATATCACAGGCTTGCCTATTAGCAAGGCATTTTGGCATTTGCCGCATATTGGATTTTGATTGATACGGTTAGCAGGAATGCGATTGGTGGCTGAGCAGTGAGGACAAACCAAGTGTCGTGATTGTGCTGTGGTCATGATAAATTACCTCTTATGGTTTAACGCCTGTAATAACAGCAGTTTATGTTTGATTTATTGCCTTGGATATTGGTTTTATTTAGCACTATATATTTTATTTAGAATTCTATAATGGGGGTTATTTATCAAACTTGCCAGCTTAGCGCAAAAAACTGATACAAAGTCACCACCTACTCTGGGGTGAGTTATCACTTTGAAAATAACCGTTACTCATTATCTCAAGCTATCTTGCGCCATCTGTTATATTATACAATTAAGTATATTAACTTATCTCGCCATCTGTAAGAGGCCACAGTGACTGACAAGCCGACCTCACTCATCCCGCACACAAAGCAAGACTGGCTGAAAAAGCTGATTCCCGCTTGGGTTTCAGACTATAGCCCCTCTCGCCTACCCGCTGACATTATCGCCGGTATTGTGGTTGGTATCTTGGTCATTCCACAAAGCCTCGGCTACGCTGTATTAGCGGGATTGCCCCCTGTGTACGGGCTATATGCCTCAATCGTGCCAGTTTTGGTCTACGCCTGGGTCGGCTCAAGCAGTGTACAAGCACTCGGCGCCGTTGCCATTACTGCGATCATGACCGCCAGTAGCCTGCATGGTCTGGCAGTTGAGGGCAGTTTGCAATACATCATGCTTGCCAGCTTATTGGCACTGATGATGGGCGGTATATTATGGCTCGCCGGCAAGCTGAAGCTTGGCTGGATCATGCAGTTTATTAGCCGCGGGGTATCGGCAGGCTTCGTCAGTGGGGCGGCGGTGCTTATTTTTATTAGCCAGATAAAATACTTAACCAATATTGCAATCAGCGGCAACACCTTGCCAGGCTATGCCATCTCCATGTTTAGCCAGTTAAACAGCTTACATCTGCCCACCTTGCTAATTGGTGCTACCGCTTTTGTTCTGTTTTTATTAAATCGCTATGCCAGTGCTTATGTCTGGGAATCTTGGCTACCGCAAGCTCAGGCAAAATGGGCTGGACGATTGTTTCCGCTGCTACTGGTGGTGGTAGCCATTGTCTTAAGTTACTTGGGTCAGTGGGCAAGCCGAGGTATTCGCACTATTGGTGAAATCCCAAGCGGCCTACCCAGCTTCTCTGTGCCTGAATTTGAGTCATTTTCACAAGTTGCCACCTTACTACCCACCGCAGGCTTGATGGCGCTTATTGTGTTTATCTCCAGCAGCTCAGTCGCTAGTACCTATGCCCGATTGCGCGGCGAGAAGTTCGATGCCAATACTGAGCTTAGAGGACTGGGTCTGGCCAATATTGCCGGCGGTTTTAGCCAAAGCTTTCCGGTAGCAGGCGGGTTTTCTCGCACAGCCATCAATGTCGATTCTGGTGCTAAGACCCCTTTGGCCAGTGTGGTCAGTGTAGTGGTCATGGTCATCGCGCTATTGTCTTTGAGCCAAATGATAGCGCCGCTGCCCTATGCGCTGCTCGGTGCAATGATTATGGCCTCGATTATTAGCCTCATTGACTTTGGCACCTTTAAAAGCGCTTGGAAAACTGATCGTCTGGATGCATTAAGCTTTTCAGCCACCTTTTTTGGGGTGCTGCTATTTGGGCTTAATGTGGGCTTGGTCATCGGCATTATTGTCTCTTTTGCTGGCTTGATCTGGCAGTCAAGCCAGCCTCATATCGCCGTAGTAGGCCGCCTACTAGGCACCGAGCATTTTCGTAACGTAAATCGCCATGATGTGATTACCTACGAGAATTTACTGATTATGCGGGTTGATGAAAGCTTGTTTTTTGGTAATAGTGAGTCAGTGCATAGCCAAATCCAGCAAGCGCTCAACCAGCACCCTAAAGCTTCTGAGTTGGTACTGATTATGTCCTCAGTCAACCACATTGACTTGACGGCACAAGAGATGCTTATCACCTTAAACCGTGAGCTGGTGGCCAACAATAAGCGTTTGCACTACAGTTTTATTAAGGGGCCGGTGATGGATGTTATAGAACAAACAGCGGTGATTACTGAGTTATCCGGACGTGTATTTTTGAGTACCGTTCAGGCCATTAACCTACTAACCGATGACAATCTTCACAACGACCAGCACCCTACTGTGCAGCAACAAGAATTTCATTAGGCGAATTAAGCACTACCTGGTGTTCAAAACCACGCTAAAATTAACACAAGCCCAAGCTTTGACTGCTCAAAGTCTGTGGCCTCCATTTACTTTTATTAGACACACAAAATTATGAGCGACTCGTTAACTATCTATAAGCAAATATACCCTACTCAGTGCGCAAAGCTGTCACAGATGGGCTATCGCTCACTGATTAATATTCGTCCAGACCTTGAGACTGAGCATCAGCCCTCAAGTGAAGCGCTAAGTGTCGCCGCTCAGCAAGAAGACTTAGCTTATGTCCACATTCCCTTCGATGAAGAGCGTCTTAGCCGTGCTACCGTCGTACGCTTTGCGGAGCAATATCACGCGCTACCAAAACCTATTATGCTGTTTTGTGGCTCTGGCCACCGCGCCAAGCTGCTTTACCAAAGTGCATTGATGCAAGGTTTGCTATAAGTTATATTGACGTCACCGGTTACGCATAGCACGTATTTATGATTATTTTATAACATCAAAAAACATAATTTTATTGTTAATAAGGATTTCTTATGTCACATCAAGTCAGCTTCTCAGGTCAGATCACCCCAGAACAAGTTCAACAAATCGCCGATCAAGGCTTTAAAACCATCATTAACAACCGCCCTGATGGAGAAGCTGTAGACCAGCCCACCAGCGCTGAGATTGAAGCCGCTGCCAAAGCCGCTGGAGTTGCGTATAAAGAAATCTCATTTGCAGGTAATGAGTTAAATATGCAACATGTTGAAGATTTCGCCGATTATTTCAATCAAGCCGAGCAGCCTATCTTAATGTTCTGCCGTACCGGTAATCGCTCAAACGGTCTATATGAAGCGGCTAAACAACGTGATATGTTAGACGACTAATCTGTCATGGTTTAAATTTCGTGGTTTAAATCCCATGGCTTAACTTTCATGATTTAACTGTCGCAGCTTAATAAGCAGTAACCATTTAACCCACTTTTAATCAATCTTCGAGGTGTCGTCATGCTATCCAGATTTACGACGTTAGCAACAACCAAAGCAGCTTTAAGCGCTATTGTGTTTAGTGTTGCTACTGTAGGACTTACCCAAACTGCGGCAGCGATTACCACTAAAAATGTCGTCTATACTGTCGATAATGAGCCTTATGAGGGTTATTATGCGAAAGCAGATAAGCCGAATGCACCCTTTATATTGCTATTGCACGACTGGGATGGCTTGACAGAATATGAGCGCATGCGTGCCGATATGCTAGCAGAAGAGGGCTATAACGTCTTTGCTGCCGATGCCTTTGGTCAAGGGATACGCCCTACCTCTGTTGACGACAAAATGCACTTAACAGGCGGGCTTGATAACGACCGCAATAAGATGCGCCGTTTAATGGCGGGTGCCTTAAATGCTGCACAGGCAGAAGGCAACGATGTCTACAATGGCGTGACTATGGGCTACTGTTTTGGTGGTACCTTGGCGTTAGAGTTAGCACGTTCTGGGTTTGAGCAAAAAGGCTTTGTTATTTTTCATGGCGGGCTAGATACACCAGCGGGTCAGAATTATGACAACACCAAAGGGAATATTTTAGTGTTTCATGGCACATCAGATGATGTCGCTCCGTTTGACAGCTTTGTTAAACTCGCTGAGCGCCTAGACGACGCCAATGTGCCTAATGAGATGACCACTTATGGCAACGTGGGGCATGCCTTTACCGAATCAAGCTCTGACAGTTATAACGCCTACGCGGATAAAAATTCATGGAACCGCTATTTGGACTTCTTAGATACTCTATACGACAAATAAGCATCGAACCTAAGCATCGAGTTATCGAAGACTTCTCCGATGAATTTATTTTAAATAAAGGGCTGTATAGAATTCTATACAGCCCTTTATGTTTAATCAGTGCTAATATCTTAAATGAAGGCGATAGATGTTAGTGGTTGGGTCATCCGATTGACTGCTTTCTGACCTATCTCTATCGCTCATATCATTATTTAGTATTATTAACTTAGTAGTACTTATAGTTATTTAGTGTTAAGGCGCCTAAACGCCCCTTAATAAACATTTATACTATTTCTATTAATTAACATACCAAGAAAAACGAGCGCAAGTACTACAATCAGTAGACTAAGTGAGTTTGACAAAGGTATGTTATTTTAGAGAATGGGTATTACTATCTAGCCAGCCAAGTTTACTGATACCAGTTAACTTGGCAAGCCAATAGGAGCTCCAATGGACAATAATAAAGAAGTCGTTAAGTCTGACAATGCAACCGTTACCTTTGATAGCAATCGCTGCATTCACTCACGCAACTGTGTGTTAGGTCGCCCTGATGTGTTTGTGCCCAATGTAGACGGCGAATGGATTCATCCTGAAAACGCCTCACCAGATGAGCTGTTAGAGATTGCTCACAACTGCCCCTCTGGCGCCATCCAAGTGTATCATCCTGATGGCACACCGATGGAAACCGCACCCAAGGTGAATACCATTCGAGTCACTGAAAATGGGCCGTCCTACATTCATGCCAAGCACAGTGTGCAAGGTGAAGACAATGGCACACGTATGGTGTTATGCCGCTGTGGTCACTCTAAACAAAAGCCCTATTGTGATGGCAGTCATAAAGAGGTGAACTTTGAAGCCACCGGCGAGCCTGCCTCAGTTGAAATCAAACTGCCTGAGGTTAAAGATGCCAGTGGCAGCGAGCTACGCATTGAACCGATGAAAAATGGTCCAAACTTTATCTATGGTAATGTCGAAGTAGTGACAGGCACGGGGCGCACCATCACTCGTGATACTGAGGTGCATCTGTGCCGCTGTGGTCATTCAGCGCACAAGCCGTTTTGTGACAGTACTCATGTCAAAGTTGGCTTTGAAGCGGATGGCTTTGTGCCAGAGAAAAAATAGGATTTAACTCTTTAAAATAGCACTCTACCAAAGCTTGATTTTGTAGAGCTTTATCTGCTCATAACTAACCCTCCCTTTTTAAAAGGAAGGGTTAGATTGGTTATAACGCTATTCCAAAGCTTTTCTTCACAATGATTAAAAGTAGGGATGGTGTTCTAATCATTTTTAATGAGAGAGTCATCAAATAAGTTATGATGACATTGGCAACCGAACAATAAACAGCCAATATACATAGCACGCAAGTCATTAAGAATGTTGTCTTGTGGCTTGGGCTGTCTGTCGTTTGCCAATAGTGTCTCTAATTTTTCAACCTCTGCTTTTTGATAGCTAATCTCTTCCTCAGACTCTTTTAGCTTTGCGGCTATATCCTCACTATTAGGGCTTGTTAGTAACACTTTGAGGTCATTCTGATATTCTAATAGTATCTCCTGCTCCTGATACAGTTTCTGCTCAATTTTTTGCTGCCAATTCTGCTTATCACTGTTGTAAATCGCATACCAAATCCAGCCCCAGGATACATCCACATTCTCGGTCTGAACCAGATTATTTGCCCTATCATACTCTCCTATCTGGGCGTACAAATCGGCCAAATCTAATGTGTCAGACGCTTCATTATTGTTGGCATCTTTTAGTAAATTCAATGCCTGCTGCTTGTTGCCCATTAGGATATGCAAGCGGATTTTATTTAATAACACCGAATACAAATGATCATTAAGAATCGGTTCCACATATTGGCTATTGCCGCCATTTATTAATACCTTGATATGACTTTCACTTTTTTCGAAGTAAGCAAAAGCTTGCAAATAGTCACCTAATTTTGCATATGCATAAGCGATATTGTTATAAAAAATAAATTCACTGCCATCTGACTGAGACTGATTGAGCCTCTCTAACTTCTCTAAAGCAGTGTGTGAGACAGCTATAATCGCTTGATAATCCTCAGCCTGATAATGATAAACAGGCTGAACATCTTCAAAAGTGACCTCATTAGATATCAGCATCTGAGCGTAAGCCGCATAGGGATAATAAGCGTGTGGGGCCAGTTGTAGAACCTGTTGTTGCAACGGCAGACTATCATCCACACCATATTCAAAAAAAGACCAAAAGGCGAGATTGTGAGTGTTCTTGATAGAGGGATTTATCTGATAAGCTTTTTTTAAATACTCAAGGTCTTTGTCACCCTCTGGATGTTGCATATAGTAAAGCGCAAGAGATGCCATCAGTTGGTCATTATCAGGCTGCTGCTGAAGCTGAGTCAGCAAGTTATTAAGTTCATCATTCATTTTATACCGCCCATCCTCTGGCCCATTTCACGTTACCGGTTGTTTTATTTTATCGATTAAAAGCAATAAATTTAGTATTAGACCATACAGCATTCCAAGCAAATAAACCTAATAACCATTTAACAGTGACTATTGAAAACAAAAAAAACCACCCTACACCGTAGGATGGCTTTCTAAGTCGCTCAATATTGGATCATATTAGTAGATGCTAATGATTTAATATTGGCTAATAAATCATGCAGCTTACTGCATCATTAGGTATTCAAACGCTGATAGTGCCGCTTTTGAACCCTCGCCCATCGCAATGTTGATTTGCTTAAAGGGAACGGTAGTCACGTCACCGGCTGCGAAGATACCTCTGCGGTCTGTCTTACAAGCTTCATCAATCTCAATCTCACCAAAGCGGTTAACATCGACAAAGCCTTTAACAAACTCTGAGTTTGGCACTAGGCCAATCTGAACGAATACCGCTGATAAATCAAGCTCTTTGGTTTCGCCTGAGGCGCGGTCTTCATACAATATCGAGCTTACTTTGCCGTCAGTGGCTTTAATCTCTTTGGTCGCCGCTGAGGTAATAAAGTCAATATTGTCTTTTGATTTTGCTTTGTTAATCAGTACTTGGTCGGCTTTTAAGTCATCAGCAAACTCAACCACGGTCACATGCTCAACGATACCTGCCAAGTCAAGCGCCGCTTCAACACCTGAGTTACCACCGCCAACAACGGCAATCTTTTTGCCTTTAAAGAACGGACCGTCACAGTGTGCACAGTATGCCACACCACTACCGACGTACTCATCTTCACCTGGTACGTTTAGCTTACGCCACTGCGCACCTGTCGCTAAGATGATACTGCGGGTTTCAAACTGCTCGCCGGTGTTTAGCTCGATGGTGTAGTTTTCATCTTCAGTTTCGCCCAGCTCTTTGACACTCACATGCTCTTTGATGTTGATGTCATATTCGTTTAGGTGTTTTTCAAAGTTAGCAGACAGCTCAGTACCTGTGGTCAATGGCACAGAGATTAAGTTCTCAATGCTTTGGGTGTCTTTCACCTGACCACCGATACGGTCGGCAACGATGGTCACTTTTAGACCCTTACGTGCGGTATAAATTGCTGCTGCAACGCCGGCTGGGCCACCACCAATAACAGTCACATCTTGACGCTCTAGCTGCTCAGCATCGTCTTCACTTGCTGCGCTTAACAAGTCAGGATACTGCTCTTGTAGCTTGTCGATAATGCGTGCTGTGTCCACTTTACCGTTTAAGAATGGCTTACCATTTAGGAATACCGCTGGCACACCTTGAATGTTGTTGGCTTCCACTTGCTCTTGGAACAAGCCGCCATCAATCATCTCATTACTAATACCATCGTTTAATAACGCAAACTGGTTAAGCGCCTGCACCACTTCAGGACAGTTGTGGCAAGATAGCGACACATAAGTTTGGAACTGTAATGGATGACCAATACGCTTCACCATCTTTTGAATGCTCTCATCAAGCTTTAGTGTGTGACCACCCGCTTGTAAGATGGCTAAGATAAGTGAGGTAAACTCATGACCGCCTGGAATACCACTAAATACGATACCGGTCTCGCTGCTGACATCATCGCCTTCTGTGGTAATCTTGAAGCTGATTGGGCTTGGCAGGCTGTCGTCTGTGTTATTTTCATCAAAATTAATCTTGTCTGTGGTGCCTGCAATTTTGCTTAAAAAATCAACCAACTCAGCTTTTTTATCATGCTCACCAGTACCAATCACAAAATGGATTGGGCGAGTCATATTTTCACTATAACTTTTTACCGCATCTAATAAACTTTGGTCTAACATGGTAAGCTCCTTATCTAATTTTTATTTGCTGTCTTATTACCAAAAAGGGTGAAACACGACATTAATGAGCCAGCCCATTGACTGATTGTCGTGTTATCTCATACCCCTATTATCGAAGCTTGCGCCCCAAACGGCAAGCGGATAAACCTCAACACTGCAATTTATAAAACTAAACGATTAAGATTAAACGTTTTGTATTCCAAAACAATACATTTGCTTATCATGCGCCTTTGGTCAGGCCACTACCTTAATAATGGATGAGATGAGGAGTATTGTAATTTTGGCAAAATAACCGCTTTTAGGCATAGTGTTTAGCAACAATTTTGGGTACAATTTAGTTAAAGCCAACAATAAATATAAACTCTCCCACTAAATAGGGTGCTACTTTTAACATTAAGATAAGCGCTTTATTTAGTTTATAAAACCAAGAAAATAAGGACTACGCTATGTTCCATGAACACCGTGATTTAATCTCTGAACTTAAAAACACAGACTCTCATTTCCAAAAAATGTTCAAAGAACACAACGAATTAGATACTGAAATTGGTAAGCTTGAAAATGACGTAGTTAAGTCAGTTAGCCGTGAAGAAGAAATCGAGGAAATGAAGCGCCGTAAATTGGCTCTTAAAGATGAAATCGGTCGTTATTTAGACGAAAAAAGCAAAGCTGAATAAGCCACCATGCTCTTCGTAGTTTTCATCAACGAAACATCAAAGCCCTACTGATTACAGTGGGGCTTTGACTTTTTAGGGCCTAATTGTGGTGGGGGTCGGCTAACTTGTGTCAAATGACGCTCATTTCACAAAAAAACCAAGCTGGCCACATCAACATACAAGGCTAGATGGCTTAATCTTACAAGACAACTGCACTACAAATGCAATCTCTTTAGTGAGGGCAGGAAATCAAGCAGTCACAATCAATACGCTTTGTTTACGTTAGTTAACCCGTAGTATCATCGTTGCTCATACTTATTAACGCTTTTTTTATGTTAATATAGCTTCGATGGTACAAAAACCTTCATTTGACTATCTATAAGACTCAGTACAAACTAAGTACACACGCTAAAATAAGTACACATGCTAAAAAAAGCAAATAATAAGGGCCACCGGGTTAATAAGCGATTCGATACCCCCTACCCTGTACTGACTTATAATGAATCACTTATATAGTTAATCACATAGTACCTAATGAAAGCGCTATTGAACCAAACCGTGTTTATTAGCCTATATGGCTACTCAACTTAGCACGAAAAAATCGGTTGTGAGACCAACACAGTCACCTTATTTATAAACACTGACTTGGTCAATTTAACTATCAAATCACTTGAACTATCAGACCACCCTTACATTTAAATTAAAACACAAATAACTCATACGGTATTATATGACCTGGAACGATCCTAACGCACAACAAGAAGCTCAAAACTACGAAAATCCTATCCCAAGCCGCTTGCTTATTTTGCAAACCTTGGCCGATCAAGGAGAGCTTACTCACAAACAATTGGCTCAATCTTTTGGGATTGACAATGAAGATCAATTTGACGCTTTAGGCAACCGCCTAAAGGCCATGGCCCGTGATGGCCAAGTCAACCGTGAAGGTAGACCTTATAAATACCGCGCTGTGACAAAGCAAGATGTGGTCACAGGTACCGTATCAGCGCATGCCAAAGGCTTCGGCTTTTTGGTACTTGATGACATGCCAGATTTGTTTTTGCATGAAAAACAGATGCGCTGGGTATTCAACGGTGATACCGTTAATGCTATCGGCACCACCACCGATAATCGTGGCCGCACTGAAGGACGTATTGTTGAGGTTATCGATCGGCAACAGACTCACTTTATCGGTACCTTAGAAAAAGATGATGAAGGCTATACCGTATCTTTGGCAAGCCCCAACAATCATCAACCGATTACCGTTACCGAAGACAATGTCAAGGCAGTGAATGCCAAGCCAGGTGTTGCGGTAAAAGTCGACATTATCGATTGGCCGACTCAACACGAATTTGCCACGGGTAAAATCGTTAACGTGATGGATGATGATAATGACCGTGAGGTAATTATTGAAACCACTTTGCTTAACTATGATATCCCAAGCGAATTTGGTGCAGGTGTTATCAAGCAAGCCAATAGTTATAAAGAGCCTAACAAGAAAGATTTGCAAGGCCGCATTGATATCCGCGACTTGCCAATGGTCACCATTGATGGTGAAGATTCACGCGACTTTGACGATGCGGTATATGCGGAGAAGCGTCCAGGCGGTAACTACCGTGTGGTAGTGGCCATCGCCGATGTGAGCCATTATGTCACCCCCAATTCAGCATTAGACCATGAAGCCTTCGAGCGGGGTACTTCCGTATATTTCCCACATCATGTGGTACCGATGCTACCAGAAGTATTGTCTAATGGCCTGTGCTCATTAAACCCAGGCGTTGACCGTCTATGCATGGTCGCCGATATTAAGTTATCACGCGCCGGCAATATCACCGGTTATGAGTTCTACCCTTCTGTGATGCACTCTCAAGCCCGTTTGACTTATAACCAAGTCAATGATTACTTTGACGGTAATATGGAAAATGTCCCAGACTCTTTAACAGGCAATAAAGACGTTAAAAAATCTGTCGATACCATGCATCAGCTATACAAAGTATTGGTTAAAAAGCGCGAAGAGCGCAATGCGATGGAGTTTGAGACACCTGAGACTTATATTAAGTTTAATGAAGAAGGCGGCATTGATGCCATCGTGCCACGTACCCGTGGTGACTCGCACAAGCTGATTGAAGAGCTTATGTTATTGGCCAACACCTGTGCTGCTAACTTTGCCCTTAAAAATGAGCTGCCCGTGTTATACCGTAATCACGATAAGCCAGATTCTGAGAAATCTCGCACAGTGCATGAATACGCCAAAAACTTCGGTATCAGTTTCCCAGAGGAAAACCCCACTCAGGCGGACTACAAGCGGATTATCGAAGCCACCAAAGATCGTCCAGATGCGGTGAGTATTCACAGCATGCTGCTGCGCTCTATGATGCAGGCCAACTACTCACCGGACAACATCGGTCACTTCGGTCTTGCTTATGATGAATACTCACACTTTACCTCACCGATTCGCCGTTATCCTGACTTAATGCTGCACCGTGCTATTAAGGCCAAAGTCACTGGTAAAAAACAACCGCAAATGGACTTTACGCTAGAAGAAGCCGGTCAGCAGACTTCAGATACGGAGCGCCGTGCTGAAAAAGCTTCGCGCTTTGTTGAGAGCTGGTTAAAATGCCACTACATGAAAGATCATGTGGGTGAAGAGTTTGATGGTGTGGTCACCACAGTCACCAGCTTCGGTCTATTTATCAATTTGACTGAATTGTTTATTGATGGCTTAGTGCACATCTCAAACGTGGGTAAAGACTACTTCGTTTATGATGAAAAGCAGCAGCAACTTATCGGCCAAGACAAAGGTATGGTCTATGGTCTAGGCGACTTAGTACGTATTAAAGTGGCTGCGGTCAACATGGACTTATTGCAAATTGACTTTGAGCTTATTGCCAAGCTTAAAGCCAGCGCCATGAACCAAACCAAAAAAGACGGTAAAGCCAACGCTAAACAAAAGCCATCGGCTCAAAACAGCAGCGCTAAACATGGGGAAGACAAAAAACCGTCTCGTCGCCGTAGTAGCCGAGGCCGTGGTAAACCTAAGTCTTAGACCGGTCTATAAGCTTACAACGCTTGAGACAAAAAAGTTGAACCGTTAAGCATAAAAAGGCGCCATTCAGTTATCTGGGTGGCTTTTTTATTGGCTTATCATTTTAGCTGACAGTTAATGCTTGAGGTTTATTGTCCCCTATAAGCTCAGCTCAGCACTGATGGGTAAATGATCCGATAGCTCAGACCAAGGCTTGCCCTTATGCACCCAAGCCCGCTTAACCTTTAGGTTACGTACATAGATACGATCAAGGCTTAGTACCGGCAGCTTAGCCGGATAAGTGGGCAACAGCTTTTTATGTTTTTGCATAAAAGCTTCTGTCATATTAAGCTCATGCGCCAATCTTTGACACGAGACTTTTTTCCAGTCGTTAAAGTCACCCGCTAAGATAAGGGGGCGGCTTTGATCAATGGTGTCATTGACGTACTCAGCAATGGCTCTATACTGCTTTTGACGATCATTCTCTAACAGATTTAAATGAGCGCACAGCACCACCACCGGCTCAGGCCAACCCAAAGGCAACACTTCACAGTGCAGCACGCCTCTTTGCTCAAGCTTATTTACAGTGATATTTACATTGTGCTTGGGGTCAAGTGGATGACGACTGAGCACTGCATTGCCATGGTGACCATTTTCATATTCGCAGTTTTTACCATAGCTATGTGCGCAGTTTAGATATTCACCAAACCACTCATGTTGCGACTGATTGGGGTATTCGTTGTATTTGACCATACGTTTAAGATTTTGCCCCTGCACTTCTTGTAGACATAAGATATCAGGGTGTAAGTCTTTTAAAGCCATGCCTATTTGCTTGGTCACAACTTGGCGATTGAGCGGAGACATGCCTTTATGGATGTTATAAGTGGTAATGGTGATGCTATTGGAATTTATCATTATCAATATACTTAATAGTGTCAAAGTGAGTGAACTAAAATGGCTTTATTTTTATTATGAGCGCTTAGCCTTGTCTGGATGATTATAATATGGATTGGGCTTAAGGTTTGAGGTCGATTCGTTTTTTAATGCAGTATATTGTTAGCAATTATTTGGCAAGACTTAATAGCTCACTTATCTTATCGGCTTAATAAACCCATCTTATGAACCTAATAAAAAAGACACTGATTATAAATCAGTGTCTTTTTATATCACTCACAGCAGCTTGGGTTTAGCGCTGTTTGGATGATACGATTTGAGGCTAATAGCGAGTTACCAAAGCAATCGGCATCTGTTCATCCATAATGTCTTGCGGCATAAATACCACCTTACCCCCATTATGAATGACCTGTTCAATAATTTCACCCACCGCATCATCGGTTACCCCGTCAGCAGTAGGATCCTCTGCTAATTCTAACGTCTGCGCTTTTTCATCGATTGTTGCAGGCTGCATATAACCACGGCGCAAGTACAAGGTCTCACCCGCACCTTGGAAGGCTGCACGGTAAACTTCTTGTAAATCTGTGCGCAGCATCTCTACACCACGCGCTTTATCAATATCGCCTAACGCCGCTTCATGCAGTGAGCTGCGATATGCTTCAACGGCTTCTTGTACGCCATCTACTATATGCTGAGCACTGCCATTTTCTAAATCGGTTACGTTAGATACGGCGCCGATGATATTATCAGGGCGATCACAGACTTCTTTATAATAGCTGATGTTACGGTTATCCCCTACTAAAATCAGTGGCATTCTATGCTCACCCCACAGCTCCTGAACACTCTTATCCACACGGTTAAAGTACTCTTTTAGGTAGCTGTTTTCGTTGTTCGCTGAACGATCAGAGCCACCATCGCCTGTTTTATAAAGGCTGTTGTTCTCAATAGGAAAGGGAATACTTTCCATGTGGTTTTGCGCTTTGTCATTCTGATCAAACTCTTTGATCACACGGCCGTTTGCCGCTTCAATCAGGCGGGCTTGGTCACGGCCGAGTACCACCACGTAATAATGTACAGCACTTGCCATATCACGAACCAAATCACGGGTCGCAAAACGTTCACCGATAATCACACGCTCTTTGGCATCAAAAGGCAGACGAATAACCTGGACATCTTCTGTACTGGCAAATATCGCTAAGGTATCTAGGTTATAGTTGTGGTCTAGATGATCAGTTTCGGCATGGATTTTGTCCATAATAGCCGCCGCTGTCCCTTTATCGTACTCATTAGTAATCCGCTCTTGCGCCACTTTAAGTTGATTCTTTAAAGAAATAGGGTCTTGCTCATTATCAGGATGCTGTCTGTGCGTGGTTACAAAGATACTTACTGCAGGGTTTGCTGTGCTTTCGCGTAAACTTTTCAAAGTCGCTTTCATAAAAATTTCCTTATTATTGTTGCTTTGGACTATTGTTGCTTTGCTTTCTTAAAATTATTGTTTATTTTGACTATATAATTCACCTTAACAACTAAACACCCTATCTGCCACATGATTTTGTAAAGCAATGTTGAGGGCACTTAATAGCTTGTGTGTGTTGTGTAATTAAGTGAGTCGCCCTTTTTGTCGATCAAGTATTCCTACAATCTCACTGCAGACAAAACTACAAACAAACCATAAAAACAACGGCGATAAACAAATTGCCCTAAACACCGCTTAATCGCACAATCAGCAGATAAGGGCGCAACTGGCCTCTTGTAATCTGTGCTGATAGACTCAATAGTTATTACAAAGCGCGTATTTTGTCGTCTATTTTTACAGTATTAACCTAGGATTTCTTATACTTTAAGCTGTTAATTTGTTTACAGTTACTATTTAGCCGGCTGTTATTAGACTGTTATGTAGCTGGCCGGTATTTAAGTTAATATCCCTTTTATTACTGTCCATTCGCTTGTTAGCTTTAGGAATTCATTTATGCACCCTACCTCTTATACCAAAGATATTGATCCAAATTTACATCTGGTCAACTTCTCTGAAGTTACCCCAGAGCAGCTCAAAAAGCAGGTAACTGATGCTTTAGCGAAAGGCACCGCTTTTTTGGATAAATTAGATACGCAGCACAGTGCACCGGCTGAAGCTCAGCAGGCTTTGGATGATATTATCGAGTTTGACCATATTGGCCTAGACTTAGACCGCAGTTGGGGTATTTTGTCTCATCTTAATAGCGTGATGAGTAATGAGGATATCCGTGATGTGCATCATGACTTGCTGCCTGCCCTCTCCGCCTTTGGTACCCGTGTGGGTCAAAACAAACCTCTATATAGCCGCTATCAAACCATCAAAAATGACAGCGCATTCTTTGCAAGCTTAGAGCCTGCACGCAAGCGTGCTATTGAGCTTGCTATTCAAAGCTTTGAGCTGTCTGGTATTGGCCTAGCTGCCGAAGAGCAGGCCCGTTATGCTGATATTCAAAGCCAGTTATCGACCTTATCTGCTAAGTTCTCAGACAATATTTTGGATGCCACACAGGCCTTTGCGCTACCTTTAAGCAATGAGCAGCTTGCCGGCATTACCGAAAGTGGTCTTGCCATGCTCAAAGCAGCAGCTGAGCAGTATATCGCCAAGCAAGACGCCGACCCGTCGATGCAAGATAAGCCTGAGTATGTGGCTACCCTAGATATCCCAGTGTATCTGGCTGTGATGACTCATGCTGAGGATCGTAAGCTGCGCGAAATATTATACAAAGCGTATGTCACTCGTGCCTCACAGTTTGATAGCCACACAAACGCCAAACAAGAGACGCTGGATAACAGCGATATCATGGCGCAGATATTACAGTTGCGCACTCAAAAAGCACAGCTTTTGGGCTTTGACAACTATGCTGAAGTCTCCTTATCACGCAAGATGGCAGACAGTGCTGAGCAAGTAGAGCGCTTCTTACGTGACTTGGCCAGCAAAGCTATGCCTGCTGCCGAGGCTGATTTAGCACAGTTACAAGCAGAAGCTGCTAAGCTGGGCATCGAGCAGATTCAGCCTTGGGATACTGCCTACTTGGCCGAAAAAGTAAAACAGGCCAAATTCAACTTATCACAAGAAGAAATCCGTCCTTATTTCCCTCTGCCTAAAGTGATTGAAGGGCTATTTACCATTGTCAACAAGCTGTTTGGGGTACGTGCCATAGAGCAGTCTGACAAAGTGGCACTGTGGCATAACGATGTGCGCTTTTATGAGCTGTTTGATAAAGATGACAGTTTAATTGGCGGTTTCTACTTCGATTTATATGCTCGCAGCGGCAAACGTGGCGGTGCTTGGATGAGCGGTTTTCAGGCCCATTATGAGTATACTGGCAGTACACATGATGCTTATAGCCAACTGCCTGTGTGCTTTATGGTGGGTAATTTCACACCGCCAACTGCCGATAAGCCAAGTTTATTGACCCATGATGAAGTATTGACCTTGTTCCATGAGTTTGGGCATGGCCTGCATCATTTATTAACCCAAGTGAGCGTTAGCGATGTGGCCGGCGTCAATGGCGTTGAATGGGATGCTGTGGAGTTGCCCAGTCAGTTCTTAGAGAACTGGGCTTGGCATTCAGAGGGTATCGCACTTATTAGTGCGCATGTTGACACTGGTGAGGCGCTACCAAAAGAGCAGCTTGAGGCACTATTGGCAGCCAAAAACTTCCAAAGCGGTATGCAAACCTTACGTCAAATTGAATTTGCTTTATTTGATTTGCTCATCCATGCCCAATCACCGGCACCCGATTATCAGAACATTTTAGCGACTTTAAATGGTGTGCGTGATGATATTGCCATCCTAGATACCCCAGATTACAACCGCTTTGCCAATGGCTTTAGTCATATCTTCGCTGGGGGCTATGCGGCAGGTTACTACTCTTATAAATGGGCAGAGCTATTGTCCGCGGATGCCTTTAGCCGCTTTGAGGAAGAGGGGATTTTTAATGCAGACACCGGTCAATCTTTCCGCGATAATATCTTAGCGGTAGGCGGCAGCTTGCCTGCCAAGACCAACTTTGAAGCCTTTAGAGGCCGTGAAGCCAGCATTGAGGCACTACTGCGTCATGGCGGCTTTATAGATGACGAGGTGGCCTAAGATGCGCTATCAATCTACTCGCCCTAAGCGTCAGTTCTTAGCCGGTGTCAGCTGTCCAAAATGTCAGACCATGGATGCTGTGGTACAGGTTCGGGTATTTGAACCTGAGCCTGATGAATACATCGAGTGTACACAGTGTGGCCATACTGAGCGGCGCCCTGATCCAGAAGCGATTATCGAAAAAAACGCCTTGGCCAATGACGCCATGAGTACCGGTACCTCAGGGACGGTTAAGTTCTTAGACTAGTCTAAGCATCTAAATTAGCTAAGCGCTTGGCCACAAAAAAGCCAGATACTAAATTTAGTATCTGGCTTTTGTCTTTTTTAAAATCATCAACTTATTTTAGGACAGGACATATCACCTAATGAGCGGTGCTGCTTATTAAAAGAACCACTGCCAAGCGGCTGATATCTCTGTATCTTGTGAGCCATCGTCTTCTCGATTGGCATAATCGGTATGGGCACGACTGGCGCTCACATCCAGCTGCCATCGTCTATCAAACGAGGGATCTTGTGCATCATATGCGGTCAATTTTAGACCAAGCGTGCCACTGGCTGCATCACTGGTATCATCATCCAAACGATGGTCGCTGTATTTGACCACCCCATAGTCGACACCCACATAAGGCGACCACCGTATTTTCTGAGAGCCAAAGCTTTTCCAGTCTGCCTGACTCGGCTCATAGCTTAGCGTGTTGCGTAGCGTGACCCCACTTTCGGCCGCATTATAGGCATTATCAATACCGCGCACTCCAGAGTAAGTTGAGCCAAGCGACTGCTGACTGACACCAAATAGCTGATCGTCGCTGTACTGTGCTTGTAACTCATGTGTCATTTGCCAATAGCCTTTACTTTGACCAGACTTGATGATGGGATGTTGATGGGTGAAGTAACCTGACAACAGCCAGCGTAAATACTCATCCTCTAGCCCTTGCTCAGTCGCCGGATTATCATGATTACCAAATCCTTGCTCAGCACTTAAGTCGACCACCCACGCCCCCGTAGTGATTTTACTCGGATCAGTGCTTGAGCGCTTATCAAAAAGCTTGGTGTGGCTGATACCTAAGCGGCCGCTGCTTAATGTGGGGCTTTGAATATCTAACCGACTGCCTAGCAGCTCACTGGTCACCTCTTGGTGAGCGACCTGACCATATAACGTGGTAATACTGTCTTGGTCACGCTTGAACATATAATCGCCACGAATATTGGCCTGCCAGCTGTCCCCTTCTTGCTCAAGTACTGAGTTTGGCAGTTGAGTGGTTCGTTTGTACTCATCTGCTGCAAATAGTGCTGACCACTGCCAGCGACCATTCGGAACTAGGGTGTAAATACTGGCACTACGGCGCTGATTGTCTTCATCATAGCCGTAGTTATCACGTAGGCTTTGCTCCATCGATATCGAGGTATAATCTGCCTGACCTAATACGTTACGTAGGGTGCCATGGAGCTGAATTAAGTTATGGCCGTAGCTGTCATCTGGGTCATAGCGCCACTGTATATCGGTACTAAACGGATCAACCTCACCTTGTTGACTGACCTTGATACGCACATCTTGACCGACAGGATAAATATCGAGTAGCAATTGCCCATCAATCACACGCTCACCGTGACTGACCGCCTGATCCAGTATCGCCATATTTGCCGCTTTGCCAATAATATCGCCAAATAAGCGTGCGGTCGGAAGCTTGGTTTGATTGTCTATCTCACGAATGTTTGCTACCAGTATTTGCCATGTAGACCGGCCATTTTCAGCCGGAGTGGGATCAATGGTTATCTTAAAGTAACCGGCATCCAGATACGCTTCAGTAATCGCACGCACCAAGTCGTTAGCATCAGATACTGACACACACTGCCCTGTCTGGAGGTTTGATGAAGACGCCGTAGTTTGAGAATCAGTCTGCGGATTAGCCGTCATCTCCTTGTTATCTACAGACAGCTGTCTGGCTTGTTGACGCAGCTTAGCTTGCACAGATTGAGTTAACTGCGGCATGTCACCCAACGTGATTTGCTGAATAGGCAGGCAAGCCGCCGTGCTTGGTTCAGCTGGACTGGGCTGAGTATTAGCCGATGCGTCTGCACCTTGGTCATTGCCGCTTTGCTGCGACTGACGCAGGGCATCAATACGCTGCTGCTGCTGCGACTCTTGCCAAGCTTGTTGTTGTTCAATGGTCTGCTTTGAGGGAGAGGCCAAAGTGTTATTAATCGCTGCGGCACTACTGATATCTCCTGTGGCAGCCGCCGCTACGACAGGCAATACAGCACCACTGGTCATTAGAGCTAGCAGCGTACTGCGTAGATAACCGTGAGACTCATGTCTGGTTTTAAAAGAGGGTTCGTTGCTATTAATAGCGACCGTTATAAAAGGTGATAACATAATCATTCAACATCTATCATGGAGGATTAAAAAGCCCACACCTGTGACAGGTATGGGCTCGAATAACGTACAAAGCATCTATAAAAACAATAGCTGCTACAGCGAGGCGTTAAAGCTTAACATCTGCCTTGGTATGAGCGCCATCACTATCGTCCCAATCAAAATTAGCATCAATATTTACAGGTAAATCTAGCGGCTTGCCTTCAAAGGCATCTTGAACCAAGCTTGGGATGCTTTGAACAAAGCCTGGGATACTAAAGGTTTTTGCATCTACGCTTGCACCAACATTATGCACAAAGTCATCATTATTGGTGGTTTTCACCTTTGCATCACCCAGCTTGCTATTAGCGGCTCTGACGGTGGCAGCTTTGACAGCAATATCATTGCTACCCACTGACGCATCAAGATTATCCGCAGTCACTGTAGCGTGGTGCGTCGTTTGCTGATGATCAATATCAAATCCAGCTCTACCAGCGGCGCTGACACCTAAGATAGTGCCATTATTAAAGTCATCTTTTAATAAGCCCAGCACATCGCCTTTAGCCGCATCTGCAATAAACTGAATAGGTGAGCCATCAACAGCAAGGTCAGTATCTACATCTACCTTTCTAACCACATCTTGCGCTGAGCTGATAGTCAGATCATTGCCCGAGACGGTTTGCAAGCTGCCTGCATCGACATTACTCTGTAATGTCACATCCTTACCGCTATTGATGGTGATGCGGTCGGCATTGACTTCACCCAACTGATAGTACTGACTGTTGTCGGTCTCAACATTTAGGTGAGCACCGATATTATCGGTATTAAAGCTGCCCTCACCTGCATTGGCAGGGACATTACCGCCAATACCAACATTGCCTACTTTGTTACGAGACTCGGCGGCAATAACCGCGACGTTACCGTCTTTATTGTCATTGGTTAAGCTCACAGTATCCGCATGGATTGTGGCGCCTTCAACAACCAAAGCGTCATCTGCCTCATTTGCGGTCACGGTTAAGTCACTGGTATTAACGGTAGCGCCGTGCGCTTTATTACCAGTCTCATTAACCACACCTAAGTGGCCACCAACACCGATGTCATCGCTACTAAGAATAGTATCAGCAATATTTAGTGAAAACCCTGTGTTACCGCCCATAGCGACACCAACGGCACGATGGTTGTCTTGAGCTGCTGCGATATTAGCACGGTTGCCTTTTATGACGACCTCATCGGCATTGATAGTTGCGCCATCAACTTGTGCTAACTGCTGAGCTGTTACGGCTACTTTTTGTGCATCTACATTTGCGGTTTTGGCTTGTGAGTCTTCTACGCTTAGGTAATTAAAGCCTGCTTGACCATTAAATGAAGGCGTACCAACGACTGCTCCCGCTGCGGCTGTGGCAGGAATAACCGTCAGACCCACTGAACCACCAAGTTTACCGCCGCCTACAGTGGTCCATTGCTTGTCATTATCTTGTCCGATTCGTGCCTCTTCACCGGCGCTAAGCGTATAGTTATCTGCCGTGACATCTTGTGCCGCTGTCGCACGTGTGCCTGCATTAATCGCAACCTCTTTTGCGTTTAATTGGCCTTTAACCGCTTTTGCATCACCGGTTTGTAAGTACTCATACTCACCGCTGCCAGTAACACCAATGGTCACATCAGCCAAGGTGCTGCTGCTGGCGCTAACGCCTACATCACCGCGGCCGCTGTGCGTGGTTGTGACCGTTGAATCATATGCAGAAGTACCATTATAGTCATCTGCTTTAATATTAATGCTGTTGGCTTTGATTTGGGTACCGGCATCAACCGCACTATTGGCCGCATCAACTGTCACTGTATTGTCGGCATTGATGGCTGTCGTATGGGCTGTTTTGACCTCAGTGGTTTGACCAATACCGTCTCCAGATAGGCTAACCGCACCGCCAATAATTGGGCTGATACCTGCGAAAGCCGTTAATGCGGCATCACCACCGGCCACAACATTACGATCAACCACACGGTCGTAAGACGCCTCATTGGTAATGTCTTGACCGCTTAAGCGTACGTCAGCCGCTGTAATCTGTGCCCCTTTATTGGCTAAGGTTTCAGTCGCCGTTAATGAGGCGCTCTCGCCTGCGTTAACACTAGAGTTAACGGCCTGATACTCATTGTGCTCATCAATAATTTGATCGGTTCCGATACTCAGACCAACTTCAACACCCGTTGCGCCGCCTCTAATATAAGCTTCAGGGCCGGTGCTCTTAGCCACTTTGCTATCAACTGCAGTCAGCGCTTCACTGGCACCGACTGTCACATTATCTGCACGGATAGTGGTGTTTTGTGCGGTGGTTAAATCACTGCCATTTAAGTTGATTTCTGCGGCATTAAGCTCAGCATTACCCGCTTGTAGCGTGTTAGCACGGGCACTACCTGTACCAGTCGTCGTTAGCGTGGTCACACCTTTAATAGAGCTTTTTGATTCAAATAAATCTGGCTTATCAAACGCCGCTAAACCTTGGCTCAAATCAACATTAAGGCTGGCTTCTGTACCGCTCTCAATATCATAGGTTTCGGTTTTGGTAATATCAGTCGCATTGGCAGCTTCTGTATTTAGCTCACTGTTTGCGGTCACATTTAGGCGGTCAGTTGCTGAAACATCACTGCCTGAAACCGTCACGCTGTCACCGGTTAAGCGCATATCTTTTGCTGTTAAGCTGCTGGCAACTGCAGATGTCGCAACACGATCTGTCGCTGACTTTTTATCGGTGATATTAAAGGCTGTCCCGTGACGATCTTCGCTATAATCTTTCTCTTTTGCAAAACCGTTAGCGACTTCTAGTGCCTCACCTGCATTGATATCCAGTGTATCGTCAGCAGTAACTGAACTGGCATTGACGCTGACATTTGTATCACTGGCTAAGCTTACGTTATTGGCTTTGATTTGACTGCCAGTAACCGCGGTTTGTTGTTTGTTATCAATGTGAGTTTCACCGCCACCGATACCGCCCCAATATTTGAAGTCTTCTTCATCTGTTTGGCGATTTGTGATGGTGCTGCCTGCAATACTCAGCCCTTTATTGGCTGTTAATTGAGCGCTATCTGCCGTTAGCTGTACACCTTCTAAACCCAGCTCACCGTCACTGTTCAGTGCCACGCTATCTGCGTTAATAGCAGTTTGATGACCGGCTTGAGTTGTGTCTGTTTGAGTACGCGCACCTGATTTTAAGGCAGCCGTTTCACGCTTATAGCGATTGATTTGGCTTTGTGAATTCTCAGTGGCTTCAGCAGACGCTTGCAAATCGCCGCCAGTATTAACCGCTACAGTCTTCGCGTTAATCGCTGTCCCTGCAATACTGGTATCTGCCGCAGAGCTGACATTAATTTGGTCGGCAGCATCTAGGCTTGATTGATGATACTGCTGGGTTTTGTTTAAGGTTTCATCTTCATTAAACCACAAGCCTTTGCTGTTACGTGCCGTCGTGCTGTCTGTATCGGTTGTGGTCACACCACTTAAATCAACTGTCTCACCGCTGACATTAATATTATCACCTGTCACTTGGCTGCCTGATACGGTGATATCACCGCCTGCTAGTGCAACGTCTGTACCAGAGATGCTTGAGCCGTTAAATGTCTCTGTCTCTTGATAGCCTGAATGGGTTAGTGTCACTCTATCTTCAAGCTCCTCTTTAGTGACTTCTTTGTCCGTACGGGCCGTTGTAACATCACCGCCAACAGACAAGCTATCACGACCTGTTAAATCAACTGAGCCACCTTTAATAGTGCTATCAACAACTTTTAGGTTGGCAGCCGTGGCATCAAATTCTTGCCCAGCAGTAAACTGACCTTGTAAAGTTTGTGTCGCTTTCTCATCTGTATTATGCAGACGGATGCGGCCTGATTGCATACTGCCTAGGATTTGGCCGTCTAACACTACTTTGGGCTGAGAGCGCTCTAAGCCGCTTACTTCAAGCGTGTCATAATCTACTTTATTACGCCCTGAGATGACATTAATGGCATCCGTTGCTGTGATATTGCCATTGATATCTACTTTTGGTGCCAATAAATCCAAACGCTGTGCACCATTCACATCACCGCTTACCGTTAAGGTATTGCTTTGACGGTCACCCACATTAAAGCTCTCTAGACGCTCCTTTGCAATATTTGGCGTACCCACAACCAACGACGCACGGTTGGTATTAATAAAACCGCCGCCCTCAGAGGTAATGCCATTAGGGTTAGCAAGTACATAATCAGCAGCCATCCCAAATACTTCTTGTTGACCCAACAACAATGATGGGTTTTTGCTGACCACCTCATTTAAGATAACAGAGGCGGTCCCCGTTAAGTTGCTATTAGCATCAAGTTGACCCGCAAGCTGTGATTTACCAGCGGTCAGTGAGTTATTTAATACAGCGCCCGATTTACTCACATTAAAGTCTTTATACTGGTTATGAGAAAGACCTTTTGAGTTTGGGTTAGCAATATTGACAACATCGACATTACCTACTTGGCTCACACTGGTTTCGCCAACGGGTTTAATATTGTCTGCAAGTGCAGCAACACTCATAAAAGGTAATACCAGTGCCATGCTGACTGCGCTTGCAATCCGGCCTTGAGGGGATAATCTAAAAGCTTGTCTGTGATTCATAACCGTGCCCTTTTTAGTAATTATTGCCAAACCTATCTTCATTGTTGAAGCTCATCCGTACCATAAGCTAGATTTGACAGTGATGAAGCTCTATCACATCAACTTACTAATAAAATCAAATCTATGATTCATCTAATCAGATAAATATGACATTATTATTACAATTAACGCTGTCGTTACAATTGCCACCACTTGTTACCTATAGTTAATGGTAGATCATTTATTAACCACACTTCATCATTTAAATTAGCAAATAAAACAACTGCTTAGCTGCTATTTTTGTATCTAAATGTGATAATAGGACTCTATTTAAAATAATCATTAATTAATAAATTTAAATTAAGTTACATATATCAAGATAAATATTACTCATATGAATCGCTCGTCTTCTCTGCAAATACTTGTCCTCTTGTAGCTCAGCACTTTATCTATCAGACATAACAATAATGAGAATTATTTTCAGGTTAATTGTTAAATTAATAATACTAAATAAAAATAATTGCTATCTCATACTGTGACTTGTTACTTCTCATTAACAAAAAAAATTGTAACTGCTTTGTAACTAAAAAAGTGCCTATCAGAAGATAGACACTTTTTGGTTAGTGACTGGTTTTATTAGCTTTTTTGAGGGCTGTTATGACCTAGTCTTGGGTAACCGTCACATCTAAGGTGACGCGGCGATTGGGCTGTAAACAATTAATTTCTTGTTGACGGGGTAGATTTGTTGAGCACTGTTGAATCGGCTGTGACTCCCCTGCACCATTGGCAATCATAGAGCTTGGCTCAACACCTTGATTGATTAAGTAAGAGCGGACAGCCTGAGCACGTAATTGGGATAAACTCATATTATACATATCATCCCCTTTACGGTCAGTGTGGCCGGTAATAATGATACGGCTATCCCCCATGCTTTGATACTGGTTGAGCTTTTTAGCCAGCGTATCAAGCTCACGTCGACCTTGAGGCAACATATATTCTTGTTGCCATTTATCAAACTCAAAAAGCGCATCAGCACTAAGATTAATATGCTCTTTAATCGGCGCTGCCACAATCACTGGCGCTATATTAGATGCTGGCTCGGCCTTTTTAGGCGGGCAATCTTCTGGATGCCAATAAAACTCCTGCCCTCGATAATTTTTATCAAAGATAACCTTATATTGGCATACTTTGACAGAATCATCTGGTTGATAGAACTTCATAATATAGTCCCATTCACGCGCATATTGAGCTTCGCTAAAATGTGGACGTCCAATTAGCTGATACAGCTCTTCTTTTTTGATACCGGGTCTAATTTTAGACAGATTTTCTGTATTAGCGAATTGACCCTCCGTCTGCCACGCGTCTTTTATATTGGGAAATACCAAATCCTGTTGTTGGACACGTCCCTCCTCTGAGATACCTTCACTTAAATAACGGGTGCCCATACAGCTGCTCATCGCAACGACAGCAAGTCCGATACTGCCTAGATGCACTAATTTGTTGAGTTTACTCTTCTTCATTAGGATTCCTTTACTATTAATCAGATTAAATAAAAATACTGGATATCACTCTAATACAACTTGCAAGCTTGTCACTTACTCAAAATAAGCGGCAAGCTTGTTTGTGAATACACATTCAATTAAGCGTGATTAAAAGTGGAAACCTGCACCTACTGCACCGCCGCCATTACCTTCTGTATCGGCACTACCACTGATCTTAAATACCCAGCGGCCATTATCCGATAATTTAGACAAACCAATAGCAACAGCACCTTGACCGTTATAAGAAGCCATACCACCGGTTACCATGCTTTTACCTGGTATATAGGCCTGCGGTAAAGCGGCCATTGCCATTGCAGAGGAGACACCTGCATTGGCATCATCTTCAACATCATCAATTTTGCTACTTAACTTGTAGCCTAAATTATTTAGTTGATTCACATTAACCGCATCCATTGGATCAACACCTGGCCCGACATTGGTTAATCGATTACCGCCGTTATTAAGCCCTTGTGCCGTTAATGCCACATCTGTACGGCCCTCACTATTAGCCGGTGCTTTAACCACAACACCTTCATTATTAATGGTAGTATTGCCAGCAGTGACCGTCTCTACTGTGATATTGTCTGCTAAGCCAACTTCAACGCCGCTTGTGCGTGTGGTAGTGGTAATGTTGCTATCACCTGTGACCGCTACCGTATCTCCAAGCTGATAGTTATTTGCAGTCACGCCATCACCTATATTCAGGCCTTTGTTGATGCTATTCGTATTGGCTTGGATATTCGTTTCATTAACAGCAACTTTGTCACCTATCTGTGAAATAGCTCCTGCATTTTGAGTGATATTGTTGGTATTGGCCGCAATATTACCCTCATTTGTTGTCACACGAGCATCAATTGCACCAGTTCTAGCATCGACACTATCCAACTGAGCTTTATTCACCGCATCATTTGGATTGGTGCCATTAGCGATGTTGGTGATTCTAGTACCACCAGCATTGATGCCTTCATTGTTGATGGTCACGGTATCACCAATAGTCGTACTGCCGGTGTTGACGTTACTCACTGTAATGTCATCGTTTAGCTCAACAGTGACATTGTTATTGCCGTCAGTGGTTGCCGTGAGATTATCATCACCTGTTACAGACTGAATGGCTGTGTCTGCCTTGGCAATACTGGCTTTGGTAGTGTCGCTTAAATCAACCGCAAAGTCAGTGTTACCATTCTCATCACGCTCACCAGCAGCAACAGTCACTGCATCTGAACCTGCACTAACACTTGAGCTATCGGCATTGACGACATAGGTCATTGCACCTGTTTCATCATCAGTAGTCGCGGCTACTGTCGTGTTACGACCAGCCTCAACTGTTGTTTTAGATGCTTTTGCAGCAGCAGCAACAGTATCTAATTGCTCTTTATTCACCGCATCATTTGGATTGGTACCGTTAGCGATGTTGGTGATTCTAGTACCACCAGCGTTGATACCTTCATTGTTGATTGTCACGGTATCACCAATCGTTGTACTGCCGGTGTTGACGTTACTTACTGTAATGTCATCGTTTAGCTCAACAATGACATTGTTATTGCCGTCAGTGGTTGCAGTGAGATTATCATCACCTGTTACAGACTGAATGGCTGTGTCTGCCTTGGCAATACTGGCTTTGGTAGTGTCACTTAAATCAACCGCAAAGTCTGTGTTGCCTTGCTCATCACGCTCACCAGCAGCAACGGTCACAGCTTCTGAGCCTGCACTAACACTTGAGCTATCGGCATTGACGACATAGGTCATTGCACCTGTTTCATCATCAGTAGTCGCGGCTACTGTCGTGTTACGACCAGCCTCAACTGTTGTTTTAGATGCTTTTGCAGCAGCAGCAACAGTATCTAATTGCTCTTTATTCACCGCATCATTTGGATTGGTACCGTTAGCGATGTTGGTGATTCTAGTACCACCAGCGTTGATACCTTCATTGTTGATTGTCACGGTATCACCAATCGTTGTACTGCCGGTGTTGACGTTACTTACTGTAATGTCATCGTTTAGCTCAACAATGACATTGTTATTGCCGTCAGTGGTTGCAGTGAGATTATCATCACCTGTTACAGACTGAATGGCTGTGTCTGCCTTGGCAATACTGGCTTTGGTAGTGTCACTTAAATCAACCGCAAAGTCTGTGTTGCCTTGCTCATCACGCTCACCAGCAGCAACGGTCACAGCTTCTGAGCCTGCACTAACACTTGAGCTATCGGCATTGACGACATAGGTCATTGCACCTGTTTCATCATCAGTAGTCGCGGCTACTGTCGTGTTACGACCAGCCTCAACTGTTGTTTTAGATGCTTTTGCAGCAGCAGCAACAGTATCTAATTGCTCTTTATTCACCGCATCATTTGGATTGGTACCGTTAGCGATGTTGGTGATTCTAGTACCACCAGCGTTGATACCTTCATTGTTGATTGTCACGGTATCACCAATCGTTGTACTGCCGGTGTTGACGTTACTTACTGTAATGTCATCGTTTAGCTCAACAATGACATTGTTATTACCGTCAGTGGTTGCCGTGAGATTATCAGCACCTGTTACAGACTGAATGGCTGTGTCTGCCTTGGCAATACTGGCTTTGGTAGTATCACTTAAATCAACCGCAAAGTCTGTGTTGCCTTGCTCATCACGCTCACCAGCAGCAACGGTCACAGCTTCTGAGCCTGCACTAACACTTGAGCTATCGGCATTCACGACATAGGTCATTGCACCTGTTTCATCATCAGTAGTCGCGGCTACTGTCGTGTTACGACCAGCCTCAACTGTTGTTTTAGATGCTTTTGCAGCAGCAGCAACAGTATCTAATTGCTCTTTATTTACCGCATCATTAGGGTTGGTACCATTAGCAACGTTAGTAATGGTGTTATTGCCGTTATCTAATCCGGTGTTGGTTAGACGAACAGGAGCATTAGGACCGTTATTAACCGTGATTCCTGAGTTGTCCATCACGGTATCACCAGCTGTCACAGTATTAGCAGTCACGGTGTTAAATGTCACATCATCAGCGGTGGCCACTTCAATACCGCCATTACCATCATCACTTAAAACGATGTTATCGCCTGTGACAAAATTGGCAGTGTTGTTGTCTTTATTAATGGTCTTAACATCGTTACCATCAATTTGAGTAACCACTGTTTGTAGGGCACTGTCAGCTCTATAAAGACTGTCTTGTGTCTGTGTTGTGAGCTCTACTTGATAGTCGGTGACATTGGTCTCTGCATTCGTGGTTGTTATCACATCCAAACTGTCTGATGACACACTAGCGTTCTGAGCGTTAACAGTATAAACCGTTTGACCGTTATCACCGGTGGAGGTAATAACGTCGGCTACATTGGTGCCACCAGCCACTTCTGTAGTAGCAGCAGCCACTTGTTCACCCAACTGACTCATATTCACCGCATCTGTTGGGTTAGTGCCTGCAGCGACGTTGGTGATCTTCGTATTACCAGCATTGATGCCCTCATTGTTAATCACAACAGGACCTGCGGTCATGCTATCAAAGACAACATCTGCTTTGGTGCCAACCGTGAACTGTCCACCTGTACTAGTGATTTCGATATTATCACCATTGATGAAGTCAACCGCATCACCTGGGTTAATCATCTCACCAGCATCACCATTGGCGCTAACAGTAAAGCCTGATTGGTTAATGGCATTGGCAATGTCACCTGCTGTAGCGAGCGCCGCTGGGGTATTTGCACTAATTGTGCCTATAGCAGCTGGCGTAAAACTGTCTGTCTCTACTGATACCTCATATACCTCTCCGCCAGAAGCATTTGGTGTATCAGATGCAGCCACTGTAATCGGGCCTGTACCAGTTACTGAAGTTTGACGAGCAATCGCCGCTTGAGTGTCATCGCTTAAGCTAATGTCATAGTTATCAATGCCCGCATTTTCAGCAGTACTGTCTGTCAAATTAGGGGTTACCGTTAATGAGCCATTACTTGAGGTAACCGTTGTATCTTCGGCATTAACGGTATAAACAGGATGACCTGACATATCATCACGAGTGACGGCAACATTGTTACCTGCTGTCACTTCACTTACATTAGCAGCGAGTTGAGCTACGTTGACCGCATCTGTAGCATTAGTACCTGCCGCCACATTGGTAATTTGACGGGTAATATTGTGCTGAGTGTTACCAACAGAGACAGCCGCTGCAGTCGATGTCCATGTGCTGCTAGACAAATCAATATTTTCTATATCAAGTGGGTTAACACCTGTAAAGCCTTCTGCTGTATTAGCCAGTGACCCTGCACCAAGTGCAATGCTTCCTGTTTGTGTGGCTTCAGCAACTGAACCAATCGCTACAGTATCTGATACTTCAGTGTCTGTCGCTCCTGCAAACGCACCCATTACAACATTGCGGTCACCTTGTAATGAACTCCCCGCAAGATAACCACTAATTAAGTTTTGTTCACCATTTAAATTTTGGCCTGCTTGGTAGCCTAATACAGCATTACCAGTTGACTCTCCATTAACACCAGCATTAAACCCACTACCATAACCAATAAAGGTATTTTCATTACCTTCTGCGCTATTGCCTGCATAGGTTCCTAATGCGGTGTTTTGATTACCTTCTGAAATCCAACCAGCACTGGTTCCCACATAGGTATTATCAGAGCCAGTAGCACGGTTACCCGCATAGCCACCTAGATAGCTGTTTTGACCTCCATCTGCACTAAACCCTGCATTGGTACCAATAAAGGTGTTTACTTCTCCCGTTGAGCGTGCGCCAGTATTTTGTGCACCAACAAAGGTGTTATAACGTCCCTCAGCTGCGCCGTTACCAGCTTGACGTCCTATGGCTAATACTGTTTCACCATTAGCTTGTGCACTACTGCCAATAGCGGTAGTGCGTTGTCCATTAGCCGAAGCATTATTACCAAGTGCCGTGCTGTCATTACCAATAGCGGATGACCAGTTGCCCACAGCTACTGTACGAACACCTGAAGCTTGAGCCTGAGCGCCAGCCGTAAGCGAACGGTTACCCGTAGCGCCTGCAGCTGTGCCGACACTACCTAAATTGGTTGCTGCATCTCCACCTGTATTATTACCATCTGCATTAACATGGAAGTAAGTTTGTCTATCAGAATTTTGCGCTAATTGCTCTAACTGACTAACATTCACAGCATCTGTAGCATTACTACCCGCCGCAACATTAGTGATGGTTTGGTTTGCGTTATCAAGACCGGTCGCTGTTAAGCTTGGTCCATTGGTAATACGCACGCCATCTGTGTTCATGACCGTATTACCTGTGGTAACACTGTTAAATGCGACATTAGGTGTCGTAGATAATTGGATAGCACCTGCGTCAGTCATCGCTAAGGCTAAGTTTTGACCAGCTTCAAGTGATAAGGTGTCACCCGCTGATATTTGAGCGCTGCCATCGCTTGCATCCACTTGGGTGTTTGTATTGGTGCCATTAGCCGTAAAGTACGCAGAGTTAATGGCATCAGCAACATTACCTGTAGTAGCAATGGTGGCGCCATCTGCTGCGGTTACCGTACCTGATGTTGGTGTGGCAGTAGTGACATTACCTGTGTTGACGCCCAGTTGGTTGTTAGTCGTATTAAGCGTATCGTCCGTATTGATAGTAACTTGATATTCTGCACCGCCAGAGGCATTTGGTGTATCAGATGCAGCCACTGTAATCGGGCCTGTACCAGTTACTGAAGTTTGACGAGCAATCGCCGCTTGAGTGTCATCGCTTAAGCTAATGTCATAGTTATCAATGCCCACATTTTCAGCAGTACTGTCTGTCAAATTAGGGGTTACCGTTAATGAGCCATTACTTGAGGTAACCGTTGTATCTTCGGCATTAACGGTATAAACAGGATGACCTGACGTATCATCACGAGTGACGGCAACATTGTTACCTGCTGTCACTTCACTTACATTAGCAGCAAGTTGAGCTACGTTGACCGCATCTGTAGCATTAGTGCCTGCTGCGACATTGGTAATTTGACGGGTAATATTGTCCTGAGTGTTACCAACAGAGACAGCCGCTGCAGTCGATGTCCATGTGCTACTTGTTAAGTCTGGTAGAGTGACACCTAAAGGATTCACACCTTGAATGCCACTATCTACATCTGCAGAAGAGTTAGCACCTAAAGCCACACTACTCTCAACGCTTGCCTGAGAGTCAGCACCAATAGTCACGGCATTACTAGCAGTTGCTGTGGCTGAGTCACCAATGGCAATCGTGTCATTAACAGTGGTATTGTCATTACCAATACTACGTCCTGCATTAAGACCAATTGCAATATTTGCACTGCCTGTTATATTGTTACCTGCTCCTGCACCAAGAGCTAGATTATCAGAACCATCAATATTTTGACCGGAACGCACACCTAAGGTTGAGTTGTCTGCACCGACTACATTCTGCCCAGACCAACGGCCCACCGCTGTATTTTGTGCACCTGTTACTCTGCGTCCTGCTTGCGAACCTAACGCTGTATTCCAGCTTCCCGTAACAGTAGAACCGGTTTGATAACCAACTGATACATTATTATGACCTGTATTATTGTTATTTGCCGTGCCTGAGCCGGCTTGCATCCCAACAGAGGTATTAGAATGGCCACTGGCGTAAGCACCTGCTAACGCACCGATATTTGTTTGTATATTACCGGTCGAATCTAGGCCACTTTGTGCGCCTACTGAAGTAACTAGAGTCCCATTTGCTTCACTTTGATAACCAGTAGCGACACTTTGTTGACCATTTGCATCTGATAAAAAACCAACAGCCACACTACTGTTGCCTGCAGACTCTGCAGCTAAGCCAAGTGCCATACTCTGAGCACCTGCTGCTGTCGCATATTGCCCTGCGCTTATAGATTGATTACCCGTTGCCCCGCCCGCTTCATTTACTTTGCCTGAGTTTGTATTTGCATTGCCTGTGCCTGCATTAGTACCGTCATTAACATGAAAGTAATTTTCAACATTCTGCACTGCTTCTAACTGACTGACATTTACAGCATCTGTAGCATTGTTACCAGCCGCCACATTAGTGATGGTTTGGTTTGCGCTATCAAGACCGGTCGCTGTTAAGCTTGGTCCATTGGTAATACGCACGCCATCTGTGTTCATGACCGTGTTGCCTGTAGTCACTGATGTAAACTCAGGCGTATCCGATAGTTGTATTTCTACTTGACCATCGGTAACTACTGTTCTCACGTTAGTCGTTGAATAGTCACCAACACCAACACCATCACCACCAACGATGTTAAGTGTTGATCCTAATGTTTGCTGAGTACCATCACCATTTGTATCGTTGTTGATATTACCGGTAAAGGTAAGCGGTGAGTTGGTTAGGTCGGTGACACCTGAAGCAACTACGCTAAGCTGATCTTCTGTGGCTGCCTGTCCTGATGTAAAGTTATTTGGATCAAAAGTGGTGTTATTTAAGCCACCTACCGTACCCGTCGTACCATCTACTGTAATTTGGTTCTGCTCAGTGTCTCCAATCGTTAAAGTATCAGCCAAACCAAAGCCAACTTCATTGTCACGAACCGTGGTAACGATGTTGCTGTCATCAGCGGTATAGGTAACTGTTTCTGATAACTGAATGTTGTCAGTGGCACCGTTGTCTGCATTGATATTAAGACCCGTGCTCGCATTATCTAATGTGGTTTGATCAGTGGTTGATAATTCTACTTGGTAATCAGTAACATCAGCATTAGCGCCTTCTGTAGGCGTAACCTCTAAACGATTTGATGATACGGTGGCGCTTTGTGCATTCACCGTGTACTCAGTACCCTCCTCAGCATTAGCACTTTCAGTGATGCTAACATTGTTACCTGCAGTCACGGTGTTATTGCGTTGTCCCGCTTCGATGGCCTCTTGCGTCGCCTGACTTAAGCTAATGTCATAGTTATCAATGCCCGCATTTTCAGCAGTACTGTCTGTCAAATTAGGGGTTACTATTAATGAGCCATTGTTTGAAGTAACTGTCGTATCTTCAGCATTAATAGTATAAACAGGATGACCTGACGTATCGTCACGAGTAACGGCAACATTGTCGCCTGCTGTCACTTCTGACACATTGGCTTGTAACTGTGCCACGTTTACTGCATCTGTAGCATTGGTGCCTGCTGCTACACTCGTGATTTGTCGAGTAATACTTTCATTATTATTTACGTCACCTACTGATACTGCTGCTGCTGTGGATGTCCAAGTAGAGCTTGCTAAATCAACATTTTGGGTTACGCTTAAAGGATTGACACCTTCCACACCCCTATTAACTGTAGTCACAGACTGCGAACCTAAAGCCACTGAGTCAGCTAAAGTAGCAGATGATCTGTTGCCAATAGCTACTGAACGTGAAGCTTCTGCTCTCGCACCAATGTTAGTATTATTGTAGCCTCCACCAATAGCTACTGCACCAGAACCCTCTGCAATAGCAGAGCTTCTTGTACCTGCACTTTCATTATAATTACCCCCACCTATAGCCGTAGCACCTGAGCCAGTAGAAGAGGCTGCTCGGCCTATTGATGTAGAATAAGTAGTATTAGCAATGGTGTCTGCGCCAATAGCAATAGTGTTGTCATTAATAGACTGAGCCGCCTCACCAATGGCAATACTGTTAGCACCTGTAGAGTTAGTACCTTCACCAAAGGCTAATGATCCGCCATTGGTTGCTGTCGCATTTCTGCCAATAGCAACACTAAACTCTCCGTCTGCCGATGCATCTCGACCTGCTGCCAAAGCACCTTCACCCGTCGCACCTGCCGCTGTACCCATAGCAATACTGTTATTGCCATCCGCTGACGCACCGACGCCTGAGGCTATCGCATTGGTGCCGGTCGCACCATCATTATTATAGTTAGCTGCTGTCTCATCATCATTATTCACGCTATAGAAATGAACAGGGTCACCGCCGCCTATAACTGTCAAGGCGCCACCTACAACATCAATGGTAGTGCCATCCACGGCTACGTCATACTGCACATTGGTGACGCCATTTGTTTCTGTTGATACATTAGCAGTAGTGGCATCTCCATTGTTAAACCGTATCGCTTCAGTTGGAGTAACTGTGCCCTGCACCGTACCCGCATTATCTTGAACATCAAACCCTTCGTTCACATAATTATTTAAATTGGTTAGTGCTGTACCAACATTATTGGCTGGTGTAGCATTATAATTACTACCCGTTGCTGCATTTGTTACGTTATAAGTCGGTGCGGTAAACGTACCGTTAGGATTTAGTGTGGCGTTACCGCCTAAGGCACTAACTGTATCTCCTGCCAAATTACCAAGATTATCCGCTACTGAATACAGTTGACTGCCGTTAATCGCATCGGTGCTATTTGCTGTTACTGTACCAGGTGCGACGTTTTTGATTTGACGTTCATTTCCTACAGAACCTACAGAGACCTGATCGCCAGCAGCAACACCGCTGCTACCTGCAAACCCATCGTAAGTTTGGGCATTTACTGTCGCTGAACTAGCACTTGTCGCTGCATTGGCAGTAGTGGCGCCTTGTCCTAGTGCTACCGACCCTTCGCGTCTAGCCTCTGCATCAGTTCCTATTGCCACAGCATCTGCTGCCGTTACCTCTGTTGAGTAACCAATCGCTGTAGAACGTGTCCCTGTGACTCTAGAGCCAGTACCTAAGACTGTACCACCGACAAGACCAGTATCTACATAGTTGCCATAACCTATAGCAATACCTGCTTGTCCACCTTGAACAATTGTTCTGTTGCCAATAGCGATGGCCTGATTACCACCTATATCTGTATTTCTATTATTAACTCCTGTTGCGGTGGGCAGCCCGCCATTGCCTCGTGTCTGATCATTACCTGCTACTACCACACCTGATCTATAAGCAGAATATTCGCCACCGGGTGTACCAGTATTAGGGTTCCCACAAACTGCATTTGTATCACCTCTACAGCCTACTGTGCTTCCATTTATTTCAGCCGCCATAACAGGACTGTTAACCACTAAGAGGGCCATTGCTAACGATGAAAACTTAAATATCCCCGCTGCGATAAAAGACGGTTTGCTTACTGAGCCATGACTCTTTTTCCCTTGTCCCTTGGCATACTCTGCTACGGCGGTAAATGTACCTGTGGCTTTGTTGAAGATAACTTTATAAATGTGGTTCATATGGCTTTTCCTTGGAGGGTATGGGATGAAATATGCTATATAAGATAAGGCGGGCTGTGGAAGGATACTTTAGTCTTTTATTGATTAGAAAAAACATATAATTTATACACTTTATTTAATCAATAAGAGTGACATCGCTTATATAAGCACCATAGAGCTCCAAATTAACCTGTTGAATGTTTACCATCTTTTGTTAAAAGTCGCAGGTTTAGTGTTATGGTCACGGGCTTCGTCTTGTTTAATATCTAATAGCTTGCTTGTGAATAATTATCTTTATCAATCAAATAAAATTGATTGATAATTTGAATAAACTTGATCGCAATCTCAGTGCCTTAAATATCCTGGTTTATGGTTTAAAAAAAGGATAAATAGAGATCACCAGATAAAGATATCTTGATAGTGATTCCGCCGTGATTAGAGTCAGGTTGATGTCATTGTGCTTTGCACAGTACGAGGGGTATTATTTTGATATAAATTGGGACGACCACATTCCAGAAGATTGTGGTAATTTTAAAGGAAAAATTAAGGGTTAAGTTAACGTAATATTACTTCTACTTCTTCCATTAAGCATAATTCATTTCAATTTTGTAGCATTGAATAGCTCACTTGCTAACTATTTTATTACGTATATTAACTAAACAGATATGTAGAATTACTATAGTACAATAAATATTACATACTTTCATTATTTTTGTACGAACTTTATTTCAATAAGTCTGCCACCCAAACTCTAAAAAATGACCATTAATATTGTAAATAAAAATAATGTTATTTATTAATAACCTGCCTAAAATATTAAAAGCTGTATGTATAAGTAGGTACCATATTTATCCTCTAAAATCGCTATTTGCTATCTATAGCCCAGATAAAAACAACCCAGATAAAAAAATAGGGCATAACTGAAATTTCAGTTATGCCCTATTATTGTTTTATAGATGCCGACGTTTAACGTTAGCCGCTAATCTTCTTGTACTTCATACGCTTAGGACCAGCATCATCACCTAAAGTCTTCTTGCGATACGCTTCGTACTCTGAATAGTTACCGTCATACCATACGGGACCTTCTGGCTCAAACGCCAAGATATGGGTTGCGATACGGTCAAGGAACCAGCGGTCATGCGATACGACCAATACGGTACCTGGGAATACTTGAATCGCGTCTTCTAGGGCACGTAAGGTTTCTACGTCCAAGTCGTTCGATGGCTCATCCAGTAAGATAACGTTGGCGCCCTGCTTTAGCGTTTTTGCTAATTGCAGACGGTTACGCTCACCACCAGACAGGTTACCTACCAGCTTTTGCTGATCTTGACCTTTGAAGTTAAAGCGGCCAATGTACGCACGGCTTGGGGTTTCATAGTCGCCTACTTTAATGATGTCTAAGCCGTCTGATACTTCTTCCCACACCGTTTTGTTATCATCAAGGTTATCACGAACCTGACCCACATAGGCCACGCTCACACTTTCACCTAAATCAACTGAACCCGTGTCTGGCTTATCAAGACCGGTCATCATGTTAAACAAAGTGGTCTTACCAGCACCGTTAGGGCCAATGATACCGACGATGGCCGCTGGTGGTACGTTAAAGCTTAGGTTTTCGTACAATAGACGATCACCGAAAGATTTTGAGATGTTATTCACCTCAATTACTTTGTTACCTAAACGAGGACCTGGTGGAATATAAATCTCTGAGGTCTCGTTACGCTGCTGGAATTCTTTTGAGTTTAGCTCTTCAAAGCGCTGGATACGAGACTTAGATTTGGCCTGTTGACCTTTTTGGTTTTTACGCACCCACTCAAGCTCTTTTTTCAGTGCTTTAGCAAAAGACTCTTCTTGCTTCTGCTGTTCTTCTAGACGCTTGTTCTTCTGCTCTAGCCACTCAGTGTAGTTACCTTCATAGGGATAGCCATAACCGCGGTCAAGCTCTAAAATCCACTCGGCCACGTTATCCAGGAAGTATCTATCGTGGGTAATGGCAACGATGGTACCACTAAAGTTCTTCAAGAACTGCTCTAGCCACGCCACAGACTCTGCGTCCAAGTGGTTAGTCGGTTCATCAAGCAGTAACATGTCAGGGCGAGATAGCAACAGACGACACAGTGCCACACGGCGCTTTTCACCACCCGATAGTTTGCTTACATCGGCATCCCAAGGTGGCAGACGTAGTGCGTCGGCGGCTTTTTCAAGCTGGGTATTTAAGTTATGCGCATCCCAAGCCTGAATGATGTCTTCCATCTTACCTTGCTCTTCAGCCAGCTTATCGAAGTCGGCATCGGGGGCGGCATATTCTGCATAAATCTCATCCAGACGGGTCAGCGCATCTAACGCCTCACGCATACCATCTTCAACGTTACCGCGTACATCTTTGCTGTCATCTAGCTGTGGCTCTTGAGGCAGGTAACCAATCTTTGTACCGGGCTGCGCACGAGCTTCACCACTATAATCGGTGTCCACGCCAGCCATAATGCGTAGCAGTGTTGATTTACCCGCACCGTTAATGCCTAAAACGCCAATTTTTGCGCCAGGAAAGAAAGACAAGCTAATGTCTTTTAGAATTTCACGTTTTGGCGGAACAAGTTTTGATACCTTGTTCATGGTATAAATATATTGTGCCATTAAGACTCCATTATCAGGGTTAGGTCTGATTAAAAATCAAATAAAAAAGCAATTAGAAATCGAATATACGGTTAAGCAGCATTATCGCATATTGGCCTACAGTTATCATCTTATGTTGTGGTTTTCCTGCTATTGTATGGCTTTTTCATAGCTATTATCAGCCTATTGCCACAAACGGGGGCCTATTTACGTTATCACCCAAAAGCTATAACAATACACTGCATGAATTGTAGCGCTTTATGCTAAAGTAATCATTAAGAGTCAGCCCTTATCATTTGGACATCTTACTTAGAGTTTGCGCTCTAAATACCCCCCAACACTTTAGTAATCTGTGAGTAATAAAACTTATAAATCGGTCTATTACTTATTTAAGGGCTTAACTGTTCTACCTTAACCATTTATTAGGGAGTCGTTTATGACACAAGCTATCGATATCACTCATAACACCGCTGAAAACCGTTTTGAAACCACAATTGATGGTCATACAGGATTTATCAGCTATCAAGATCAAGGCGATGCCATTGTATATGACCACACTATCGTGCCATCAGAGCTTGGTGGTAAAGGCGTGGGGTCGGCGCTGGTGAAGCATGCCCTAGACTATGCCCGTACTGAGAACAAAAAAGTAGTGCCACAGTGCTCATTCGTAGCCTCCTATATTAACAAACATGAGGCGTACCAAGACCTGGTAAAATAGCCATAAAAACCAAGGTGGTTTATAAAAAAATATAAGCAATAATACACACTTAGGCATTACAATTCCCATAAAGCAAATATAATATACTAGAGGCTGTTTTGCAGTGCTCTGGTGTATTATTATAGGGGTATCTTTGACTTATTTAGGAGGGCTTTATGAGCCATCTCACCGACTCTCAAGTAGAGCTGCAATTGCAAGATTTAGAAGGCTGGGTTAAAGAAGGTAATGCTATCGTCAAGACCTTTATTTTCCATGATTTTGTCGAGGCGATGAGCTTTATGGTTCAAGCCGCTTTTCGCGCCCAAGAGCTCGAGCATCATCCTGAATGGACCAATATTTATAATGAGGTCCACGTGCGTTTGACTACCCATGACTTAAACGGTATTTCAAGCCATGATATTCGTCTGGCCAAGCGTATGGAGCAAATATTGCAGCAAAAAACCTTTTAATTTCACTGAGCAAAGCTCTTAGAGATTAATGGTTTAACCCTCTGTTTGCATAGGTAGCGGTTGCGTAATCAACAGCTACCTATTTTTTATCACCCTCTTTTGATTGATAGGCTAATATTCTGTGGCAAATTTTAAAACCCACCTTACTGGCGGCTTTGCAGTCAGTGGGGTTTTGGGCTTGATTACTTATAAAGCAGGCTTGGTAGATGCTCAGCAGTTCTTAATGTGTGTGTTGGCAGGCACGGTGGGCGGCCTGCTGCCTGATATCGACTCTGACAACTCCACGCCAATTAAAATGGGCTTTGACTTTGTGTCACTGGCGACTGCCTTTGCGTTGGTGATTCACTGGCGCAGTGAGCTGTCGCTGGTTTCAATGATACTGTTATGGCTGGCAGGCTATGGCTTTGTGCGCTATGGGGTTTTTGCTATTTTCACCCGTTTGACGGTGCATCGCGGTATTATCCACTCGGTTCCTTATATGCTGGTATTGGCACTGGGGCTGACGTGTCTGAACTTTTATATCTTTGATATACCCGCCATTATTAGCTGGTTTTATGGATCCTTTTTATTGTTAGGCTCACTGGTACATTTGGGCTTAGATGAAGCGTATAGCGTTGACTTATTAAACCGTCGTCTGAAGCGCTCATCGGGTACAGCCATGAAGTTTTATCAAGACTCTCAGCGCTATTATTATCTGGGGCTATATACTATTTTATTGATATTTATTTTCATCTCCCCGCCTTTTGAGCCGTTTTTTGAAAAACTTACCGACCCCATCACTTGGTGGGTATTAAAAGATGAGATATTACCTCAGGTACTTATGCGTAATATTTAGTCTGCCTTGGCCACTAAAGCTGGCTGCGGTATCTGTTGACGGATTTGCTTTGAGTAGCTGTCTGCGCTTTGATTGTTCTCAACGCTAAAGTGTGCCACCTTGGGATTGATATGCGCCGCTTTATACCATTGCTCAATACGCCAATTCTCTGTCTGCCTAGGCAATAGGTGTTGGTCATAAAGGTAATTTGGCACATAGCCGGACATCAAGATGCGATAATCCCAAGGAAAGTCCCTACCATCAATGGCACGTGCCATATCAAATATGACCGTGGTACAGTTACGAATGAGAGTGTTATACCAGATGGGCTGCTGCTGTAGCTGCTTGACCTGCTGCAAATAGGCCTTAAACAGCGCTTGCATCTGCGCTTTGCTCATCCCCTCAATAGGCAACAGATATACTTGCTCACCGCGTACATTGGTACGGGTATAAATAATATCGCGCTCTTCTGCGGCCACTACGGCCATTTCAAATTGTTTTACAAATCCGCCAAACGCTGAGAATGACTCACTTTCTTCTTTACGTATTTCAATAGAGAAGCTCAGTGGCCGCTCATCTTCAAAGCGAAAACTTAGCAAAGTGTGCGCTATTTGCTCACCCATCCAGTACGAGTTGACAATATCTACCCCGCTCAGCTTGTCTAAATCTACCGTACGCTCGCTCCAGCGCTCGGTGGCGACTACTTCCTTTGTGTCATCGCTGGCCACTTTATAATAATAAGGCGCCTCAGGCTGCGGTAGAGGCTGAGTGCCTGTGCTTCGTACCCAATCAAAGTTACGCACATTATGCAAGGTAATCAGATTGGGGTTTTGGGGATCTTGGGTAAACTGTAGCACTTGACTCACCTCTGGCATCCAGTGTCTATCCTGCTTAGGTGGCAACCAAACAAACCACATCAAAAGCATCAGCCACAGCGTCCACAGTAGAGCCAGCTGTTTTTGCCAGTGCAGCGCTTGCTGCCAATACGACTTTAAAGTTAACCCAACGCCCACACCAAGCACCAGCAGTATAATTACTCGCAGACCCCCTAGGGGCACCAAATGTATCCACAGCACCAAGCCTGCCCATAATGCAGCCAGTAGCACCGCCAGAGTTACGCCTGCTTTTATGAGCGGTGAAATACGTGCCTGCGGGGGCTTAACCACAAGCTGTTTGGTCAGATTAGCAGTATGAGAGGGGTTGATTTTGGTCATAAGTGGGAGGCGTCCAAAGGCTAGGTTTGCCGTAAGTTTATTTTAGTGTCCGTAACTTAGCAAATAAGCTCACAGGGATAATACAAAATAGACGAGAAAATAGTAGCCTTGGGCGTTGAATATAAATGCACCTTGGGATAAAGTGAGAGCAACTAAATAACCATACGAGGTGATACTCCCCCCATGTCTGATGACAATTCTGGCACAACCAGCTGGTCCATGCGCGGCTTAAAGCGCTGGCTTCATACTGCCCCCGAAACCCGGGACGAGCTGATAAAATTGGTCCAAAACTCACGCCAGTTTTTAGAAGCCGATACCGTAGATATGCTGGAAGGGGTGCTTGACCTACCCGCCACGCAAGTTCGTGAGATTATGACCCCGCGTCCTCAAGTCGAGGGAGTTCGTGAACATGATACCCTAGGCGATATTATGGACATGATCATGGAGACCAGTCATTCACGCTATCCGGTGTTTGACAGTCAAGATGATGATGCCGTCATTGGTATCTTATTGGCCAAAGACCTAATTCCTTTGCTGGTCAACATGATTCGTCAAGATGAAGATGCAGATACTTCTTTTCGCCTAAAGTCATTGATCCGTCAACCTTTATATATCAGCGAAACCGCACGCTCTGACACGCTGTTGCGCTCACTACAGCGTACTCAAGTGCACATGGCTGTTGTGGTCGATGAGTTTGGTAACATGGTGGGCGTGGTCACGATGGAGGACTTGCTCGAAGAAATCGTCGGTGACATTGTTGATGAGCACGATGACTTTGAAGAAGACAGTGACATCAATAACATCATTCCTCACCCCGAAAAACCCAATACTTGGATTGTTCAGGCCTCAACCCTCATTGAAGACTGCAATGAAGAGCTAAATGCTAATTTTGATGACACCGACGTTGATACCATGGGCGGGCTAGTCATGCAGGAGCTGGGCTATGTGGGCGACTTAGAAGGTGAAAGCGTGACTACTCAAGGCTGGCACATCTCCATCATTGATGTGGAAGGACGCTTTATCAAACTGCTTGAATTAACCCCCGTGGCTGAAGACTTATACAATGAGGACTAGAGCTGGCTTGCCTTTTAATGGCCAAAAGACCGGCTTAACCTGTGTAGCGGTCATGGCCTCTACGCTGCTGTTGAGCGCTTGTCATACCTCATCTGTCGCTTCTGGCAAATCTGGCCAACATGTAGCGACGTCTACTGCCTCTGCCCCAACCATCGCTTTGGTATTAGGTGGCGGCGGCGCTAAGGGATTTGCTCATGTAGGTGTGATTAAAGCTTTGGAGGCCAATAACATTCACCCAAACTTGGTGGTAGGCACCAGCGTCGGTAGCTTTGTGGGCAGTCTTTATGCCAGTGGTAAATCTGCTGCCGAACTTGAGCGCATTGCCCGCACTACTGCAGACAGCGAGCTGACCGACTTTACCTTAGCTTATCAAGGTATCATCGAGGGCAACAAGCTGCGTGATTTTGTCAATCTACAGGTCAATAATCAGCCCATTGAAGCCTTTCCCATTCGCTTTGGCGCAGTGGCGGCTGAAAAGCACAGCTTAGCTAAGACCGCATTTACCCAAGGTGAAGCTGGACTTGCTGTACAGGCCTCAAGTAGTGTCCCTAATGTATTTATTGCTCCCCGTATTCCTGATCCTAAGACGTCAGGCATCGTGGGTAAAAAATATATCGACGGCGGGGTGGTCAGTATCGTACCCGTGGATAGCGCCAAAGCACTGGGTGCAGATATTGTAATTGCGGTGGATCTACAAATAAATAAAAATAAAAACACCTCTCCATCGGGTATCAAAGATGCCAACCGCAGTCTGTGGTCATTAATTGAACAAGGCTATAATAGCTATCTTAATAGCAGTGCTAAAGACTCAGCCACTCAAGCTTACCGTCAACACTATGCGGCGATTAATGAGGCAGAAATAGGCCGTGCTGATGTGGTCATTCGCCCTGATGTAGCGACTATCAGTGCCATTACCACCTTAGATCGCGAAAAAGCCATTGCTGCTGGCGCTGCTGCCACCGAGCAAAACTTGCCAGCCATCCGCGCAGCGATTGCTAAGGCTCACGTGCAATATCGGCTCAATAATTGACACGCAATCTTTGCCATTGAATAAGCCCAAATTGAAAAACCCACTATCATATTGATAGTGGGCTTTTTTTATACAATAAACTGTGTTTATTTTACGATGGCGCGATATTTAACCACCGCAGTTTCATTAATACCCAAGCCTTCTATGGTCCAGCGTAAGTTCTTATAGTACTCAAGTGGCACATCTTGCATTTGGCCATTAATACTACCACGCAGTGGCATATGACTAAAGTTGGTGCCATCGATACTGGCAGAGGCTGTATCGGGTGATACTTGACCGACGAGCTTCACCTCTTCTGGAATAGTCATGGTCACATCCATTTTACGCATACGGTCTTTACCGGTGTTGGTAAAATAGCTGTGGTACTCAATCACATTGCCTTTTTGTAGGCGAGTATTGGCATCAATAGGCTTCAAAGTAGGCTGACCTTGAGCATCCACACTAACTAAGGCGGCCACAGTCTTAGACACAACTTGATTGGCCTGGGTAGCTTGCATGGCGGCGGCATTGGCTTGATTGCTTGGGCTGCTCATTTCAGGCTCTGGTGTGGGTAACATAGCTTGAGCGCTTACGCTACCTGCCAATAGCATTGAGCCAATGGCCATACTGCCGGCAAGCTTTGTGACCAATTTAGAGGAAGTTGATGCATAAAATTTCATAAAATACGTATCCTTTTGAAGTGGGGTGATAAACAAGGGTTAAATAAAGTCAGCCATTAGGTAGTAAGCGCCGCAGTGTCTTTGCTGTTGTTATTATCTTTATGATTTAAAAATACTGCAAACTTACAGTATAAGGACATAAATCGATAGTATGCGACAAATTCACGTAATTATCTGTATTAAGTCAGTTGCCTCAGTCTTACACCTAAAATAAAGATAGCCCAAGTTGGCATTTTTTGCTATCGTAAAAGCGTTTATTTCATTCCCTTATGCCTTAAGCCTATTGTGATATTTTCATATGATTGATACTGCTATGCCAAAAATAACGCCAGACTATGTTCATTGGTTTCGAAACTCAGCTCCTTATATCAATACCCATAGAGGCAAAACGTTCGTCATTATGTTTGGCGGCGAAGCTGTAAACCATCCTAATTTTAGCAATCTTATTCATGACTTTGCGTTACTGCACAGTCTAGGTATTAACTTAGTCTTAGTGCATGGTGCACGGCCCCAGATTGAGAAGAACTTAGATAAATTGGGTATAGACTCTCCACTACATAAAGACATTCGAGTCACGCCGCGCGAAGCCATGCCCGCCATTTTAGAAGCTGTGGGTGCGATTCGCTTACAGATCGAAGCTCAGCTTTCGATGGGCCTTGCCAACTCCCCCATGTATGGCTCACGCATCGATGCTGTCTCAGGCAACTTCGTTACTGCCAGACCTTATGGTGTCCGTGATGGCGTTGATTATCAAATGACCGGCGAAGTGCGCTCCATTGATGTTGAAGCCATCAAAAACAATCTTATTCACAATCATATCGTCATCCTAGGCTCAATGGGCTACTCGGCCACCGGCGAAGTATTTAACTTACTTGGAGAAGATGTGGCGCTTAAAGCGGCCGTTGCACTCAATGCCGATAAGCTGATTTTCTTAGGTAATGAGACGGGAATTAATGAAGAGGGTCGTTTGCTACACGCTATGATCCCTAATGAAGTGGACCGCTTCTTACGTGATCGTGACTTGGACCGTGAGATTTATTACTTCTTATACTGCGCCGCTCAAGCTTGTCGTGCCGGTATCCACCGTACACACATCATCTCGTATGCTGAAGATGGGGCACTGCTAGAGGAGCTGTTTACTCGTGATGGCTCAGGCACACTCATTAGCCATGACCCTTATGAAGAGATTCGCCGTGCCACCATTGATGATGTGGTAGGCTTAATTGAGCTGCTCTCCCCTCTTGAGGAACAAGGCATTTTAGTCCAGCGTTCACGTGAGCGCTTAGAGCAGGAGATTGAGCTGTATAGTGTGATCGAGCGCGATGGTATGATCTTGGGCTGCGCAGCCTTGCATCCCTTAGATGACGAGTCAGCAGAAGTGGCGTCCATTGCCATTCACCCAGATTATCGTAATGGCAGTCGTGGTGCAGATTTGCTCGCCTTTTTAGAGCAGCAAGCTCGCAGTCATGGTCTGCACAACCTATTTGCGTTGACCACCCGTACCGCACACTGGTTTGTGGAGCAAGGTTTTATCGAAGTGAGCGCAGATCAATTGCCTGAGCCACGCCGCACCGCCTATCACAATGGTCGTAATTCAAAAGTATTCCAAAAAAGACTGTAGCACTATTTTGCTACGACTGTAGACCATAAAAAATACCTGCTAATTAGCAGGTATTTTTTTGATGATTTTTGAAATTGTCAAATCTGCCAATTATTAATTATTGTGCAGGCTGCTCAGGCATTTTTGGATTTACCTCAATCATCTGCACTTTAAAGATTAAAGTGCTGTTAGGATCGATGCCTGAGTTACCGGTTTCGCCATAAGCCAGATCAGCTGGGATATACAATTCATACTCACCGCCTTCTTTCATCAGCTCTAGACCTTCTGTGAAGCCAGGAATCATGCCTTCAACAGGGAATACTACCGGCTCACCGCGGTCATACGAGCTGTCAAATACTGTACCATCTAGCAATTTGCCTTCATAGTTAATTTTAACCATATCGCTGGCAGTTACTGATTTTCCAGTACCTGGCTTGATAACTTTATACTGTAATCCTGATTTGGTGGTTTGAACGCCTTCTTTTTTAGCATTTTCGGCTAAGAATTTGTCACCAGCGGCTTTATTAGTGACGGCGTCTTTTTTCATCTTTTCCATCATTTCAGTTTGTTTCTTTTCTTCGTACTTAGCCATGACCTCCTGCATTTGCTCTTTGGTCAAAGCTGCTTTTTTATCGCCATAAGCATCACGAAAGCCCATTTCGAAGGTATCGAGATTTAAGTCATTCAACGACTCTTTATAACTCTCTGCTGTGGCATAGCCAATGCTGTAGCCTACTTTTTCAAGCTCAGAGCTTTTTTCAGTTACGGTAGTGCTTGAGCTGCTTTGGTCAGCTTTGTTGCCATTATTAGCACAGCCAAAAGCTAAGGTGCTCACTAAAGCTACTGCTAAAAACTTAGGAACCATTACTTTTTTCATAAATAAACTCTATTGTTAATTAAAATTATTGTCTGCTAAATCTGGTTATTATTTATACGCTGTCAGCATCTACACAGGCCAAGGTGTCTTTAAGGGTTTAAACCAATAAGCCCCTCTAATTTTCATTGACTCACAAAGTTATGAGTCATTCGACATTTAGTGCTTCGCATAATAAAGTGCTTCGCATAATAATAGGCGTAATAATATCAAAAATGGCAATTAATCACCATATAACTAAGTTAACATGCTAAAGTATTGTATAGTAAATGTTAATAAATGCTAAATATGTCACACCTTCTCACATATATCTAAACTAATATTAAAAATAGCTATTTATTATTACTGGTTATTCCGATAAAGTGACATCGTAAGCTGTCACTTTTTTATAGTGAACGTAACTACTGACAGCTTCTTATCTAAGATATAGGTTAGTTTTTTTTAGAAATAAATTTAACTAAAGTAGTTAACCTAATTTTTGCAGCCTTAAGATTGTCAAAAATAAAATAAGTTATCTTATTGATTTTCTTATAAGTAGCAGATAAAAATACTATTAAACTGACCTTTTTAGATAGACAAACTTAAAAATACAAAAGTATATTAGGGTCATCTTTAGATCCACTTATTGAATTACATTACAGGAGAAACAGCATGGACAACATGTTTGTTTGGTTTAATAGCAATCTAGGCGGACCAATCGGCTCGATTATCGCAGCCATTTTGGTATTCGTTATTGGTTGGTTAATTGCTATGGCACTGGCTGGTGTTGTACGCAACTTACTGGCCCGTGTTAATTTAAACCAACGTATGAACACCTCAACAGGTAAAGCTTACGACCTTGAAAACATAATTTCTAAGGTCGTTTTTTGGTTTATCTTTTTAATGGCAATCTCAGGCGCATTAAGTATGTTGAGCCTAAATGCCATTTCAGCCCCATTTGCTAATATGATTGACAACGTACTGTCATTTATTCCCACCTTACTAGGCGCTGTGATTATTGGCGTGATTGGTTGGGTCGTGGCGACAGTGGCACGTACCGCTATCAACACCGCTTTATCTAAGACCACTCTTGATGAAAGACTAAGTGCACAAGCGGGCGTTCAACCTATGAGCAGCACCATTGCTGATATGGTTTACTGGGTTATCTTGCTGTTTGTACTCGTTATTGTATTAGGCCAGCTACAATTAGATGGCTTATTTGCCCCATTAACCAACATGCTAAATAAAGCAGTAAGTTACATCCCGAACCTATTTATGGCAGGTGTGGTGTTCTTTGTGGGTTATATCGTGGCAAAAATTGTCCGTGGTATCGTAACTAATATGGTTACCAGCTTAAACCTACAAGGTTTTGCTGAGAAAGCCGGTATTAGTAATAATCGTGAAAATAGCTTACCTAATATCGCCGGTTCATTGGCGTTCTTATTGGTCATTATTCCAACCACGATCATAGCTTTAGATGCCCTAAACATCGAAGTTATCTCGCGTCCAGCGACTAATATGCTGAACAAAATTATGAGCGCGCTGCCGAATGTCTTTACTGCAGCAGCCATTTTAATCATCACCTACTACATCATGAAAATGGTCGCGAATGTGGTTAAAGGCTTGCTTGAAAACACCACAGTTAATGCCCTGCCTGCCAAGGTTGGTCTAGACAGTGCTATGGGTAAAACCCAAGTTTCAGACCTTGTTGGCCATGCTATCATCTTCTTTGCTATGTTATTTGCAGGTATCTTAGCTGCAGACTTACTAGGCTTTGGGCAAATCAGTGGCATCATCACTATGTTCATTGCTTTTGGTGCTGACATTATCTTAGGCGCTGTTATTTTGTTCATCGGTTTCTGGTTAGCCAACATCATCGCTGGTGTGGTTGAGCGTTCTGATAAAGGATCACAATTTTTAGCCAATATCGTTCGTGTTCTTATCATGGGCCTTGTGCTTGCGATGGGTCTAAAAGCGATGGGGATTGCCGATTCTATTGTTAACCTTGCCTTTGGTCTTACTTTGGGTGCTGTGGCTGTTGCCTTTGCCCTATCGTTCGGTCTTGGTGGTCAAGAGGCTGCTGCTCGCTTCTTACGTAAGCTACAAGACAAGGCAGAAACTGAAGCTGAAAAAGCGAAAGTTGAAAAAGCCATTGCTGATACTGCTAAACAGACAGATAAAGAGCCTTCAATCACTACTGTTTCAGGTGATGAGCCTTCAATTCCTAATGTGGATGTGGATAACAAATAACAGCTAACGACTAGCTGTCATTGTCTCTAATCTCAAAAAAGCAGCCTTTTATAGGCTGCTTTTTCTATGCCCCGAATAAGTGTAATTTTTACACTTTGCCAGCCTTATTATTGAAGGTTGCTATAAAGGCTAAATCTTGTCAAAATCATAAACACGAAAAACTTTTAAATAAAATAAGGCCAACTCTTATGAAGCGTTTTAATGATAAAGCCGTTATCGTGACTGGAGCTGATTCAAGCCTGGGCCGAGTCACTGCTATGAAACTGGCCAGAGAAGGCGCTAATGTGATCTTAGTAGGCAGTAACAGCAAGGTATTACAATATATAGCAGCAGACTTGCCAGAAGACCATACTTGGATCAATTCAGGCAATCACTTAGCCATTACCTATCGTCTAGACCAGGCCACACCGTCAGATGAGCTGGTTACTCACGTTTTACAAAAGTATCAAAAAATCGATGTTTTAATTAATATAAATACCTCGCTGCCTTTGGAGGGCAGCTTAGTGCAAGCGTTAGCCCAATCTAAAGGCAGTGTAGTTAATGTTGGCTTACTGTCGGACAATAGCAGTGAGTGGAGTCTTCACGATTATCAGCAACAAAACCATCAGCTAGCTGAAAACACTAAGCAGCTGGCATTAACGCACAGTACGAACGGTATACGTGTCAATGCGGTAAATGTAGGGCTAACAGCTGACGATCGTAATAGTCATGACAGCCGTCAGCTGTTTTTACAGCACAGTCCTTTAGGCGACCTTGTCAGCTTAGAGGACGCCTCTGAGGCCATTACTTTTTTAGCCAGTGAAGAGGCCCGTATGATTACTGGTGTCACCTTACCAGTCGATGGGGGATTAAGCTTAACCTATTAGATTATGCGTGATAAGTGAAGATAAGCAGTTGCTAGCTGTACAGCCTTGACTTCCTCCCCTCGCTAAACCGAGGGGATTCCTACAGCTAGACGGTCAAGCCCGACCGCAAGGATGTTCTTAGCAGCATTGATATCTCTATCATGCCATGTGCCACACTCAGCACACCTCCATCCTCTTATTCCAAGACCTGCTCTACCTTTTGGACTACTGTCACTTATTTGGCGGCAGTACGAGCAGGTCTGGGTAGTGTAACTCTCATTTACGATCTCAAGCTGACAACCTGCATGCTTGCATTTGTATTCCAGTTGTCGTTTAAGTTCAAACCATCCTGCATCGTATGTCGATTTAGCCATTTTGGTCTTTTTAGTTGTAAATGAGCGTGATTTAACATCACCGACCACAATTAAGGCATTACTCTGCACTAGCTTGGTGGTGAATTTATGAATTAAGTCTAATCTTGTATTTTTAATTTTGGCATGTATTGCTTTGACATGCTTCTTATTCTTAGCACGCTGGGCGACTGCTAATTTATTCGCCCATTTTTGCGTTTGCTTAATAGTCAGCTTGTCACCGTTTGATGTGGTAGCAGACTGCTTTAAGCCTAAGTCAATACCAACGCTGCCTTTGCCACTTGCTTGTCTAGGAAAATCTTTGACGGTAATACAGGCATACCAACGATTACGACTGTCTTGCACTATCTCAAGCGTGTTGATTTGATATAGGCTTAGATTATAGCTATCGAATACGTCTATGATAAGCTTTTGACCTTTACAGAGCGATAGCTGTATGGTTGATTTAAGTGCTTTTTTACCTGTTTGTCTGGTATGTAGATACTTTATGGCAGACTTTTTAAAAGGTATCCAACCTAAGCTTTTCGTTTGGCATCAGGACGATTGGTTAGCCAATTAAGTTTGGCTTTTTTAAACTGCTTACGAGATTTGGCATGAGTTTCGTTGATGGCTTGCAAAGTTTGCGAGTGTAAGCCTAAATACTCACCACTGTCTTTGGTGTATTGGCTTAAATCATAGGCCCAAAAGTACTTACCTGTGCGTCTTAAATGCTCAAAGCTTAACGCATTAACATAGTTCCACGCATAGTTAACACTCCCAGCTAGTTTGTTTAGCTGGTTTACGTGTTTGTCTTTGATGCGTAGCTTGAGTGTTTTCATAGGGTCAGTATGGCGAGGTTAATTTTAACTTGCAATACTTTAAGTACTGATCACGACAGTGTGTGTCGCCTTATATCCACCCCCTGAAGTGGGTGGTTTTACGGCGACCGGTGATAAAAAAACCGCTTTAATTGAACTGAACCCCAAATCTTGGACGGTTTAGTTCATAATAAGCGGTTTTTTATCATTAAAATTTACTGCTATTTGTTAATATCCTGCAGGGGTTTTGACATCTTCTCAGGGTGTTTGGGCACTACTCCTTTGTATTGCTCTACGATTTTGAGCACATCTTTTTCATAATCACCCGTGGTATAGACCGGCGTTAAGAAGCGAACCTCTTTGCTCTTATAGTCCATAGCGACTGGCACGATAGGAACCTGAGCACCATCGGCAATATAATAAAACCCAGTTTTCCAGCTATCGGTATAGTCTCGAGTACCTTCAGGTGATAATCCTAAGTACATCGATTTACTGGATTTTAACTTATGGATACTGGCCTGTAGCACCGTACCCTTTTTGCTGCGATCAATAGGAATAATACCCGCCCATTTAAAGAAGCTCGCCAATACTGGATACTTAAATAAACTGTCTTTTCCCATGATATTAATGTCTAAGTCTAACCCCAACACCAAAGGTATGGCGTATAGTCCATCAAAATTTGAGGTGTGCGGTAAAGCCAAAAAGACCGCCTTTGGTACATTAGGAATCTCACCGACTGCCCGCCAACCCATAAGTTTAAACAGAGCACGGGCAATAGGTGGTGCAACGCTTCCGCCACGCCTAGGTACCTTATCCCCTAGGTCTTTATGCGTCAGTCGCTTGAATTTAGCCACTGCTGTGTTTTTTGAAGTGTCAGTGTTAGACATTAAACTGCATCCCTACATTTCTAGATTTATTTATTATCGCGGTTGGTTTCGTTTACTAAGTGCTGATATGCTTAGACCATAATCTCGGCAAGATCCCCCTTGCTCTCTAACCACGTTTTACGATCACCGGCTCGTTTTTTGGCCAATAGCATATCCATCACACTATTGGTTAGCTGCATGTCATCCATATCTAATTGCACCAATCTTCGCGTATCTGGGTTCATGGTAGTCTCACGCAGCTGCTCGGCGCTCATTTCGCCCAGACCTTTAAACCGGGTGATTTGTGGTTTTTTATTGCCAGGTACATTACTTAAGATATGCTCAAGCTCACTTTCATCCAGCGCATAATGCACCTCTTTACCGATATCAATTCTATATAAGGGCGGCATAGCCACAAACAAATGCCCTGCATCGACCAAAGCTGGGAAGTGCTTCACAAACAGCGCACAAATAAGTGTGGCAATGTGTAGTCCATCTGAATCAGCATCGGCCAAGATACATACCTTATCGTAACGCAGCTCTGATAAATCATCTGATGCCGGGTCCACACCAATAGCAATGGCGATATCATGGATCTCACGACTTGAAAGTACTGTATCAGGTGAGACCTCCCAAGTATTTAAGATCTTACCTCTTAATGGCAAAATCGCTTGAAAATGTCGATCACGTGCTTGCTTAGCACTCCCCCCAGCTGAGTCACCCTCAACCAAAAACAGCTCAGCACCATCTCGCACTCCACCACGGCAGTCAGCTAATTTACCAGGTAGCGCTGGGCCTTGTGTGATTTTTTTGCGCGCCACTTTTTTGGCCGATTTTAAACGTCTGCCTGCTTTAGAAATAGCGAGCTCAGCAATTTGCGCTCCTAAATCAGCATGTTGGTTTAACCATAAGCTAAAAGCATCTTTGGCCTGAGCCTGCACCGCACCTGCTGCTTCTCGACTAGATAAACGCTCTTTTGTCTGCCCTGAGAACTGTGGCTCTGAGAACTTCAGCGATAAGATGTAGTTAACCCCATCCCACACATCCTCGCCGGTCAGTTTAACATTACGCGGCAGTAAGTTATGAATTTCACAAAACTCACGTAAGGCTTCTAAAATACCGGTACGCAGACCATTAACATGCGTGCCGCCTTGGGCAGTCGGAATCAAGTTAACATAACTTTCTTGAATTGGTGTGCCACCTTCGGGCAGCCATGACAAAGCAAAGGTTACCCCTGAGCGCTCCCCTTCTTTTGCTTCATAAGAAAAATAAAACGGCTCTGGTGGTAGTGTTTCTAGGCCATCAAGCTGTTCGTTTAGGTATTCAACGACCCCATCAGCAAACTGCCAGACCACTTTATCATTATTAATCTCATCGAAGAATTCAATAGTCAGACCAGCTGCTAATACCGCTTTGGCCTTTAGGTTATGCTTAAGCTGCTTTACGCTAAATTTGGGAGTGTCAAAAAAGGATTCATCCACCCAAAAACGAACTTTCGTCCCTTTTTTGCGCTTATTAGAACTCACAGACTCAACCAACTCAGTGACCGGCGCCCCATTTTCAAAGGCAATATCATATTGGCTACCATCACGCCAAACGGTCACCTCTACACGTTTAGATAAGGCATTCACTACTGAGATGCCTACCCCATGCAATCCCCCGGAAACTTGGTAGTTGCTGGTATTAAACTTACCCCCAGCATGCAAGCGAGTTAAGATAATTTCAATACCTGTTTGCTTGAATTCAGGATGAATATCAGTGGGCATACCGCGTCCATCATCTTCCACAGATAACGAACCATCATTGTGCAGTTGTACTTTGATAGTCTTAGCATGGCCCGCTAAGGCTTCATCCACTGAGTTATCGATCACCTCTTGCGCAAGGTGATTGGGCCGTGTGGTATCGGTATACATACCAGGGCGACGACGGACCGGCTCAAGCCCTTCTAAGACTTCGAGCGATTGGGCGGTATAGTTACTCACAGTGATATCCTTTGCTTGATTCAGCCTTTAATTATTACCTATATTATACCCAATATCGTGCACCTAATGGGTGATGTATAGAGATTAGCGACTGTGTTAACGACAGCAGGTGACGCAAAGAAAACAAGTCAGTAAGGTAAGTTACGCAAGAGACTGCAGATGACTCATAATCATAGGTAACTGTTGCTCAAAATCTGTCATGCGATGATCGCCTCCAGACTGTAAATCAACCGTCACTCCTTGGGCTTGATAAAAATCGGCCGCAACTTGAGGATTTAGGAGTTCATCGCCTTGCTTAATCACGACGAATAATTTCTCAGGATAAGTTATCTGCTGTAGCTTGTGCGCGTTAAACCAATCTAAATCTTTTAAAGTCATCGCCCAGCCACCAGTGGTTCGGTAAATCACCGTATCAGCACCATCATCACACGCAATACCATCTACCACGTGGTCATCAACGAAGCGCTGTAAGCTAATATGCGGCTGAGTACTGGGGTTTAACAATACCGCTGGGCAAGCTGTCTTATTACTGACTAGAGTGGCAAAATAGCCACCTAACGAGCTACCCATTACTACTACCTTATCATCCGCTTCCTTAGCTTGTTGTACCAGCTCACATAGTCGAGCAAATACCTTATCAGGAGATTCATTCAAGTCAGGTCTAATAACCTGAATATCGGCATGATGATTGTTGCAGTATTTTTGGAGCAACATCCCCTTAACTGAATTAGACCGGCTGTCTAAACCATGTATATAAATGATCTTCATAGATGTTTATCCTTTTACTTTTTATGTTTTAATGAAGATTATCACGAAAGAAACCACTAGGGGAATCATGCTAAAATTGATAAAACACTAAAAGGTTATTCTATATTGGCTCCGCTTATAGCTCATGGTCTCTTCAACCTCAAAGTTACGTCTTAAGCTTCACAATATCATATCTTCGGCAGGGGCGAGGTGATACTCATGTTCGACCAAATAGAGCTCTTTGCTATTGAAAATCCCTGTATTGGCGTCTGTCAAAGCAATAAAAAAGGTTATTGCTTTGGGTGTCTGCGCAGCCGGACAGAGCGTCAATTGTGGCTCCAGATGACGGATGAACAAAAGCGTGAGGTGCTAAGGCTTATTATAGGCCGCAAAAAAAGAATAGAGCAAATGCGCCTACGCCAGCGTGAACAAATGGAACTAGACTTTGGTTCAGCAGAGGAGCTGCATTATTTATTTGATAATTAGCTACGGCAAACTATTACAATAAATGGCTTATAGTTTTGACCTCCTCCCCTCGCTAAACCGAGGGGATTCCTACAACTAGACGGTCAAGCCCGACCGCAAGGATGTTCTTAGCAGCATTGATATCTCTATCATGCCATGTGCCACACTCAGCACACCTCCATCCTCTTATTCCAAGTCCCGCTCTACCTTTCGGACTACTATCACTTATTTTAAGACAGTGCGAACAGGTTTGGGTAGTGTAACTCTCATTTACTATCTCAAGCTGACAACCTGCATACTTGCATTTATAGTCCAGTTGTCTTTTGAGTTCAAACCATCCTGCATCGTATGTCGATTTAGCGAGCTTGGTCTTTTTATTGGTAAATGAGCGTGATTTAACATCACCAACCACAATCAAGGCATTATCCTTGACTAATTGGGTGGTGAATTTGTGTATGGCATCTAATCTTGAGTTTTTGATCTTGGCATGGATTGCTTTGATACGCTGTTTGTTTTTCGCTCTTTGAGCTATTGCAAGCTTTTTAGCCCACTTTTGCGTTTGTTTGGTTGTCAGCTTGTCACCGTTTGATGTGGTAGCAGATTCCTTTAAGCCTAAGTCAATACCAACGCTGCCTTTGCCACTTACTTGTCTAGGAAAATCTTTGACGGTAATAGACGCATACCAACGGTTACGGCTGTCTTGCACTATCTCAAGCGTATTGATTTGATATAGGCTTAGATTATAGCTATCGAATACGTCTATGATAAGCTTTTGACCTTTACAGAGCGATAGCTGTATGGTTGATTTCAGTGCTTTTTTACCTGTTTGTCTGGTATGTAGATACTTGATGGCTGATTTTTTAAAGGGTATCCAACCAAGCGATTTGCGTTTGGCATCGGGTCGGTTGGTTCGCCAATTGAGTTTGGCTTTTTTAAACTGTTTACGAGATTTGGCGTGAGTTTCATTGATAGCTTGTAAGGTTTGCGAGTGCAAGCCTAAATACTCACCACTGCCTTTGGTGTATTGGCTTAAATCATAGGCCCAAAAGTACTTACCTGTGCGTCTTAAATGCTCAAAGCTTAACGCATTAACATAGTTCCACGCATAGTTAACACTCCCAGCTAGTTTGTTTAGCTGGTTTGCATGTTTGTCTTTGATGCGTAGCTTGAGGGTTTTCATAGGGTTAGTATGGCGAGGTTAATTTTAACTTGCAATACTTTAAGTACTAATCACGACAGTGTGTGTCGCCTTATATCTACCCCCTGAAGTGGGTGGTTTTACGGCGACCGGTGATAAAACGCCCTGCAAAGGAAAAAGCCCCCATTCGGATGAATGGGGGCTTTAAGGTATAGGGAGCTGACGATGACCTACTCTCACATGGGCGAACCACACTACCATTGGCGCGACGATGTTTCACTTCTGAGTTCGAGAAGGGATCAGGTGGTTCCATCGTGCTATTGTCGTCAGCAAAGGGGGTATAGATATGAGTTGGTTAAGGGTGAGCTTAACTTTGATTTGACTATTATATCAAGAACCTGAATCAAGTCACTGTTAATAAGTGATTATTTATAAATGATTATCAGGATGATATCGAAATAATTATAGCTTATACAAAACCACTTGGGTGTTGTATGGTCAAGCCAAACGAGCAATTAGTACAGGTTAGCTACACGCATCACTGCGCTTCCACACCCTGCCTATCAACGTCCTAGTCTTGAACGGCTCTTAAGGGAAATCTAATCTTGAGGTTGGCTTCCCGCTTAGATGCTTTCAGCGGTTATCCAATCCGAACGTAGCTACCGGGCAATGCCATTGGCATGACAACCCGAACACCAGCGGTTCGTCCACTCTGGTCCTCTCGTACTAGGAGCAGATCCTCTCAAATTTCCAACGCCCACGGTAGATAGGGACCGAACTGTCTCACGACGTTCTAAACCCAGCTCGCGTACCTCTTTAAATGGCGAACAGCCATACCCTTAGGACCTGCTTCAGCCCTAGGATGAGATGAGCCGACATCGAGGTGCCAAACACCGCCGTCGATATGAACTCTTGGGCGGTATCAGCCTGTTATCCCCAGAGTACCTTTTATCCGTTGAGCGATGGCCCTTCCATACAGAACCACCGGATCACTAAGACCTACTTTCGTACCTGCTCGACTTGTGGGTCTCGCAGTTAAGCGCGCTTTTGCCTTTATACTCTATGAACGATTTCCGACCGTTCTGAGCGCACCTTCGTACTCCTCCGTTACTCTTTAGGAGGAGACCGCCCCAGTCAAACTACCCACCATACATTGTCCTCGGTATTGTTATACCTGAGTTAGAACCCCAACATGACCAGGGTGGTATTTCAAGGATGGCTCCACAGATACTGGCGTATCTGCTTCAAAGCCTCCCACCTATCCTGCACAAGTCAGGTCAAAGTTCAATGTAAAGCTGTAGTAAAGGTTCACGGGGTCTTTCCGTCTAGCCGCGGGTACACAGCATCTTCACTGCGATTTCGATTTCACTGAGTCTCTGCTGGAGACAGCGCTGCCATCATTATGCCATTCGTGCAGGTCGGAACTTACCCGACAAGGAATTTCGCTACCTTAGGACCGTTATAGTTACGGCCGCCGTTTACTGGGGCTTCGATCAAGACCTTCGCATACGCTAAGCCCATCAATTAACCTTCCAGCACCGGGCAGGCATCACACCCTATACGTCCACTTTCGTGTTTGCAGAGTGCTGTGTTTTTAATAAACAGTTGCAGCAGCCTGGTATCTGCGACTGTCAATAGCTTACACCGCAAGGGTTTCACCATCGACAGCGTACCTTCTCCCGAAGTTACGGTACCATTTTGCCTAGTTCCTTCAGCAGAGTTCTCTCAAGCGCCTTGGTATTCTCTACCTGATCACCTGTGTCGGTTTAGGGTACGATTCGTTTATGACTATAGTTTAGAAGCTTTTCCTGGAAGCATGGTATTTGCCACTTCGCTGTACAAGTACAGCTTGCTATCAGATCTCAGTATTAACAGCCCGGATTTGCCTAAGCCGTCTACCTACATCCTTCCACCTGGACAACCATCGCCAGGCTGGCATAACCTTCTCCGTCCCTCCATCACATCATAAACAAGTATCGGAATATTAACCGATTTCCCATCGACTACGCCTTTCGGCCTCGCCTTAGGGGTCGACTCACCCAGCCCCGATTAACGTTGGACTGGAACCCTTGATCTTCCGGCGTGCGAGCTTTTCACTCGCATTATCGTTACTCACGTCAGCATTCGCTCTTGTGATACCTCCAGCATACCTTACGATACACCTTCACAGGCTTACACAACGCTCCCCTACCACTTGAAACAATTTTCAAATCCGCAGCTTCGGCTCCTAGTTTGAGCCCCGTTACATCTTCCGCGCGGGCCGACTCGACTAGTGAGCTATTACGCTTTCTTTAAAGGATGGCTGCTTCTAAGCCAACCTCCTAGCTGTCTATGCCTTCCCACTTCGTTTCCCACTTAACTAGGAATTTGGGGCCTTAGCTGGCGGTCTGGGTTGTTTCCCTCTCCACGACGGACGTTAGCACCCGCCGTGTGTCTCCCGGATATTACTCATCGGTATTCGGAGTTTGCATCGGTTTGGTAAGTCGGTATGACCCCCTAGCCGAAACAGTGCTCTACCCCCAATGGTATTCGTCCGAGGCGCTACCTAAATAGCTTTCGGGGAGAACCAGCTATCACCGAGTTTGATTAGCCTTTCACCCCTATCCACAAGTCATCCCCTGGCTTTTCAACGACAGTGGGTTCGGTCCTCCGGTGCCTGTTACGGCACTTTCAACCTGCTCATGGATAGATCACTCGGTTTCGGGTCTATACCCTGCAACTATGGCGCCCTATTAAGACTCGGTTTCCCTACGGCTCCCCTAACGGTTAACCTTGCTACAGAATATAAGTCGCTGACCCATTATACAAAAGGTACGCGGTCACACCTCAAGGGTGCTCCCACTGCTTGTACGCACACGGTTTCAGGTTCTATTTCACTCCCCTCACAGGGGTTCTTTTCGCCTTTCCCTCACGGTACTGGTTCACTATCGGTCAGTCAGGAGTATTTAGCCTTGGAGGATGGTCCCCCCATCTTCATACAGGATTTCTCGTGTCCCGCACTACTTAATATGCTTCATTATATGTTTCGAATACGGGGCTATCACCCACTATGGCCAGTTTTCCCACACTGTTCTTCTACATATAAATCCGTCGGCTCCTCCCCGTTCGCTCGCCGCTACTAGGGGAATCTCTATTGATGTCTTTTCCTAAGGGTACTGAGATGTTTCACTTCCCCTCGTTCGCTTCCTAATAAATTAGGATACCTAGCTTACGCTAAGTGGGTTTCCCCATTCAGAAATCTCCGGATCACAGGATATTGCCGCCTCCCCGAAGCTTATCGCAGGCTGTCACGTCTTTCATCGCCTCTGACTGCCAAGGCATCCACCATGTGCGCTTAATTACTTGACCATACAACCCCAAGTAGTCTTGGTTCGCTAAGCTTTTATTTACTATTGGTTAAAGACAACCTCGAAGTAATCCGAGGTGTTTTAACCAATGCATAAATCTAGTTCTTAACAGGTTGTTTGTCGTAATTATAACGATATCACCTTGATAATTTACGCTTGATTCAGTTCTCTTTACTTTGTAACCAACCCCTTGGGATAACAACTGATGTCATTAAAAGGTTGGTTACTGGTTAGACAATGGCTCAGTGAATGATTCATCGTCTAACCGTATTACAACTCATATCTATGTTTTTAAATAGTAATAACGCTGTCATCCAGTCGTCATATAGTTTCTGTATAAAACAGAAGTAAGTAATCGTTTTATCAATTGCTTAATTCTGGCTTATATCTTTTCACTCTTAAATCTGTATCCAATATGGTGGAGCCAAGGAGAGTCGAACTCCTGACCTCCTGCGTGCAAGGCAGGCGCTCTACCAACTGAGCTATGGCCCCTGAGCGAGGATACAGTCAAAGCACTGCTTTGACCCGAGCGCAAGAGAATTTTCCTTAAAGGGAAAATTCTAAAAGCCCAATTTCCTAGTAGAGCTTGAAACCTCTTAGGCTTCACTGTACTCAGAGATAAGTGGTGGGTCTGATAAGACTTGAACTTATGACCCCCGCGTTATCAACACGGTGCTCTAACCAGCTGAGCTACAGACCCTTAAGAGCTTGCTAAATCAAAGAACAACTTGTTGTGAATTCTTGCTGACCGGATGCGTCAATAAGGAGGTGATCCAGCCGCAGGTTCCCCTACGGCTACCTTGTTACGACTTCACCCCAGTCATCGACCACACCGTGGTGAGCGCCCTCTAAAAGTTAGGCTACCCACTTCTGGTGCAATCAACTCCCATGGTGTGACGGGCGGTGTGTACAAGGCCCGGGAACGTATTCACCGCGGCATTCTGATCCGCGATTACTAGCGATTCCGACTTCATGGAGTCGAGTTGCAGACTCCAATCTGGACTACGATAGGCTTTTTGAGATTCGCATCACATCGCTGTGTAGCAGCCCTCTGTACCTACCATTGTAGCACGTGTGTAGCCCTGGTCGTAAGGGCCATGATGACTTGACGTCGTCCCCGCCTTCCTCCAGTTTGTCACTGGCAGTATCCTTAGAGTCCCCGGCCAAACCGCTGGTAACTAAGGAAAAGGGTTGCGCTCGTTGCGGGACTTAACCCAACATCTCACGACACGAGCTGACGACAGCCATGCAGCACCTGTATTCTAATTCCCGAAGGCACTCCCGCATCTCTGCAGGATTCTAGATATGTCAAGACCAGGTAAGGTTCTTCGCGTTGCATCGAATTAAACCACATGCTCCACCGCTTGTGCGGGCCCCCGTCAATTCATTTGAGTTTTAACCTTGCGGCCGTACTCCCCAGGCGGTCTACTTATTGCGTTAGCTGCGTCACTAAGGAATCAAGTTCCCCAACGACTAGTAGACATCGTTTACGGCGTGGACTACCAGGGTATCTAATCCTGTTTGCTACCCACGCTTTCGAACCTCAGTGTCAGTATGATGCCAGGAGGCTGCCTTCGCCATCGGTATTCCTTCAGATCTCTACGCATTTCACCGCTACACCTGAAATTCTACCTCCCTCTCACCTACTCTAGCCTAACAGTATCAGATGCAGTTCCCAGGTTAAGCCCGGGGATTTCACATCTGACTTATTAAGCCACCTACGCTCGCTTTACGCCCAGTAATTCCGATTAACGCTTGCACCCTCTGTATTACCGCGGCTGCTGGCACAGAGTTAGCCGGTGCTTATTCTGCAGCTAATGTCATCGTCTATGGGTATTAACCATAGAGTCTTCTTCACTGCTTAAAGTGCTTTACAACCAAAAGGCCTTCTTCACACACGCGGCATGGCTGGATCAGGGTTGCCCCCATTGTCCAATATTCCCCACTGCTGCCTCCCGTAGGAGTCCGGGCCGTGTCTCAGTCCCGGTGTGGCTGATCATCCTCTCAGACCAGCTACAGATCGTCGCCTTGGTAGGCCTTTACCCCACCAACTAGCTAATCCGACTTAGGCTCATCCAATAGCGAGAGCGCAAGCGCCCCCTTTTCCCCGTAGGGTGTATGCGGTATTAATTCGAGTTTCCCCGAGCTATCCCCCACTACTGGGCAGATTCCTAAGTATTACTCACCCGTCCGCCGCTCGTCAGCAAGAAGCAAGCTTCTCCTGTTACCGCTCGACTTGCATGTGTTAAGCCTGCCGCCAGCGTTCAATCTGAGCCATGATCAAACTCTTCAGTTTAATCTTGCTATGAAGCTCTTTAAAGAAGCTTCTAAACTTGGCTCATTCAATACTAGCAAATTGCTTTTCCGTATGTTTCATATAATGAATTAACTTCGAGTTTTTCTACTAATAAAGAATGATAATTTTTATAGTTAGTCACATCACCGAAAAGATGACGTCCCAACTTTAATTTTTAGCATCCTAAATCAGCAAAAATCCACACAAGTTGTTCTTTGATTTAAGCTTTTAAATAATTACTTAGCTTGTCGTCCAAGCCTAAGTTATATCTTTGCTTAGCATCGTTGTTATTAATTAGTAACACCGTTATCGCTGAGCAGGCTGACTATTATATAGATTTTAATATCGTTGTCAACACTTAATTTTATTCTTTTCTAAGCTGACTGGCTTTCAATCTCTCGATTTATTGCCCTATGTCCGTCTTAGTGAGGGCGTATTATAGAGGGTTTATTTTTTGAGTCAACCCTTAATTCAATATTTTCTACTATTTTCTCTAATTAGACTCAGTTTTAAGTGATGAAGGCCTAAATTGCTGGATATATTGCCAATTAAACTAGGCAAGTCATAGACTTAATAATCAACGATATTTATAACACTGCAAAGATTACCTCTACATAATCTTGTGTTCATTAAATGAAAGATTACTCTAGTAGATGTGCGATCTTTAAAAACTCTCGGCAAAGGAAAAAGCCCCCATTCGGATGAATGGGGGCTTTAAGGTATAGGGAGCTGACGATGACCTACTCTCACATGGGCGAACCACACTACCATTGGCGCGACGATGTTTCACTTCTGAGTTCGAGAAGGGATCAGGTGGTTCCATCGTGCTATTGTCGTCAGCAAAGGGGGTATAGATATGAGTTGGTTAAGGGTGAGCTTAACTTTGATTTGACTATTATATCAAGAACCTGAATCAAGTCACTGTTAATAAGTGATTATTTATAAATGATTATCAGGATGATATCGAAATAATTATAGCTTATACAAAACCACTTGGGTGTTGTATGGTCAAGCCAAACGAGCAATTAGTACAGGTTAGCTACACGCATCACTGCGCTTCCACACCCTGCCTATCAACGTCCTAGTCTTGAACGGCTCTTAAGGGAAATCTAATCTTGAGGTTGGCTTCCCGCTTAGATGCTTTCAGCGGTTATCCAATCCGAACGTAGCTACCGGGCAATGCCATTGGCATGACAACCCGAACACCAGCGGTTCGTCCACTCTGGTCCTCTCGTACTAGGAGCAGATCCTCTCAAATTTCCAACGCCCACGGTAGATAGGGACCGAACTGTCTCACGACGTTCTAAACCCAGCTCGCGTACCTCTTTAAATGGCGAACAGCCATACCCTTAGGACCTGCTTCAGCCCTAGGATGAGATGAGCCGACATCGAGGTGCCAAACACCGCCGTCGATATGAACTCTTGGGCGGTATCAGCCTGTTATCCCCAGAGTACCTTTTATCCGTTGAGCGATGGCCCTTCCATACAGAACCACCGGATCACTAAGACCTACTTTCGTACCTGCTCGACTTGTGGGTCTCGCAGTTAAGCGCGCTTTTGCCTTTATACTCTATGAACGATTTCCGACCGTTCTGAGCGCACCTTCGTACTCCTCCGTTACTCTTTAGGAGGAGACCGCCCCAGTCAAACTACCCACCATACATTGTCCTCGGTATTGTTATACCTGAGTTAGAACCCCAACATGACCAGGGTGGTATTTCAAGGATGGCTCCACAGATACTGGCGTATCTGCTTCAAAGCCTCCCACCTATCCTGCACAAGTCAGGTCAAAGTTCAATGTAAAGCTGTAGTAAAGGTTCACGGGGTCTTTCCGTCTAGCCGCGGGTACACAGCATCTTCACTGCGATTTCGATTTCACTGAGTCTCTGCTGGAGACAGCGCTGCCATCATTATGCCATTCGTGCAGGTCGGAACTTACCCGACAAGGAATTTCGCTACCTTAGGACCGTTATAGTTACGGCCGCCGTTTACTGGGGCTTCGATCAAGACCTTCGCATACGCTAAGCCCATCAATTAACCTTCCAGCACCGGGCAGGCATCACACCCTATACGTCCACTTTCGTGTTTGCAGAGTGCTGTGTTTTTAATAAACAGTTGCAGCAGCCTGGTATCTGCGACTGTCAATAGCTTACACCGCAAGGGTTTCACCATCGACAGCGTACCTTCTCCCGAAGTTACGGTACCATTTTGCCTAGTTCCTTCAGCAGAGTTCTCTCAAGCGCCTTGGTATTCTCTACCTGATCACCTGTGTCGGTTTAGGGTACGATTCGTTTATGACTATAGTTTAGAAGCTTTTCCTGGAAGCATGGTATTTGCCACTTCGCTGTACAAGTACAGCTTGCTATCAGATCTCAGTATTAACAGCCCGGATTTGCCTAAGCCGTCTACCTACATCCTTCCACCTGGACAACCATCGCCAGGCTGGCATAACCTTCTCCGTCCCTCCATCACATCATAAACAAGTATCGGAATATTAACCGATTTCCCATCGACTACGCCTTTCGGCCTCGCCTTAGGGGTCGACTCACCCAGCCCCGATTAACGTTGGACTGGAACCCTTGATCTTCCGGCGTGCGAGCTTTTCACTCGCATTATCGTTACTCACGTCAGCATTCGCTCTTGTGATACCTCCAGCATACCTTACGATACACCTTCACAGGCTTACACAACGCTCCCCTACCACTTGAAACAATTTTCAAATCCGCAGCTTCGGCTCCTAGTTTGAGCCCCGTTACATCTTCCGCGCGGGCCGACTCGACTAGTGAGCTATTACGCTTTCTTTAAAGGATGGCTGCTTCTAAGCCAACCTCCTAGCTGTCTATGCCTTCCCACTTCGTTTCCCACTTAACTAGGAATTTGGGGCCTTAGCTGGCGGTCTGGGTTGTTTCCCTCTCCACGACGGACGTTAGCACCCGCCGTGTGTCTCCCGGATATTACTCATCGGTATTCGGAGTTTGCATCGGTTTGGTAAGTCGGTATGACCCCCTAGCCGAAACAGTGCTCTACCCCCAATGGTATTCGTCCGAGGCGCTACCTAAATAGCTTTCGGGGAGAACCAGCTATCACCGAGTTTGATTAGCCTTTCACCCCTATCCACAAGTCATCCCCTGGCTTTTCAACGACAGTGGGTTCGGTCCTCCGGTGCCTGTTACGGCACTTTCAACCTGCTCATGGATAGATCACTCGGTTTCGGGTCTATACCCTGCAACTATGGCGCCCTATTAAGACTCGGTTTCCCTACGGCTCCCCTAACGGTTAACCTTGCTACAGAATATAAGTCGCTGACCCATTATACAAAAGGTACGCGGTCACACCTCAAGGGTGCTCCCACTGCTTGTACGCACACGGTTTCAGGTTCTATTTCACTCCCCTCACAGGGGTTCTTTTCGCCTTTCCCTCACGGTACTGGTTCACTATCGGTCAGTCAGGAGTATTTAGCCTTGGAGGATGGTCCCCCCATCTTCATACAGGATTTCTCGTGTCCCGCACTACTTAATATGCTTCATTATATGTTTCGAATACGGGGCTATCACCCACTATGGCCAGCTTTCCCACACTGTTCTTCTACATATAAATCCGTCGGCTCCTCCCCGTTCGCTCGCCGCTACTAGGGGAATCTCTATTGATGTCTTTTCCTAAGGGTACTGAGATGTTTCACTTCCCCTCGTTCGCTTCCTAATAAATTAGGATACCTAGCTTACGCTAAGTGGGTTTCCCCATTCAGAAATCTCCGGATCACAGGATATTGCCGCCTCCCCGAAGCTTATCGCAGGCTGTCACGTCTTTCATCGCCTCTGACTGCCAAGGCATCCACCATGTGCGCTTAATTACTTGACCATACAACCCCAAGTAGTCTTGGTTCGCTAAGCTTTTATTTACTATTGGTTAAAGACAACCTCGAAGTAATCCGAGGTGTTTTAACCAATGCATAAATCTAGTTCTTAACAGGTTGTTTGTCGTAATTATAACGATATCACCTTGATAATTTACGCTTGATTCAGTTCTCTTTACTTTGTAACCAACCCCTTGGGATAACAACTGATGTCATTAAAAGGTTGGTTACTGGTTAGACAATGGCTCAGTGAATGATTCATCGTCTAACCGTATTACAACTCATATCTATGTTTTTAAATAGTAATAACGCTGTCATCCAGTCGTCATATAGTTTCTGTATAAAACAGAAGTAAGTAATCGTTTTATCAATTGCTTAATTCTGGCTTATATCTTTTCACTCTTAAATCTGTATCCAATATGGTGGAGCCAAGGAGAGTCGAACTCCTGACCTCCTGCGTGCAAGGCAGGCGCTCTACCAACTGAGCTATGGCCCCTGAGCGAGGATACAGTCAAAGCACTGCTTTGACCCGAGCGCAAGAGAATTTTCCTTAAAGGGAAAATTCTAAAAGCCCAATTTCCTAGTAGAGCTTGAAACCTCTTAGGCTTCACTGTACTCAGAGATAAGTGGTGGGTCTGATAAGACTTGAACTTATGACCCCCGCGTTATCAACACGGTGCTCTAACCAGCTGAGCTACAGACCCTTAAGAGCTTGCTAAATCAAAGAACAACTTGTTGTGAATTCTTGCTGACCGGATGCGTCAATAAGGAGGTGATCCAGCCGCAGGTTCCCCTACGGCTACCTTGTTACGACTTCACCCCAGTCATCGACCACACCGTGGTGAGCGCCCTCTAAAAGTTAGGCTACCCACTTCTGGTGCAATCAACTCCCATGGTGTGACGGGCGGTGTGTACAAGGCCCGGGAACGTATTCACCGCGGCATTCTGATCCGCGATTACTAGCGATTCCGACTTCATGGAGTCGAGTTGCAGACTCCAATCTGGACTACGATAGGCTTTTTGAGATTCGCATCACATCGCTGTGTAGCAGCCCTCTGTACCTACCATTGTAGCACGTGTGTAGCCCTGGTCGTAAGGGCCATGATGACTTGACGTCGTCCCCGCCTTCCTCCAGTTTGTCACTGGCAGTATCCTTAGAGTCCCCGGCCAAACCGCTGGTAACTAAGGAAAAGGGTTGCGCTCGTTGCGGGACTTAACCCAACATCTCACGACACGAGCTGACGACAGCCATGCAGCACCTGTATTCTAATTCCCGAAGGCACTCCCGCATCTCTGCAGGATTCTAGATATGTCAAGACCAGGTAAGGTTCTTCGCGTTGCATCGAATTAAACCACATGCTCCACCGCTTGTGCGGGCCCCCGTCAATTCATTTGAGTTTTAACCTTGCGGCCGTACTCCCCAGGCGGTCTACTTATTGCGTTAGCTGCGTCACTAAGGAATCAAGTTCCCCAACGACTAGTAGACATCGTTTACGGCGTGGACTACCAGGGTATCTAATCCTGTTTGCTACCCACGCTTTCGAACCTCAGTGTCAGTATGATGCCAGGAGGCTGCCTTCGCCATCGGTATTCCTTCAGATCTCTACGCATTTCACCGCTACACCTGAAATTCTACCTCCCTCTCACCTACTCTAGCCTAACAGTATCAGATGCAGTTCCCAGGTTAAGCCCGGGGATTTCACATCTGACTTATTAAGCCACCTACGCTCGCTTTACGCCCAGTAATTCCGATTAACGCTTGCACCCTCTGTATTACCGCGGCTGCTGGCACAGAGTTAGCCGGTGCTTATTCTGCAGCTAATGTCATCGTCTATGGGTATTAACCATAGAGTCTTCTTCACTGCTTAAAGTGCTTTACAACCAAAAGGCCTTCTTCACACACGCGGCATGGCTGGATCAGGGTTGCCCCCATTGTCCAATATTCCCCACTGCTGCCTCCCGTAGGAGTCCGGGCCGTGTCTCAGTCCCGGTGTGGCTGATCATCCTCTCAGACCAGCTACAGATCGTCGCCTTGGTAGGCCTTTACCCCACCAACTAGCTAATCCGACTTAGGCTCATCCAATAGCGAGAGCGCAAGCGCCCCCTTTTCCCCGTAGGGTGTATGCGGTATTAATTCGAGTTTCCCCGAGCTATCCCCCACTACTGGGCAGATTCCTAAGTATTACTCACCCGTCCGCCGCTCGTCAGCAAGAAGCAAGCTTCTCCTGTTACCGCTCGACTTGCATGTGTTAAGCCTGCCGCCAGCGTTCAATCTGAGCCATGATCAAACTCTTCAGTTTAATCTTGCTATGAAGCTCTTTAAAGAAGCTTCTAAACTTGGCTCATTCAATACTAGCAAATTGCTTTTCCGTATGTTTCATATAATGAATTAACTTCGAGTTTTTCTACTAATAAAGAATGATAATTTTTATAGTTAGTCACATCACCGAAAAGATGACGTCCCAACTTTAATTTTTAGCATCCTAAATCAGCAAAAATCCACACAAGTTGTTCTTTGATTTAAGCTTTTAAATAATTACTTAGCTTGTCGTCCAAGCCTAAGTTATATCTTTGCTTAGCATCGTTGTTATTAATTAGTAACACCGTTATCGCTGAGCAGGCTGACTATTATATAGATTTTAATATCGTTGTCAACACTTAATTTTATTCTTTTCTAAGCTGACTGGCTTTCAATCTCTCGATTTGTTGCCCGATGTTCGTCTTAGTGAGGGCGTATTATAGAGGGTTTATTTTTTGAGTCAACCCTTAATTCAATATTTTCTACTATTTTCTCTAATTAGACTCAGTTTTAAGTGATGAAGGCCTAAGTTGCTGGATATATTGCCAATTAAACTAGGCAAGTCATAGACTTAATAATCAACGATATTTATAACACTGCAAAGATTACCTCTACATAATCTTGTGTTCATTAAATGAAAGATCACTCTAGTAGATGTGCGATCTTTAAAACCCCCTGCAAAGGAAAAAGCCCCCACTCGGCATGAGCGGGGGCTTTTAAGGTATAGGGAGCTGACGATGACCTACTCTCACATGGGCGAACCACACTACCATTGGCGCGACGATGTTTCACTTCTGAGTTCGAGAAGGGATCAGGTGGTTCCATCGTGCTATTGTCGTCAGCAAAGGGGGTATAGATATGAGTTGGTTAAGGGTGAGCTTAACTTTGATTTGACTATTATATCAAGAACCTGAATCAAGTCACTGTTTATAGTGATTATTTATAAATGATTATCAGGATGATATCGAAATAATTATAGCTTGCTCTTACTCTTTTTTATAAAGAGAGAGCTACAAACCACTTGGGTGTTGTATGGTCAAGCCAAACGAGCAATTAGTACAGGTTAGCTACACGCATCACTGCGCTTCCACACCCTGCCTATCAACGTCCTAGTCTTGAACGGCTCTTAAGGGAAATCTAATCTTGAGGTTGGCTTCCCGCTTAGATGCTTTCAGCGGTTATCCAATCCGAACGTAGCTACCGGGCAATGCCATTGGCATGACAACCCGAACACCAGCGGTTCGTCCACTCTGGTCCTCTCGTACTAGGAGCAGATCCTCTCAAATTTCCAACGCCCACGGTAGATAGGGACCGAACTGTCTCACGACGTTCTAAACCCAGCTCGCGTACCTCTTTAAATGGCGAACAGCCATACCCTTAGGACCTGCTTCAGCCCTAGGATGAGATGAGCCGACATCGAGGTGCCAAACACCGCCGTCGATATGAACTCTTGGGCGGTATCAGCCTGTTATCCCCAGAGTACCTTTTATCCGTTGAGCGATGGCCCTTCCATACAGAACCACCGGATCACTAAGACCTACTTTCGTACCTGCTCGACTTGTGGGTCTCGCAGTTAAGCGCGCTTTTGCCTTTATACTCTATGAACGATTTCCGACCGTTCTGAGCGCACCTTCGTACTCCTCCGTTACTCTTTAGGAGGAGACCGCCCCAGTCAAACTACCCACCATACATTGTCCTCGGTATTGTTATACCTGAGTTAGAACCCCAACATGACCAGGGTGGTATTTCAAGGATGGCTCCACAGATACTGGCGTATCTGCTTCAAAGCCTCCCACCTATCCTGCACAAGTCAGGTCAAAGTTCAATGTAAAGCTGTAGTAAAGGTTCACGGGGTCTTTCCGTCTAGCCGCGGGTACACAGCATCTTCACTGCGATTTCGATTTCACTGAGTCTCTGCTGGAGACAGCGCTGCCATCATTATGCCATTCGTGCAGGTCGGAACTTACCCGACAAGGAATTTCGCTACCTTAGGACCGTTATAGTTACGGCCGCCGTTTACTGGGGCTTCGATCAAGACCTTCGCATACGCTAAGCCCATCAATTAACCTTCCAGCACCGGGCAGGCATCACACCCTATACGTCCACTTTCGTGTTTGCAGAGTGCTGTGTTTTTAATAAACAGTTGCAGCAGCCTGGTATCTGCGACTGTCAATAGCTTACACCGCAAGGGTTTCACCATCGACAGCGTACCTTCTCCCGAAGTTACGGTACCATTTTGCCTAGTTCCTTCAGCAGAGTTCTCTCAAGCGCCTTGGTATTCTCTACCTGATCACCTGTGTCGGTTTAGGGTACGATTCGTTTATGACTATAGTTTAGAAGCTTTTCCTGGAAGCATGGTATTTGCCACTTCGCTGTACAAGTACAGCTTGCTATCAGATCTCAGTATTAACAGCCCGGATTTGCCTAAGCCGTCTACCTACATCCTTCCACCTGGACAACCATCGCCAGGCTGGCATAACCTTCTCCGTCCCTCCATCACATCATAAACAAGTATCGGAATATTAACCGATTTCCCATCGACTACGCCTTTCGGCCTCGCCTTAGGGGTCGACTCACCCAGCCCCGATTAACGTTGGACTGGAACCCTTGATCTTCCGGCGTGCGAGCTTTTCACTCGCATTATCGTTACTCACGTCAGCATTCGCTCTTGTGATACCTCCAGCATACCTTACGATACACCTTCACAGGCTTACACAACGCTCCCCTACCACTTGAAACAATTTTCAAATCCGCAGCTTCGGCTCCTAGTTTGAGCCCCGTTACATCTTCCGCGCGGGCCGACTCGACTAGTGAGCTATTACGCTTTCTTTAAAGGATGGCTGCTTCTAAGCCAACCTCCTAGCTGTCTATGCCTTCCCACTTCGTTTCCCACTTAACTAGGAATTTGGGGCCTTAGCTGGCGGTCTGGGTTGTTTCCCTCTCCACGACGGACGTTAGCACCCGCCGTGTGTCTCCCGGATATTACTCATCGGTATTCGGAGTTTGCATCGGTTTGGTAAGTCGGTATGACCCCCTAGCCGAAACAGTGCTCTACCCCCAATGGTATTCGTCCGAGGCGCTACCTAAATAGCTTTCGGGGAGAACCAGCTATCACCGAGTTTGATTAGCCTTTCACCCCTATCCACAAGTCATCCCCTGGCTTTTCAACGACAGTGGGTTCGGTCCTCCGGTGCCTGTTACGGCACTTTCAACCTGCTCATGGATAGATCACTCGGTTTCGGGTCTATACCCTGCAACTATGGCGCCCTATTAAGACTCGGTTTCCCTACGGCTCCCCTAACGGTTAACCTTGCTACAGAATATAAGTCGCTGACCCATTATACAAAAGGTACGCGGTCACACCTCAAGGGTGCTCCCACTGCTTGTACGCACACGGTTTCAGGTTCTATTTCACTCCCCTCACAGGGGTTCTTTTCGCCTTTCCCTCACGGTACTGGTTCACTATCGGTCAGTCAGGAGTATTTAGCCTTGGAGGATGGTCCCCCCATCTTCATACAGGATTTCTCGTGTCCCGCACTACTTAATATGCTTCATTATATGTTTCGAATACGGGGCTATCACCCACTATGGCCAGTTTTCCCACACTGTTCTTCTACATATAAATCCGTCGGCTCCTCCCCGTTCGCTCGCCGCTACTAGGGGAATCTCTATTGATGTCTTTTCCTAAGGGTACTGAGATGTTTCACTTCCCCTCGTTCGCTTCCTAATAAATTAGGATACCTAGCTTACGCTAAGTGGGTTTCCCCATTCAGAAATCTCCGGATCACAGGATATTGCCGCCTCCCCGAAGCTTATCGCAGGCTGTCACGTCTTTCATCGCCTCTGACTGCCAAGGCATCCACCATGTGCGCTTAATTACTTGACCATACAACCCCAAAGGGTCTTTAGTCTGTAATTATAACGATATCACCTTGATAATTTACGCTTGATTCAGTTCTCTTTACTTTGTAACCAACCCCTTGGGATAACAACTGATGTCATTAAAAGGTTGGTTACTGGTTAGACAATGGCTCAGTGAATGATTCATCGTCTAACCGTATTACAACTCATATCTATGTTTTTAAATAGTAATAACGCTGTCATCCAGTCGTCATATAATTTCTGTATAAAACAGAAGTAAGTAATCGTTTCTAGCTTTTTATACTAGCCAATTGCTTAATTCTGGCTTATGTCTTTTCACTCTTAAATCTGCTTCCAATATGGTGGAGCCAAGGAGAGTCGAACTCCTGACCTCCTGCGTGCAAGGCAGGCGCTCTACCAACTGAGCTATGGCCCCGTATTATAAGTGGTGGGTCTGATAAGACTTGAACTTATGACCCCCGCGTTATCAACACGGTGCTCTAACCAGCTGAGCTACAGACCCTTAAGAGCTTGCTAAATCAAAGAACAACTTGTTGTGAATTCTTGCTGACCGGATGCGTCAATAAGGAGGTGATCCAGCCGCAGGTTCCCCTACGGCTACCTTGTTACGACTTCACCCCAGTCATCGACCACACCGTGGTGAGCGCCCTCTAAAAGTTAGGCTACCCACTTCTGGTGCAATCAACTCCCATGGTGTGACGGGCGGTGTGTACAAGGCCCGGGAACGTATTCACCGCGGCATTCTGATCCGCGATTACTAGCGATTCCGACTTCATGGAGTCGAGTTGCAGACTCCAATCTGGACTACGATAGGCTTTTTGAGATTCGCATCACATCGCTGTGTAGCAGCCCTCTGTACCTACCATTGTAGCACGTGTGTAGCCCTGGTCGTAAGGGCCATGATGACTTGACGTCGTCCCCGCCTTCCTCCAGTTTGTCACTGGCAGTATCCTTAGAGTCCCCGGCCAAACCGCTGGTAACTAAGGAAAAGGGTTGCGCTCGTTGCGGGACTTAACCCAACATCTCACGACACGAGCTGACGACAGCCATGCAGCACCTGTATTCTAATTCCCGAAGGCACTCCCGCATCTCTGCAGGATTCTAGATATGTCAAGACCAGGTAAGGTTCTTCGCGTTGCATCGAATTAAACCACATGCTCCACCGCTTGTGCGGGCCCCCGTCAATTCATTTGAGTTTTAACCTTGCGGCCGTACTCCCCAGGCGGTCTACTTATTGCGTTAGCTGCGTCACTAAGGAATCAAGTTCCCCAACGACTAGTAGACATCGTTTACGGCGTGGACTACCAGGGTATCTAATCCTGTTTGCTACCCACGCTTTCGAACCTCAGTGTCAGTATGATGCCAGGAGGCTGCCTTCGCCATCGGTATTCCTTCAGATCTCTACGCATTTCACCGCTACACCTGAAATTCTACCTCCCTCTCACCTACTCTAGCCTAACAGTATCAGATGCAGTTCCCAGGTTAAGCCCGGGGATTTCACATCTGACTTATTAAGCCACCTACGCTCGCTTTACGCCCAGTAATTCCGATTAACGCTTGCACCCTCTGTATTACCGCGGCTGCTGGCACAGAGTTAGCCGGTGCTTATTCTGCAGCTAATGTCATCGTCTATGGGTATTAACCATAGAGTCTTCTTCACTGCTTAAAGTGCTTTACAACCAAAAGGCCTTCTTCACACACGCGGCATGGCTGGATCAGGGTTGCCCCCATTGTCCAATATTCCCCACTGCTGCCTCCCGTAGGAGTCCGGGCCGTGTCTCAGTCCCGGTGTGGCTGATCATCCTCTCAGACCAGCTACAGATCGTCGCCTTGGTAGGCCTTTACCCCACCAACTAGCTAATCCGACTTAGGCTCATCCAATAGCGAGAGCGCAAGCGCCCCCTTTTCCCCGTAGGGTGTATGCGGTATTAATTCGAGTTTCCCCGAGCTATCCCCCACTACTGGGCAGATTCCTAAGTATTACTCACCCGTCCGCCGCTCGTCAGCAAGAAGCAAGCTTCTCCTGTTACCGCTCGACTTGCATGTGTTAAGCCTGCCGCCAGCGTTCAATCTGAGCCATGATCAAACTCTTCAGTTTAATCTTGCTATGAAGCTCTTTAAAGAAGCTTCTAAACTTGGCTCATTCAATACTAGCAAATTGCTTTTCCGTATGTTTCATATAATGAATTAACTTCGAGTTTTTCTACTAATAAAGAATGATAATTTTTATAGTTAGTCACATCACCGAAAAGATGACGTCCCAACTTTAATTTTTAGCATCCTAAATCAGCAAAAATCCACACAAGTTGTTCTTTGATTTAAGCTTTTAAATAGTTGACTTATTACGTCGTCCGTATTAAGTTAATCACACTAAGAGAAGTTTAAGCAATTTGCTTTCCTACTTAGCGAGCCATCCAGTATACCATCAATTCGGTATGTGTCAAGCTTTTGTTTTAATTCGTTTCATCAGGTAACAATCTCTAAATCTTATCGATTATCAATCCCGTTGTCCCGATGAGGTGCGTATTATAGACGCTTTATTTTCTTAGTCAAGGGCTTTTTTCGCTTTATTTGATTTTTTATCGTTTGGTGTATTACCAATCTTATTTTAACCAAATCCACTAAAGTGCTTCCTTAACAGGAGATAAAGTATACTAGACTCTAGAAGATTAAGCAAACAGCCTGAGTTAATTTTATTAATAAAATCAAAATTTTGACATAGCCCACTCTCTTTTCATCTTATCTATGCGCTGGTTTTTCTGTCCACTAGCGATTAGAGCTTCCCCATCGCTTGGAAGAAATCCCGATAAGCGGCTACTTTTTTATCTAAAGCCAGTGGATACGCACGAGAGGTCGATGGCAACCTATATAAAGTAAGCTGACGCCCACCATAGTTATAGTCTATATGCTGATTGGTTTTGGGCATCTTAGATTTAGGAATAGCTTTGCCTTGCTCTTGCGCTAATAAGTCCATCAGGATTTCTGTCGCTTTACCGCCAGTGGTAAATAGTACGTCAACTTTTGGAACTTGGTTCAATACCTGCTTTAAATTAACCGCTTCTACAATGGTTAAGTCCTTATCTGCAGCATTACCTTGCTCACGGATGGCTTTTTTTACGGTGGGACACGAGGCAATAGCGTGCTGACTCAAAAAATCCTTAATACGCTCAGGATCAAAGCGCTTCTCATCGCCCACACGAAAGTAGTCTGCATCATCAAAAAACACCCGGCCATATATACGCCACATATCATTATAGAAGTTAGGATAATGAAATGGCATCGCCCACTTATCTTGGGTTGGTGGAAAAGTTCCCATCATCATGATAGTAGCATTGCTGGGTAGCACTGGCTTAAAGGGATGACTCTCTATAGGCAGCTCTTGCAAATGGTTTTCTCTTGTCGAACTCAAGGGATTAGCTCCTTATTTTGTCTCTTGTTATTTTTTTAAAATCAACGTGATTATTGCTTTTTATTTCACTGGGTAAGTACTTGAGTTTTAAATAGTGTTTTTAAAATAGCTTGTAACATAGAGTATCTGAACTACGAAGTCTGTCAGTTGCTTTTGTTTTATTGGTATAATTGTTTTGTTAACTGCATTCCATATGTTTGGGTGCAGCATTTTTTTATCCAATTTATATTGTCACTTGTATCCCCTTGATACTCTGCCCTAAATTCAAGCCCGCTGTTCCCACACAGACGATGCTCAAAGAGGTTTTATGAACAATTTAAACATAGAAATTATTAAACACCCTTTAGTGCGCCACAAACTGAGCTTAATGCGTGCCAAAGACTGTAGTACTTATAAATTCCGCACCTTAACCAGCGAACTTGCTCGCTTAATGGCCTATGAAGCGTGCCGTGACTTTGAAATCGAAGAATTCGCTATGCAGGGCTGGGATAATACAGAGATTACCGGTGAGCAAATTGTTGGTAAAACTGTGACAATCGTACCTATTCTACGTGCCGGCCTTGGTATGTTAGATGGTGTGCTCGACTTAATCCCGACTGCCAAAATCTCTATGGTGGGTTTGCAGCGTGATGAAGAGACACTACAGCCTGTACCATTTTTTGAAAAGCTAGTGGCTGATGTCGATAAGCGTCCTGCACTGATTATCGATCCGATGTTGGCCACTGGTGGCTCGATGGTAGCTACTATTGATATGCTTAAGAAAAAAGGCTGCTCTACGATTAAGGCATTAGTATTGGTTGCAGCGCCTGAAGGCGTACGTTTGGTAAACGAAGCGCACCCAGACGTGAAGATTTATACCGCCTCTTTAGATAGTCACTTAAATGAAGATGGCTATATCATCCCAGGTCTTGGCGATGCAGGTGATAAGATTTTTGGTACTAAATAAGTGTTTATGACCAACCATCAAAAGCTATCGAGTCATTAGCCATAACTCGCTATTTGCCATAACCAACTACTGGCGATAATGAGCCAATAATCATAGCAAGTAGCGAGGGCAACAGCTTAGCTTATGCGATAATGCCTAATCAGATATTGCCTGTCTGATTGGGTATTTTTTTTGATCGCGTCCTCTTTGACCAACACCAACTGAGTGAAATCTAAAATCATCACATCATTGCGTCGCCCATCTCGAGTGCGCTTATTGTGCTTGATGGCAAAGGCTTTGACCTTATCAGACTGGGCTGTGATGAGGTTAATAATGATTGGATCGGTGGCTTTGGCTTTGCTATAAGATCGCAGTGCCTGCTGCAAGGCTTGATACGGATTCACAGTCGCAATGAGCAGTTTTTCTTGACGCACGCTCTTAGGCAGCACACCACCAAACAATAACACTTGTCCCACAGGTAACCGCTGAGTATGGCGCATCAGCTCATAGCGAAGCAGCTCGGGCATATCGCTATTAAATACATCTTCGTTTTGACGATAAAAGGCGCTGAAGCTGCGCTGTATATAACGTCCAAATACGGTAAAGTTCACCCAGTCTTGGTAGTGGGCATTGTGCTGTAGATGCTGACTAAACTGCTGCTGTGCTTGGGCGATACTCTGAGCACTCGAGGCATCTGTTAAATCCGAGTTTTGTAATAACACAGCGATAAGCGCTTGTGCACTCTTAAAGCTTTTGTCTTGCCACAACAGTGGATATAGGCTCTCATCCAATAAAGGTAAAGCTGGCACAAGTTGTGTTGGGGGGCGTTTGACAAATAAAGAAAACATCAAATTTGGGGACTGTGGCCGGCAGCCTTTTCAAAGGCCAATATATTGCTGCGCTCGGTCGTCGACCAAGGCAGCTTCTTTGTACCCTCTTTATTTAGACGCACCAGCACTGACTCTCCTGTGGCCACTAAAGCTTGCTGAGCGGTACTAAAGTAAGCGTATTCCATAATAATACTGGTATTACCTAGCTTCTTAGTACGCACGCCGATTAACAAAGTATCTGGGAATACCACAGGCTTTAAATAAGTACAGCTCGACTGCGCCAATACGGTCGTCACCTCATTACTAAAAGCGCCCAGCTCATTAAGATAATTGATACGAGCCGACTCCGCATATCGGTAATAGACCACGTTGTTGACATGATTAAAGGCATCCATGTCATTCCAGACCACATTTTGCACATAAATACTGCCAAAGCCGGCTAAAGCTTCAGGCGGCTTAACATGCTCGCTTAAAAATTCACTGCTAGAAACGCTCTGGCTCATGGTAATAAACAATCCTTATGCAATTGGCTGACTCATGGGGTGAAACAAGACTGCCAGTAATTTTAAATTAACCTCAAGATAAATCAGAGTACAGAGCGCTAACCCCGCGCCACACCTCAGATGTATCCAAATTCTCAATACGCACGCAGTTTAGTTGTAGCTGGTTTAAGGTATCCGTTAAGCGCTTTCCAAAGGTCAGATAGTTAAAATCATTTAATTGATAGTTAGGCACGGCCTTATCTGATATCTCATCTATCGAAGCCATCAGCAAGCGCCAATTGGTAAACGCTTCACCACTGCTGATTAGTACCAAAGGCTTGTGCTTAGAGTTAGCGTCTGGGTTGTCTAATGGGCTGATGTGTAAGCTATTTAGGCCATTTAAGTTAATTGCATCCGGCAATCTCGCTACTTCCGACAAACCCAGCTGTGGCAGCAGCTGCTTAAAATCATGCTCAGCCTGTGGTGGGCATTGGCGCTGATACCAAGCAATGGCATCGACACCCACGCCATTTTCTTGCAAAAAATTCACCAAAACTCGGCGGCCACCTCTGCCTCGCCAGACCAAGATACGATTACCCACCCCCAAGCGGTTCAGCTGAGGCATAAGCATCATACCTTCATTGCTGTACTCTACAGGACAATGCACTTGCCAGCCGGCAACGCGTAACACCTCGGCTGTGGCATGGCCTACCGCAATCACCGCACAGCGAGGAACAAAGCCTACCGGACACGCCGCCAGTCCCATACGAGCCGCAGTGGGACTGACCACTACCAAAGCCTGATATTGATCTGGCTGCTGATAAAAATGCTGTTGATATTGCTGCTCTCTTTGGCCAATCTCAATCGCTGTCAACTCAAGCAGCGGCAGTTCTAGTACCGTCAACCCTTTATCTTGCATGGCCTGCGTTAATGGCTGCGCACGTTCGATGGGACGGGTATTGATAAAAATCATAGCACCCCTTTAAGTGAGGTCATTTAAAGTTCAAGCAAATGGCGCCTAAGTTGGCAACACCCCCAATCATCACGCTTTGTCTTTATTGTTGTAAATGGTCGCTAATATACCATCTGCACCCAATGACAACAGCTCATCTGCCACATCTATACCCAATTGCTCAGCTTGTGCTTCACGGTCTGCTTGATTACCCATCAAAGCAATGCGCTTGTCAGCTTTAAGTAGAGTCGTTCCATCTTCTGAACCCACACGGCCACGTAGCCATAGGGTCTTGTTATGCGACCCTGTGTCGTCATTTTCAGCCCCTTTTTCAATGACAGCAAAAGCGGCAATCGGCACCTGACATCCCCCTTCCAAACGGCGGTTCAAGGCACGCTCTGCCATGAGACGAATACGGGCTTGGCCATCGTTTAATGGCTTTAATAAGCTCAATACCGCGTCATCATCGCTACGACATTCAATGGCTAAAGCGCCTTGACCCACGGCAGGCAAGCTGATATCGATATCAATCTCTTGTTTGATACGATCACTTAATTCAACACGCTTTAGACCACTGGTCGCCAAAATGATGGCGTCATACTCGCCGGCATCTAATTTGCTTAAACGGGTCTGAACATTGCCACGCAATGACTTAATGATTAAGTCGGGGCGATGTGCCTTTATCTGACATTGACGACGCAAACTGGCCGTACCCACTACTGCACCTTGGGGCAGCGCATCTAGTGAATCATAGGTATTTGACACAAAAGCATCGGTTGGGGTTTCACGCTTACAGTAAGTGCCCAAGATTAACCCTTCAGGCAAAACCATTGGCACATCTTTTAATGAATGCACAGCGATATCAGCACGGCCATCATACAATGCCTGCTCAAGCTCTTTAACAAACAACCCTTTACCGCCAATTTTCGCCAGCGGGGTATCTAAAATCTTGTCACCTTGAGTAACCATAGTCACTAGATTCACCTCCAAATCTGGATATAGCGACTCTAGACGTGCCTTAATGTGCTCTGCTTGCCACATGGCTAAGGGGCTTTTACGAGTGGCAATATTAAGGGTTTTTAATGAGGTGGTGTGGGCTGATGTGGTCATAAATATCTTTTATTAGTATAAGTAGAAGAAGAAAGTATAAATACCCTCATATTTAACCATAAATAAAGGGGTAATGCAGTGTTGATATGTTTGTGTGGGCGCTTAGCACTTAAGTTTCAAGGCTTAACGCACAAAACTGGGTGCTAAAAACAGCGGCGGCTTAACTAGCATGGCTGGCGTCTGGTTTGCTATACTGCTTTAAGTATTCTAACCGCTTTGTGCCCTTTACTGGATTTTAACCGATATGACTGCAAATAACGATTCGACCCCTCTTGCAACCGATACAGCCACTACTACTTCTAACGCCAAAGCTGGCAGTGGACAAGGCCAACAAATGTGGGGCGGCCGCTTCTCTGAGGCTACCGACAGCTTTGTTGCCGCCTTTACCGCCTCAGTAGGCTTTGACCAGCGCTTCGCCAAACAAGACATCCAAGGCTCTATCGCTCATGCCACTATGCTGGGTAAATGCGGTATCTTAACGCAACAAGAAGTAGACACCATTATCAGTGGTCTACATCAAGTGCAACAAGAAATTGATGCTGGTGAATTTAACTGGTCTATTACGCTTGAAGATGTGCACATGAATGTTGAATCTCGCTTGACCGACATTATTGGCACTGTGGGTAAAAAGCTGCACACAGGACGCAGCCGTAATGATCAGGTGGCCACCGATATCCGCCTATGGTTACGTCAAGAAGTCGATAACATTGTTGAGTTGTTGGTTAAATTACAATCAGGTCTACTGACTTTGGCTGAGCAGCATACAGATACCATCATGCCAGGCTTTACCCATCTGCAAACTGCACAGCCCGTAAGCTTTGGTCATCATGTATTGGCTTGGTTTGAGATGTTAAATCGTGACACAGAGCGCTTAATTGACGCCCGTCGCCGTATCAACCAAATGCCTCTGGGTAGCGCCGCACTGGCCGGCACCACCTTCCCTATCGACCGTACCATCACCGCTGAGCTGTTGGGCTTTGAAGGTATTTGTGAAAATTCACTAGATGCGGTATCTGATAGAGACTTTGCGATTGAATTTACTTCTGCTGCGTCTATTTTGATGATGCATTTATCGCGCATGAGTGAAGAGATTATTCTGTGGATGTCAGCACAATTTGGCTTTGTACAAATCCCAGATCGCTTCTGCACCGGCTCATCCATCATGCCGCAAAAGAAAAATCCAGATGTGCCAGAATTAGTGCGTGGTAAAGCTGCCCGCGTCTTTGGTCAACTCATCACGCTACTGACACTCATGAAAAACCAGCCATTGGCGTACAACAAAGACAACCAAGAAGACAAAGAGCCGTTATTTGATTGCGTAGATACCCTAACCGGCTCACTACTTGCATTTGTCGATATGTTGCCTAATATAGTACCTAATAAGGAAAACATGCGCGCCGCCACCATGAAAGGCTATGCCACAGCCACCGACTTGGCTGACTACTTAGTGCGCCGCGGCGTTGCTTTCCGTGATGCCCACGAGGTAGTGGGTAATGCTGTTGCTCTAGGTATTAAACAAGGTGTGGATTTAAGTGAATTAAAACTTGAGCAATTACAGCAATTTAGTGATGCTATTGGCGATGATGTATTTGATTATCTGACCTTAGAGGGTTCACTGGCTGCGCGTGACCACTTAGGCGGCACAGCGCCAAACCAAGTCATCCAAGCCGTGGCTCGTGGTCGCAAACGTCTGGAAAAATACAATAGCAATTTGAAATAATCAGTTGATAATTAATAGGATAATACAATGACAGCGACTTTTGACCCAAAAGCCAATATGGTATTTTGCCGTAAGTATCAGCAGGATTTACCAAAAATGCCAAACCCACCTTTTCCTAATAAAAAAGGAGAGGAGCTCCAAAACACGGTTTCAAAAAAAGCGTGGGATGAGTGGTTAGAGCTACAAACGATGCTGATTAATGAAAACCATTTAAGCATGATTAACCCTGAGGCCAAAAAATTCATCACCGAACAGCGTGAGAAGTTTTTTGACAACGCCGATTATGAGCGTCCACAAGGTTGGACACCTGAAGGTGACAACCAGTAAGCCGCTTACTTCGCCACAACTCAGTAATCAAAAAAGGAGCGCTCATTTGAGTGCTCCTTTTTTTTGGCAGACATGTTGAGCCTGTTAATCGCCGCTATTGGTATTGGTGCGAGCCGCAATATTATTAGAGGCCTCTTGCACCGCCTGTTCCACGGTGACAAAGTCGGTATGGCGCACATCTTTGCCACTGGTGCAATAAATCACCAATTCAGCAATATTGCGCGCATGATCGCCTACCCGCTCTAACGCCCGCAGAACCCACAGAATATTAATAACTTTGGAGACATGACGGCTGTCTTCCATCACATAAGTCATTAATGAGCGGCTGGCCGACTGATATTCTTCGTTGACCACCTCATCGCTTTGCAGCACCATAAAAGCTTGTTCAGGATCCATACGGTTAAAAGCATCCAGCGCATCCAATAACATCACTCGGACTTGATTGGATAAGTGCTGCACTTCAGAGTAGCCCCGCGGAGAGACGCCTTCTTTTTTAAGCTTGCAAGCCATACGCGCAATTTTACTGGCCTCATCACCTACCCGCTCTAAATCCACCACCCCTTTTGATAGGGCCATTATCAACCTTAAGTCGCTTGCGGCAGGTTGGCGTTTGGCAACCAATAAGATCACCTGTTCATCAACCTTAATCTCCATCTGATTAATTTGATGATCAGCTTCAATCACAGTAGAGGCCATTTCCTCATTACTATCGACCAACGCGTGCGTCGCTAAGGTGACCTGCTCAGCTGCCATACGACCCATCTTTAAAAATAAATCAATGCACTGATTTAGGTCATGATCAAAGCTTCGAGACGAGTGCTTTTCAGTGAACATTGTAAGGCATTCCTAAAGTTGGAAAATATCATGCAAGATAGTGATAGACAGGTAATCATAAAAACCCCAGTCCAAGTCAATACTGTGTTAGCCATAACGGCCGGTAATATAGTCTTCCGTGGCTTTTTGAGCCGGATTGGTAAAGACTTGATTGGTCTCACCCATCTCAACCATATCGCCCAGATACATATAAACTGTGTAATCAGACACACGTGCCGCCTGCTGCATATTGTGGGTCACAATAGCGATGGTATAGTCGTGTTTTAAATCTTCAATTAAGTCCTCAATTGCACCAGTTGAGATAGGATCGAGGGCTGAGGTTGGCTCATCTAACAGCAATACCTCAGGCTTGGTTGCGACGCCGCGAGCGATACATAAACGCTGCTGCTGGCCGCCAGATAAGGATAGACCAGAGGCTTTTAGCTTGTCTTTGACTTCAGGCCAAAGGGCTGACTTTTTAAGCGCCCACTCCACACGCTCATCAAGCTCTGATTTGCTAAGCTTTTCGTACAAGCGCACACCAAACGCCACATTGTCATAAATAGACATCGGAAAGGGGGTGGGTTTTTGGAATACCATACCAACACGGGCACGCAGTAAGTTCACATCCACTGATTTATCTAAAATGTTTTTGCCATCAAGATTAATCAAACCTTCAGCACGCATACCAGGATACAGATCATACATGCGGTTAAAAGTACGCAGCAAAGTAGATTTTCCGCAGCCTGAAGGACCAATGAAAGCGGTGACTTTTTTCTCTGGAATATCGATATTGATGTTTTTTAGGGCTTTAAAATCGCCATAATAAAAGCTCAAATCACGCACCTGCATTTTAGCGGCTGGCATGTTGTCTGGTATATCCGCTAGCGTTTGCTGGTTAAAGCTTGTGGTATCCGGCTGAGCAATTTGGGCACCGGTAGTCATCGGCTGGCCCAGTAAGCTTGTCGCTTGCGTGCTGGTGGTTTTATTCACAGGTTTTCTCTTTAATGTATCACTCATAATTGTGTCCCATCTTGCGTGCAGTATGTGCTGTCATTGGTTGACTTAGTGCTTGTGCGTCATGTGTTGCTAAATTCAGTTTGGGCTTAGCGGCTTTGCTCTTTGCCACTGATTAAACGGGCCAAGATATTTAGTGTCAGTACCGTCATGGTAATAAGTAGTGCCGCCGCCCAAGCTAGTGTGTGCCAGTTATCATAAGGGCTTGAGGTAAACTGATAGATGGTATTGGGCAAATTGGCCATCGCCTGATTCATATCGGTACTAAAGAACGGGTTGTTAAAGGCGGTAAATAGTAAAGGCGCTGTCTCACCAGTAATACGTGCAAAGGCTAATAACACACCGGTCGTCAAGCCCACTCGAGCCGCTTTAACCGTCACTGTGGTAACCAGCTTCCATTTAGGGGTACCTAAGGCATAAGCAGCTTCGCGTAAAGTGTTGGGTACGAGGTTAAGCATGTTTTCTGTGGTACGTACCACAACTGGAATCACAATCAGTGCCAAAGCCAATGCACCAGCCCAACCTGAGAAGTGCTGACCTTTTACCATCAGCGCGTAGATAAATAGACCGATAACAATTGAAGGTGCCGATAATAAAATATCATTTAAAAAACGGGTTACTTTGCCAAGCCAGCTGCCTTGTGAGAATTCCGCCAGATAAATGCCGGCCATCATACCGATAGGCGCTCCAATAAATAAGCCTGAGAAAGCCAACATGATAGAGCCAACAATGGCGTTACGTAGCCCACCCTCAGTCTGTGGCGGCGGCGTGTCTGCCAAAAAGATCGGCATGTCTAAAACCGCTTGAGAGCCTTCAACAAACAAGGTAACTAAAATCCAAGCCAACCAAAACAAGCCAAATGCCATAGCAGAGATTGCAAAGCCCAAGCCAAGCTTATTAATAAAGCGGCGCTTACTATAAAGACCTTTGTTATAACGGCTCTCAAAACTTGAGGTTGAAATGGCAGTAGTGGCATTAGCAGAACGCATTGGCTTTTTTCTCCGTATTTATCAAAAACCACAACCGCGGCTTTGACAAACTTATATTCGGTCATTTAATTCGTTGAAATAAAAAATCGTTGGTAAACGTTGGTAAATACTGATAAACAGTGAAGACTTGGTCGGTGACTAGAGTGACTAATTGCCTGCTTTTTTGTCGATACGCATCAGCATAAGCTTTGAGATAGACAGTACAACAAAGGTAATAACAAACAAGATTAGACCCAAATGTAGCAACGAAGCTAAGTGTAATTCACTGCCCGCCTCCGCAAATTCGTTGGCCAAAGCTGAAGTGATGGTTACCCCTGAAGTAAACAGGCTTGGGCTAATGTTATAAGCATTACCGATTAAGAAGGTCACCGCCATTGTCTCTCCCAAAGCGCGGCCCAGACCCAAAATCACCCCACCGACTACACCCGCTTTGGTGTAGGGCAAGATAATTTTGAACATCACCTCCCAAGTGGTCGCACCCATGCCATAAGCTGACTCTTTTAATAAGTCAGGTACGACGGAGAACACATCACGCATGGTGGCTGCAATGAAAGGAATGATCATAATGGCCAACACTAAAGAGGCGGTAAACATACCCAAACCAATTGGGGCACCAGCGAAAAGCTGACCCACCACTGGCAGTGAAGAGACATGCTCAATAAACCACGGCTGAATATAAGTGCTAAAAAATGGTACGAATACAAACAGCCCCCACATACCATAAATAATAGAGGGAATACCCGCCAGCAACTCAATAGCGATGCCCAAAGGACGCTTTAGAAATGCAGGGCACAGCTCAGTTAAGAAGATTGCAATACCGAAGCTGACTGGCACAGCGATTAAAATGGCAATAACTGAAGTGACCAAAGTGCCATAGATGGGCGCTAATGCGCCGTATTTATCCTCTACCGTATTCCAGTCATTACTGGTATAAAAGCCCAGGCCAAACTCTTGGATACTTGGCCAAGCTCCTATAATTAATGACAGTAAGATACCGCCTAATGACAATAACACCAGTATCGCAAATGCTTTGGTCGCATTAACGAATAAAAAATCATAACGCTTTTGTTTTGCTAACTGGGAGTGTAGATCTGCCATGACAGCCTCGTTTTATTGAATACCTAAATAACACCTAATCTAGCTGCTACTGCTTGCGTACCTAAATAACTGGGTATTTAGGTACCTAAATGTTAATACGAATATTGCTTACTGCGCTGGGGTATAAACTGGCTTGCCATCTTTATCCACAACTTCATTCCACTTAGCTTTGAATAAAGCCACAGCTTTATCTGAGAAGGGTACAAAGTCTAAGCTCATAGCATCTTCATCACCGCGGGTATATGCCCAGTCAAAGAAGTTAAGCACGCCGGCCACTTTTTGTGGGTTTTTTGGGTTTTTGTGCACTAAGATAAAAGTAGCAGCAGCGATAGGCCACGCTTGATCGGTATCTGAGTTGGTAATAACCTTGTAAAAACCGTCTTGTTTTGACCAATCAATATCACCGGCAGCGGCGAAAGTTTCAGCAGAGGGCTGTACGATATTGCCGGCTGCATTTTTCATGGCAGCATAAGACATGTTGTTTTGCTTAGCGTAAGCATATTCAACATAACCAATTGAGTTTGCCATACGACTGACATTGCTGGCCACGCCCTCATTACCCTTGCCGCCCACACCTGTCGCTGACGTTGGCCACTGCACGGTCTTATCAACACCGATGCTGTCTTTCCATTCAGGTGATACTTTGGCCAGATAGTCTGTAAAGTTAAAAGTAGTCCCTGAACCGTCTGAGCGAAACACTGTAGTAATCGCGGTGTCAGGCAGGGTCAACTCTGGGTTTAAGGCAGCGATTGCAGGATCATTCCACTTGCTGATTTTACCCAAGTAGATATTGGCTAACGTTTCGCCATCTAGCTTTAGTTCGCCAGGCTTGATACCTTCAACGTTGATAACAGGAACCACACCACCAATAACGGTTGGGAATTGGATTAAGCCCTCTTTTTCTAGCTCTTCAGGCGTCATTGGAGCATCAGAGGCACCGAAGTCTACTGTGTTTGAGACGATTTGCTTAATACCGCCTGATGAACCGATAGACTGATAATTCACCTGACCTTTGGTTTCTTTGTTGTAGTCCGCTGACCATTTGATGTAGATAGGCTGCGGGAAAGAAGCACCTGCACCGGTAATATTCATCTCAATGCCTTCAGCTGACTTGAACTCACCCGCTGCAGCAGACGTTGATTCTGAAGTATTTGCTGTGCTGGCTGCTGCCGAGCTAGCCGCTGTCGTATTGTCAGCTGTTGCCGCTTCTTTCTTATCACAAGCAGTTAGGGCCAACATGCTGGCAACAGTGACAGCTAATAGTGAATAACGCATGGTCTCTCCTAAAGAGTAAAAAATGTTTTTATATAAAATATAAGAAATACAGAGACTTAATAACGGATAAAGCAAAGCGGCTTGATATAAATCACTGTAATTGACGACGCTTTTGTCGGTCTTGTATTGGATTGAACACATTTTGACGTCTAAATATGACAGTTTGATGAAATGAATATCTTTTGTAAGAAATAGGTAATTTCAAAAAAAGTCGGGTGAGTAATGTTACGCGACTGTACTGCGCTGAACATTTGGCTATAACGGTGTTTGGACCTTACTGGCATAGCATAAGACGCTACTCGGTTAAGGATTCATTACATTATCTTTAACCATTAGAAAGTATCGCTAAACTAATGACCTGTAGAATTAGCCCTCGATGTTTTGGTGCAGACAATTAGATTTTGATCGCGGTTCACTGCTTTTCACAGTAACGCCAAGATTTTATTGCCATCACAGGTGCCAACCATTTATTCCATTACAGGTCCAATTTATGAAAAAGCTTTTTATGCCAGTTATCCTTCTATTAACCTTATTACTGAGTGCGCCTGCCAATGCTGGCCTTGCCTCTTGGTATGGTCCCGGGTTTCATGGAAAAAGAACCGCTTCCGGTGCTATTTATAATATGTACGCCATGACAGCCGCCCACAAATCATTGCCTTTTGGTTCAAAAGTAAAAGTTACTAACCTTAAAAATAACAAATCGGTGGTGGTAAAAATAACTGACCGTGGTCCTTTTGCGCCCGGCCGTATTATCGATTTGTCTAAGAAGGCCAACCAATCGCTAAATTGCAATCTTTGTAAAGTGACCGTTGAAGTATTAAGCAAGGGTGATGGCAAATACCGCAAACAATAACTTTGTAAAACCGCAGCGCCCTAGAAAAAATTAAAATAATATTGAGGACTGTTATTGCTCTAAAAGTTTGGTAAGATAGCCCTTAATAAAACCATTAAGACTCGGGGTGCAGACCTTGCGTTATCTGATAGCCGCTGAAATGCGATTATAGACAACCACGCGTTTGCTGAGACATCACCCGTTGAACCTGATGCGGTTAATACCGCCGTAGGAAAGTCATTGCAACTCCCCTATACCTTATTTTTATCACAAAAAACACAACGCTTATTACTATGACAGCCCTCGAGGGTTGTGAATTAATGCGTGCTATGCGCTTAAGATAAATCAGTTTGGATGTATCTTATCTCAGGTTACTGTAAGCGTTATGAGTCAATGTGTTTGTGTTAAAAAAGAGGGATTCGCTTTGTTAAGCGACAGAATCTGCACTCACTGAGTCTTTATTTTTACTACCGGTTTTTAGCCTTTTACCCTAAAAGCCTCTATGGCACCTTGCCATTAACAAAAAATAAGGACATTTCTATGAGTAATGAACAACACACCATTAAGACGCCAGCGCACCGTAATGTAGAGGATGAGCGCTTTGACGAAGAGGCCCGCGATTTAACCCGCAGCCTACCTGCCTCACGTAAAGTATATATCGAAGGCTCACGCCCTGACATCCAAGTACCGATGCGTGAAATCACCCTAACCGATACCCCTACTGGCGGCTTTGGTCTTGAAAATGGGGAGAAGAACCCACCTTTTTATGTCTATGACACTTCAGGCGTCTATACTGACCCGAGTGTCGATATTGACCTCACCAAAGGTCTGCCAAAGCTACGTGAAAAATGGATTGAAGAGCGCGGCGATACCGAAGTTTTAGACGGCTTATCAAGCAACTATGGTCAAGAGCGTGCGCGTGATATCAAAACCGCCAACATCCGTTTTGCTCATATTGATAAACCTCGCCGTGCCAAAGCTGGCAAAAATGTCACTCAAATGCATTATGCCCGCCAAGGTATTATTACCCCTGAGATGGAATACATCGCCATTCGTGAAACTCAAAAGCAGCATGAACTGACCGATATGCGTCAACATGCTGGCGAAAGCTTCGGTGCCAACACCCCAAAAATCATCACCCCTGAATTCGTACGTGATGAGGTAGCCGCTGGCCGAGCCATTATTCCAAATAACATCAATCACCCAGAGTCTGAGCCGATGATTATCGGGCGCAACTTTCTGGTAAAGATTAATGCCAATATCGGTAACTCAGCGCTGGGCTCAAGCATTGATGAGGAAGTATCCAAGATGACCTGGGCTACCCGCTGGGGTGCCGACACCATCATGGATTTATCGACCGGTAAGAATATTCATGAAACTCGTGAATGGATTATCCGCAACTCGCCTGTACCCATTGGCACTGTCCCTATTTATCAAGCGTTAGAGAAAGTTGACGGCGTCGCTGAAGACTTAACGTGGGAGATTTTCCGCGATACGTTAATTGAGCAAGCTGAACAAGGTGTGGACTACTTCACCATTCATGCCGGCGTGCTACTGCGCTATGTGCCTTTAACCGCAAAACGTCTTACAGGTATCGTCTCTCGTGGTGGCTCTATCATGGCACAGTGGTGCTTAGCGCATCACAAAGAAAGCTTCTTATACACCCATTTTGAAGACATCTGCGAAATCATGAAGCAGTATGACGTGGCCTTTAGCTTAGGTGATGGTCTGCGTCCGGGCTGTTTGCAAGACGCCAATGATGAGGCTCAGTTTGGTGAGCTGAAAACCTTAGGCGAGCTGACTCAAGTGGCTTGGAAGCATGACGTACAGGTGATGATTGAAGGCCCAGGTCACGTGGCGATGAACCGCATTAAAGAGAACATGGATTTGCAGCTTGAGATGTGTTCTGAGGCACCTTTTTATACCCTTGGTCCATTAACCACAGACATCGCGCCAGGCTATGATCACATTACCAGTGCTATTGGCGCCGCTATGATTGGCTGGTTTGGCACGGCAATGCTGTGTTATGTGACCCCAAAAGAGCATTTAGGTCTGCCTAATAAAAAAGACGTGAAAGATGGCATCATCACTTACAAAATCGCCGCTCACGCCGCTGACCTAGCCAAAGGCCACCCTGGCGCTCAGGCACGTGATAATGCGTTATCGAAAGCGCGCTTTGAGTTCCGCTGGGATGATCAGTTTAACCTAGCGTTAGACCCAGACACAGCTCGTGAATATCATGATGAAACGCTGCCTAAAGATGCACACAAATCGGCCCACTTCTGCTCTATGTGTGGTCCAAAGTTTTGCTCAATGAAAATCACCCAAAATGTGCGTGAGTATGCCGCAGGCTTGCCTACCGGTGTTGAGGTCACCCCAAGTAGTGGCGAATTATCTGATGAGGTACATCTTATCAAAGAAGTAGACACTGAGCTTGTTGGTCAAGTCGGTGAAGCCAGTTTTGAAGAGGTACAAAAGGGCATGGAGCAGATGAGTGAAAAATATAACAGCGAGGGACGCCAGTTGTATAAAGAGGTTTAGAAAGTTACGGTTAATAAAATATTAAGTTAAAAAACCATATTATTTGTATTGATTTTTAACTGATAAGGTATTATTATCAAATGGCAGCAATTTGTATTTACGAATTGCTGCCCCATATTTTTTAACTATATCTTCCCTTAGGTACTCCTTCATGAACCATGTATACCGAGTTGTTTTCAATCGCGCCTTAGGCGTTTATCAATGTGTTTCAGAGATTGCCAAATCTCGTGGCAAGTCTTCAGGCAAGTCAGCGACTTCTACTAAGAAGCCTCATTTACACTTAACAACTCTATCTATTGCTATGCTCAGTATTTTTGCTTCAACTATGGCAGTTGCAGCCACAACACCTGACGATTTAGTGATCAATCAAGGCGAGGTTATTAAGCTAGGTGACGGTGAGAGCTTAGGATTGTTAAATGATCTGATTATTGATAATAATAGTCAGGTTATTCTACTTGATAATACTACCAGCGGTATTAGTGCTCAAAACAATGTCATCATTGGAGATACTAGCAATGGTAGTCTCTCAATGAGTCAAACTGAAGAAAACAGTCAACATCTTTCTCATGGGTTATACGTTATAAACGATACGATACTGGGGAATAAAAAATCAGGCGTCGGCAATATAACCGTCTCTGGTCATAGATTTCTTGAAACTAATAACTTAATAGTTGGCAAACAAGGTGAAGGAAATATAGTTATTGAAAATACGCCCTACCATGGCGGTTTGACTCAAGCTCGTTATGCTACCTATATTGGTGGATATGGTCTTGATAGTGCTGAGGCAAAAGGTGAATTCACATTATCAGATAGCACTTTTGTTACTCCCAAAATGATAGTTGGAAATACAGGTTCGGGCGTATTACATATAAATGACGTTGGTGAGTTAGAGACAAAATATCTTGGGCGTAACCCTGACTCAATTAAATCTGAAATCTATATCAACGGTGGTGGAATAAATATAGAGTCTGATGAGGACTTTCTATTCGATAATTTCACCGATAAAAATATAATTCAGATTGGTACTAAAGGCGTTTTTATCGATGCTGAGATACCGCAATATAGTGATGCTGCTGCGAAGCCCATCTCGGTTGTGGTAGACCCCAAGGCAGTTATTACTGGCAATGTTGGTAGCTTTGATCTTAATCTTACAGATGATTATGATATTGGTGGGTTTATCAAAACTGGTGTAGGCAGCCTAGAACTAACTACTGATAATAAGCAATGGACAGGAGACTGGGGTTCAGTAGGAGGCGTTTTAAAGCTAAATGGTAACTACTCTCTACCAGAAGGTGAAAGCTTAGTTATCGGCCTACTCGATGTTAATGAAGATGGTCATGTGGATAATAATGAATATGGTCAAATAGAGGTAAATGGCGACCTTGATATCACTAAAGGTAACCTTAAAGTCTTTGCGTACAGTTATTTAGAGGATTTCACCACAAACTCAGAGTATAAAAACGTTGTTTCAGCAACCAAACTAAACGGTGAGTTTGCATCAGTAACGGATAACAATCTACTGGTAGATTTTGAAGCAGATTATAGTGACGCCAATGCCGTTCATTTGCGTATGGTAGCACCGACTCCAGAGCCAACACCAGAACCAGCTCCTGAGCCAACACCAGAACCAGCTCCTGTGCCAACACCAGAAACAACGCCTGTGCCAACTCCAGAACCAACGCCTGTGCCAACACCAGAACCAACGCCTGTGCCAACACCAGAACCAACTCCTGTGCCAACACCAGAACCAACACCAGAACCAACACCAGAACCAACTCCTGTGCCAACACCTGTACCAACACCAGAACCAACACCAGAACCAACACCAGAACCAACACCTGTACCAACACCTGTACCAACACCAGAACCAACACCAGAACCAACACCAGAACCAACACCAGAACCAACACCAGAACCAACACCTGTGCCAACACCAGAACCAACTCCTGTGCCAACACCAGAACCAACTCCTGAGCCAGGTAGCGATTACACAGTTGTGTCTAATGCCGTGCGCTCTATAAACAATTATTCTGCTCTTGGCTTAGCAACTGTTTTAGACCAGGCTATTGATGATCTGTTAGATACAACAACATCAGCGAACCCACTGGCGAAGCAGCTAATCTCAGACATGGATGGTTTAGATCAAGCACAAGTCGCTGCTGCCACTGCTCAGCTTCAACCGCTATTTATGGGTGGTGCTAACCGCTTAGTAACGGATACCAACTATGCTGTTGGTCGTGCTATCGAAGAGCACAGCCAAACCACTCCTGAGCGTAACTTATGGGCTAAAGCTATCGGTAGTGATATGACTCATGACGCCGATGGTTACGTCACAGGTTATAACTCAGAAAGCTATGGTGCTATCGTTGGTCTAGATGTACCTGTTAATCCTAATTTAAACTTAGGTGTGGCTGTCTCATACATTGATAGTGATGCAGATACCGATGGTCATGCATTAAAGCATGAGATTGATGCCAAAAACTGGCAAATCTTAGGTTATGGTAACTATGCGGTAAGTGATGCCACTTCGGTTAACTTCCATGCAGGTGCAGGTCAATCGCAGATTAAAGGTGAGCGTCATATTTCCGGATTGAGCCCAGCGATTGCTAAATCAGACTATGATGTCGACACGCTACAAGCAGGCTTTGGTGTGGCGCATAGAATTGGTTCAACAGAGCGTAACCTATCTCCATTTGCGAGTATGAATTATGCCCGTGCTAAGAGTGACAGCTACCGCGAGACGGGCGCTGGTGTATATAACTTAGCCGTTGATTCAAACACTTATGACTCATTACGTTGGACAGCAGGTGTTCGCTTTAATCAAGCCCTAACACCAACAGTTGCTCTAACCGGTCAGCTTGCTGGTGCGGTTGAAAATGGTGACCAATACTCTGATATTACCGCAAGCTTTGCTGAAGTAAACTCAGGCAAGTTCACAACGCGCGGACAAGAAAGCAAAGATGCCATTGGCATAGCAGGTATTGGCTTAGCGTTTAACCCAACTGCAAATACTACCATCTCTGCTAACTACCGCGGCGAATGGCGTAGTAACTATGATGATCATGGTGCAGCTATCGTGTTCGAAACTAAGTTTTAATGAGCACAACCTAATCGTTTAACAAAAAAAGCTTGAATCCTAAGGATTCAAGCTTTTTTCTTTTATAGACTTAAAACAGCAGTACTAAGATTAACACCTTAACACTGTGTTTCTAAGACAAATGACTATACTTTAGAGGCGTTATAGATTTTATCGATAGACGCATCGATGGTGGCTGCGAATTCTTCGTCTGTTTGAGACTTTGATAGGCCTTCAGTGAAAGCACGTGAGAAGCTGGCAATCATACCTGGATTTTGAGCTAAGCGATCACAAGACTCATCACGGCTATAGCCACCTGATAGCGCCACTACTTTAAGCACTTTTGGATGATCAATAAGCTCTTGGTAGAAGCCTTTTTCTTCAGGCAAAGTCAGTTTTAACATCACTTGATGATCATCATCTAAGCTATCTAGGTTACGTAAAATCTCTTCTTTTAATAACACTTCGCTTTCAAGCTTGTCTTTGCTTTCAATGTTTACTTCTGGCTCGACGATGGGCATAAAGCCTTCAGATAAAATTTGCTTAGCCACATCAAACTGCTGCTGAACCACAGTCTCAATACCATGCTGGCTAGCTTGATGAATCACAGAGCGCATCTTTGTACCAAAAATAGGATAATTTTTCGCTTTTTCTAGTAGTGCTGCTAAGTTTGGAATCGGCTTCATCACTTGTACGCCATCGATCTCTTCAGCCAGACCTTTATCTACCTTTAAGAAAGGCACAATGTTTTTGTCTTCCCATAGATAATTGGCTGTTGGCTTACCATTGACTTCGCGATCCATAGTATCTTCAAATAAGATGGCACCTAATACACGGCCACTATCAAAAGTCTCACATGTCATGATGCGAGTGCGCATTTCGTGTACTTTAGCAAACATCTCTTCCTCATTTGAGTATTCGCTCTCTTCCACACCGTACATACGTAATGCTTTTGGGGTGCTACCGCCACTTTGGTCTAAAGCTGCGATAAAACCGATGTCATTTTTGATGCGTTCTAACTGTTGCTGATAGCTCATAGTGCTTCCTATTTCTATTAAAGAGTCATGAAAAACGGGGAATAAAACCAGTGACTTAATTTTTGTTATAAAGGTAACATAGGACGACAATAAAATCCTTAACCTTAGTGTTTAATGGACTGATTGCTTAGTATCTAAGAAAAATCTAGGCCCAAATCCTATACCAAACTCTATACCAAATCCTATGACAGTCACTATCAAAATAATCTTTGCGCCTATTATACGCTACTGCGACTGAAAAATAAGTGGCTGACAAAAAAATCCGCGTCCCAGCTCACAGACGACATAAAAATGGGGCTTATTAGGGGTATAAACGTGAGTATGGTATTTGAATGGTTAACGCAGCTTGTGTAGATTTGGTGGCTCTGTGATAATGGCAGGCTTAAGCTGCGCGCTCATAGCCACAATTAAACAACCATAGCTTTGCGCAGATTTACTCTATTTTATTTTTATTTGAAGGATATTCCATGAAAGCTTTGACCACTTTAATGATGACTGCCACCCTTACTATAGGGGCTCTTGCTACAGGTTGTCAAACCACCACCAATGTAACACCTGCGACCTCACATGCGCACCCACAAATTACCACCCATCCTTTGACCAATGCTGCACTACAAGCCAATGATTGGCAGTTAATCGATGCCATGGACAACAATGGTAACAAGGTTACTGACCTATTTATCGATCCTGCCAAGCCACTAACACTAAGCTTCAATAAAATTGACAATCATGACATGGTGTCATTTATCAATACTTGTAATAACATCTCATCGGCTTATACCATCAGTGATAATAAGCTAAAGCTTGGCAATATTATGAGCACTATGATGGCCTGTCCAGATGCTGAAGCTAAGTTCGATGCCGCTACAGTGGCCACAGCCATGGGTAATTACACGCTAAGTGAAGATACCAACAAACATCCCATGCTGGTTATCAGCAGCGAAAAGCAAGTAGCGCATTTTAAAGCAGTTCCTAAGAGCAAATAATCAGTCTGTAACACGTATTGATGACTGACTGATAACGTATTAATAAAAAGAGCACCTGTCTTATGTCAGGTGTTTTTTTTGGCGGCAAGTTTTGAATAACGTCAAGCTGGCATGCTGATAGTTTTTAACAATATCATGACCCAAATTCATGTTGATTAAAAAATATACTATGTAGTACATGAGCATATAACGCTCTTTAATGACTCAGCTTCATGCTCAATATGGCTTGTTTATCAGATACCACACCAACAAAAAACCACTTCAAAACTCTTTAAAGCCTTATATTACAAGCTTAACAGCTAAAATATTATTGCAATATCCAACCCACCCTAGGCGTTATGATTAGATAGCTTAAATTATTAAAACCCAATAAGATGAATTTAATTCATGTTTTATTTAAATAGTATCGTTTTTATTCATCTCAAACTTTGAGTATCATTCATCTCATACACAAATTTGGTTTTATCTTGAACAACTAGGGTAGCAAATATTATGAGCAATAAATTTACTTATTCGATTTCAAAAATCCGTTTTGATGAACACTATAAGCCGGCTGATAGCACCCGTCTGACCACCAACTTTGCAAACTTAGCACGTGGTGAGAGCCGTCAAGAAAACCTACGCAAGACGCTGACCATGATTAATAATCGCTTTAATGCACTGGCAAATTGGGACAATCCAAATGCTGACCGCTATTCTGTTGAAGTTGATATTGTTTCTGCAAACTTAGATGTCGAGGGTAATGGTAATACCTTCCCAGCCATTGAAATCCTGCAAACCACCATTGTTGATCACAAACAGAACAGACGCATCGAGGGTATTGTTGGCAACAGCTTCTCATCGTATGTGCGCGACTATGACTTTAGCGTGGTACTGCTAGATCATTTTGATAAAAATCCAAACACGCCGCCACCTGCAAGCTTCGGTGTCCTACATGGCAAACTGTTTCAGCATTTATTAAACTCAGACGCGTATAAAGCCAATTTTAATAAGCAGCCTGTCATTTGCTTGAGTGTATCGACCAGCAAAACTTATCATCGCACTACCAACCAACATCCGGTGTTGGGGGTGGAATACAAGCAAGATGAGTATTCACTGACTGATGACTACTTCCACAAAATGGGCTTAAGAGTTCGTTACTTTCAACCTAAGGGTAGCGTGGCTCCATTGGCCTTTTATTTCTCAGGTGATTTACTCGCCGATTACACGGACCTTGAATTAATCAGTGCCATTAGTACCATGGAAACCTTCCAAAAGATTTATCGCCCTGAGATTTACAATGCCAACTCAGCGGCGGGTGATGTGTATCAGCCGAGCCTAAACTATCAAGACTATTCACTGACTCAAGTGGTATATGACCGCGAAGAGCGCAGCCAACTGGCAGTAAAACAAGGCAAGTTCACTGAACAGCAGTTCATCAAGCCTTATCAAGACACGCTTAATGAGTGGGCAGCAAGCTATGAGGTGCGCTACCCTGCTGAAGCGGTCAAGCCTCAAAAACACGCGGCTTAATGGTTTATACAAAAAACCTTGTACCGCCTTTTAAACTAAGTTTTTTTAAGCCTTATTAAAATAGAGAAGATAACCACCATGGCACTATTATTACCGACTTCGACCGCTGGCAGCTTACCCAAACCCTCTTGGTTGGCTGAGCCTGAAAAGCTTTGGTCACCTTGGAAACTAGAAGGCGATGAGCTGATTGAAGCCAAGCAAGATGCGCTGCGCTTGACCTTACAAGAACAGCGACATGCCGGCATCGATATCGTTAGTGATGGCGAGCAGACCCGCCAGCATTTTGTGACTACATTTATTGAGCATTTAGATGGTGTCGACTTTAAACAGCGTGAAACCGTCAAAATACGCAACCGTTATGAGGCCAGTGTGCCCTCGGTAGTGGGCGCAGTAAGTCGTCAAAAGCCAGTCTTTGTCGAAGACGCTAAGTTCTTACGTCAACAAACTGATCAGCCAATCAAGTGGGCTTTGCCTGGCCCGATGACCATGATTGACACCTTATATGATGGTCATTATAAAAGCCGTGAAAAACTGGCTTGGGAGTTTGCTAAAATTCTAAACCAAGAAGCCCGTGAGCTCGAGGCAGCTGGTGTAGATATCATCCAGTTTGATGAACCCGCCTTTAACGTATTTTTTGATGAGGTCAATGACTGGGGTATTGCCACCTTAGAGCGTGCCATTGAAGGTCTAAAGTGTGAAACTGCCGTGCATATTTGCTACGGCTATGGTATCAAAGCCAATAATGACTGGAAAAAAACCTTAGGCTCAGAGTGGCGCCAATATGAAGAGGCATTCCCTAAGCTGCAACAGTCAAACATTGATATTGTGTCGCTAGAATGTCAAAACTCACGGGTGCCCATGGATCTAATTGAACTGATTCGCGGCAAAAAAGTCATGGTTGGTGCCATTGATGTGGCCACCAATACTATTGAGACCCCAGAGGAGGTGGCGGATACCTTACGTAAAGCGCTGCAATTTGTGGATGCAGACAAGCTTTATCCTTCGACCAACTGTGGTATGACGCCGCTGTCTCGCCAAGTCGCCCAAGGTAAGCTAAAAGCATTGAGTGCTGGCGCTAAAATTGTTCGTGATGAGCTAAGCTCTTAAGCTGTAGTCATCTCAAAAAAAGCGGCTCATCTGTAGCCGCCCTCGTTTTTTGATTTAGGATTGAAGTAATGATTAAAGCTACTGATTTTAGAGATGCCATGTCTTTGTTGAGCACCGCCGTCAATGTGGTGACCACCACTGGCGACTCTGGCATGCATGGGTTCACAGCCTCTGCGGTGTGTAGTGTTACTGATATGCCCCCAACTTTATTGGTTTGTATGAATCAAGCCTCACGCTCACACAGCCATTTTGTTAACAATAAAATTTTGAGTGTCAATGTATTGGGCGCGCAGCATGAATCCCTCTCTAATGCCTTTGCCTCAAGACTCACTCAGGCTGAGCGCTTTGAGCAAGGCCAATGGACTGAGCTTGCCACCGGAGCACCGGTATTACAAGATGCCTTGGTCAGCTTCGATTGTGAGATTGAGCAAATCCAGCAGGTAGGTACACACAGCGTGTTTATGTGCCGTGTGGTAGATATTCATCTGCCTAAAGCCGAAGATACTGCTGAGCAAAGTTTAGTTTACTTTAATCGCTCGTACCACCGGCTAGGCCAATTGGGTCAACTGGCACTATCCTAACCGAGACAGTTATTAATGCCGGTGGCTATTTTGCTTAAAAGGCCTTATAAATAACACAGCTTTTAAATGAAATGGCTGTCTCAATAAAGTAGCCCTCTAATCCAACTTTTAACTGAGAAGAAATTACCCTGTGGAATTAATCATCTTTTTAATCATTGGCGCTCTGGCAGGATTTGCAGCAGGGCTATTTGGCGTGGGTGGTGGTACCATCATCGTACCGCTGTTGTTTATTGTGTTTACTCAAATGGGCTATGACCCAGATACCATCATGCATTTAGCATTAGGCACCTCACTGGCGACCATTATTGTCACCTCGATAAGCTCACTTATGGCGCACAATAAAAAGGGCTCTGTGATGTGGCCGGTGTTCAAAAACCTAGCGCCTGGCATGGCATTAGGCTGCTTCTTTGGTGCAGGATTGGCCGGCCAGATATCGGGACTACACCTACAGATTATTGTTGGTATCTTCTTGCTGTGGGTTGCCTATAGGATGTTCTTCGGTGGCAAAAAGGCAGCGGCCAGCACGACTGATGCCAATACTGCGCCGGCCATACTGCCGTCAAAACCTAAACAGCTAGCAGCAGGAGGGGTGATTGGTATTGCTTCTGCCATCTTCGGTATTGGTGGTGGCAGCTTAACTGTGCCTTATTTGACCCGTTATGGCGTGGTTATGCAAAAAGCGGTCGGTACTTCTGCAGCTTGCGGCTTACCTATTGCCATCGCCGGCGCATTGGGCTTTATGTTATTTGGCATGCAGCAAAAAATAGATGTCCCTAATACCATTGGTTTCGTACACATTTATGCTTTTTTGGGCATCAGTGTCATGAGCTTTTTTACCGCCAAACTGGGCGCAAAAGTGGCGCACATTTTATCACCTGCCATGCTAAAAAAATGCTTTGCCATATTGCTTACGGTTGTGGGCTGTTATTTTCTTTACAAAGGACTACGTTAAGTTTTCGCCTCATTTGTAACTTAATAAGCTTGGCTCAAGCCTGCCATCAAAAAGCCCCTGCTAGATATCTAGCAGGGGCTTTTTCGTGCTTGTCCGTGAATGTGCTAAAGTCATATCGGCGTCAGCAGTATGATACTTTATTACTCGCTGACAGCTAACCTGTGTTATGACTGCCGATTATTCCACTGTCACTGACTTGGCCAAATTGCGAGGCTGATCCACATCCGTCCCACGCATCACAGCCACATGATACGATAAAAACTGTACTGGGATACTGTATACGATGGGCGCTAAATGCTCATTAACATCGGGCACATTAATCACATGTAAACGCTCATCGCTCACCAAATCACTTGACTCACTGGCAAAAACAAACAGCTCGCCATGACGCGCATGAACCTCTTGCATGTTGGCTTTGAGCTTATCTAACATGCTATCTTTTGGTGCCAGCACCACAATCGGCATGTCTTTATCGACTAGCGCCAATGGACCATGCTTAAGCTCGCCTGCCGCATAACCTTCGGCATGAATATAAGAGATTTCTTTTAGTTTAAGCGCGCCTTCTAAAGCAATAGGATATTGCACGCCGCGACCTAAGAATAAGGTACTCTTTTTGTCCTCAAATTTCTGGCTCATGTCCTCAATGGCTTTATCTAATGCCAAGCTCTTATCAAGCTGACCTTTTAGATTGTGCATTTCGGTGACGATGGTTTTTAACTCATCGGCATTGATACGCTGCTGCACTTTACCCACTTTTAATACCAGTAGCATTAAGGCGGCAAGCTGAGTGGTAAAGGCCTTGGTCGAGGCCACACCAATCTCTACTCCAGCCAGTGTCGGAACAAAAATATCAGTTTCACGCACCAAGGATGAAGTGGCTACGTTACACACGCTCAAGCTGACCAGTCCGTTGAACTCTCCTGCTTGAGCTCTACGCTGGGTCTCACGAAGGGCAGATAAGGTATCGGCTGTCTCACCTGATTGGGACAAACAAATCACCAAGGTATTATCTACCACTACCGGTTCGCGGTATCGGTACTCACTGGCCACTTCTACCGAACAAGGTAGACGAGTTAAGCTCTCAAACCAGTATTTTGCTACCATGCCTGCATGGTAGCTGGTACCACACGCCAGTACTTGAATTTGGCTTACTTTGGCCAAGGCTTCTTCATGACGCTGTAAAAACTCAGGTTTTAGATCATCAGCATCAATACCCATCTCTAAAGTAAGGGCCACTGCATCAGGCTGCTCATAGATTTCTTTGAGCATATAGTGTTTAAATTCGCCTTTGTCGGCATTGTGATGCTTGGCATCTAATTCGGTAACTGCACGCTCAACCGCTACGCCATTGGCAAATACTTCAATGCTATTGCGCTTGATAACTGCAATATCACCCTCTTCTAGATACATAAAGCGGTTGGTCACCGGCAATAGTGCCAATTGGTCAGAGGCGATAAAGTTCTCACCAATACCCACACCGATAACCAGTGGTGAGCCTAAGCGAACGGTAATCAACTCATCTGGATTATCCACGTGTAGCACACCCAGCGCAAAAGCACCATGTAAACGGGGGACAACTTGCTCTACCGCTTTAAATAGGTCATTGGTTTGCTGATAGGCATCTGCCACCAGATGCGCCACCACTTCTGTATCGGTCTGCGAGGTAAAGATATAGCCTTTATCTAACATCTCTTGTTTTAAAGGGCCATAGTTTTCAACGATACCATTATGCACCACGGCGACTTTACCCGATACATGCGGATGTGCATTCTGCTGCGCTGGCTCGCCATGGGTTGCCCAGCGGGTATGAGCAATACCGATATTGCCTTTGAAGTTATCGGTATTACTGGCCACAGCATCTACTAAAGATTGTACTTTACCCACCTGACGCTCACGGTACAGCTGACCATCACGAATCACGGTCAGACCCGCTGAATCATAACCTCGATATTCTAGGCGCTTAAGACCCTCTAGCAGAACATTAGAAATATTACGTTCAGCAATTGCTCCGACTATTCCACACATAACCCATCCTTAATCTTGCAAAATTCATCTTTAATATTAATAGTTGTTATTAATAGCTTGGTTCGCTCGTGCTGCAGGACTGTAGAGACGCACTACAGCCTGAACACTCAGCGCTTTTTTTGATTACTTTAATTTTAAATCTTGGTAAATAACTGACGTTGTTAACTGTTACAGCCCGATCACTTCTTCTTTTCAGGACGCTGATAGTTATCTTTTTGAACTTGACGACCTCGGCCGATGGCTAAAGCATTATCTTCGACGTTTTTAGTAATGACAGAGCCTGCACCAATAGTGGCAGTTTGACCAATAGTTACTGGTGCCACTAAACTGGTATTGGTACCAATAAAGGCATTATCACCGACGATGGTCTGATGCTTATTGACCCCATCATAGTTACAGGTTATAGCGCCTGCACCGAAGTTGACGCCAGCACCAATTTGGGCATCCCCCACATAGCTTAAGTGATTAACCTTGCTGCCCTCGCCAATACGTGATTTTTTTATTTCAACAAAGTTACCTAGACGGGTATTTTTTTCCAAAACTGTTTGTGGACGCAAATGGGCAAAGGGTCCAATGGTTGCGCCCTGAGCGACTTGTGCATCATCAAATACGCAGTAAGGCTTGATGTGGACATTGTCACCAATCTGACTGTCTTTAATCATACAGCCGGCTTCAATTGTCACATTATTACCCAAGCTGACTTTACCTTTGAACACCACGTTAATGTCAACAAACACATCTTGGCCGACGCTGACTTCACCGCGGATATCAACACGATTGGGATCGGCAAATTGCACGCCTTGGACTTGTAAATCCTCTACCAGTTTGGCTTGCCATTTGCGCTCAAGCTGTGCCAATTGCTGACGGTTATTAACCCCTTCAATTTCAAATTCATAATCAGGCTCAATGGCCGCAATGGCTATACCATCAGCCACCGCCATCTTAACGATATCCGTTAAATAATATTCTTGCTGAGCGTTGTCATTGCTCAAGTTGGGCAGATATTGATGCAATAAGGCATTATCTACACAGTAGATGCCACTGTTGATTTCACGGATGGCTTGCTCTTGCTCACTGGCATCTTTTTGCTCAACAATGGCAACGATATTGCCTTGCTCATCTCGCTTGATACGACCTAAGCCAAAAGGGTTATCAACCGTTAAGGTCAACATAGACATGCCTTGTACATTGGCCTGTTTTAATCGGCTCAAGGTCTCAGCACTTACCAAAGGCACATCGCCATATAAAATTAAGCTTTTGCCAGTACTTGGTAACTCATCTAAAGCTACCTTGACTGCATGGCCGGTACCCAACTGCTCAGTTTGCTCAACCCAAGTGAGGCTATAGTCAGTCATCGCCTGCTGCACTTGATCACCACCAAAACCGTACACCACAATGGTTTTGTCCACGCTGATGCTCTGACACGTATCGAGTACATGGGCTAATAAAGGTTTATCAGCCAGTGTTTGTAACACCTTAGGTTTGGCAGATTGCATGCGGGTGCCTTTACCGGCTGCTAAAATAATGGTGGTGAGCGTGTTATTCATATATTTCCAACTATTACCTAAAAGAGATATAAACGGGTAGACAAAAAACCATTATGACCCAGCTACAACATGTACCACTGGTACATGCACTCATAAATCCAACGATATTGAGTCGATATCGATATAAGTAGGCCAATACAAGGAGGCTTAGCGCATTAAAAGTTTAAAATTATGTTACTAAATATATCAAATCCAGCAAGACCACTTCAGTTGTACAATTGTTGCCAATATTGGTGATAACATTCATCGCAAAGCCTTACTTGGTATGGCACTAGCCTCACTATTTTTGTGATGAACTTATCAGTTTGTATGACCTCTTATGACAATGGCTAGAGTTACAATGGATAGAACATCTCTACACTGGCCACTATCATAAGCCAAGCGACCAGTGCCATTATCCCCGCCAAAATATCATCCATCATGATGCCTAGCCCGCCGCTAAGCTTACTATCAGCCCACTTCACGGGATTAGGTTTGGCAATATCAAAAAAACGAAACAATATAAAAGCCAGCACAATGGCTGCACCATACAAACTAAGACTTAAGTGCTGCGGCAAATAAGTGATAATAAATGACAAAGGCAATAGGCTAATCCACATCCCAACCCATTCATCCCAAACAATGTGTGGGTCATCATGCACTTGCATTAAATCTGAAGTACGCCCGCATATCCATACCCCGACGATGCTTGCCATCACAGTGACCATAAAAAAAGTAATAAAGCCCAACTGCAACAAGGGCAGAGCAACTATCAGCCCACCGACCGTACCCCAAGTGCCTGGTGCTCGCTTTGGTAAGCCACTACCCAGACCAATGCCCAACCAATACACTCCTTTATCTAATGCCGTTGCCCCCTTTGGTAATGGCGGGCAGACATTGGCCTTGCGGATATCAGGTTTATGATTGTGATTCATATCAGGCTCAGTTCGATTGGGTGGATTGGCATTACTGGGTGTCATCGGTGTGCTCTGCTATTAGCTGTGATGCATGGCTAAAATGCTGATACCCTTTTAAATCAGGATACTCAGTAAAGGGATAAGGTGCCTGCTTGCTTAGCCGCTGACCTTGATATCTTAATTCAATTAACGATAGCTTGTCGTTATTTTGGTTGAGATCCTCTGCCCTACTGTCGACAGATTTATCTATAGCCACTACCTCTCCAATACAGGTAATCTGGGTAAATGCTGTGGACATCAGCGTCTCTGACAGGCTAACAGAGGCCGGCAACGTAAATAACAGTTCGTAATCATCTCCACCAGTTAATTGACAGCGCAAACGCTGAGTAAGCTCAATGTTTTGTAAGGCGCTGCTGGTCGGCAATTTATCTAAATGTAACTGCACTGCCACATCGCTTTGTTCACAGATGTGGCTTAAGTCTTGAACTAAGCCATCAGAGACATCTATCATGGCGGTGACGTCACCTTCAGCCGCTAAAGTATTGCCCAAGCTGATACGCGGGGTAGGCATATTTAAGCGGTGCGACAGCTGCTTACCGACTTGAGTATCCGGATGATAAAGCGCATAGCAAGCATCGCCTAGCGTTCCTGAGACATACACCTTATCACCCACTTGGGCGCCGCTACGATAGATAGGGGTTAACGCTTTATCAATAAACCCATTGGCTGTGACACTAATGACCAGTTTTTCGCTGCGGGTGGTGTCGCCGCCGATAAGCTGCACCCCAAATTGGCTGCAAGCATGAAACAATCCTTTGGCAAAATCGCTTAGCCAAGCCTCCTTTGCCAGTTGTTGTGGTAGGGCCAGCGCCAATAAAATACTGTGCGGTTTAGCGCCCATGGCGGCGATATCTGAGACGTTCACTGCTACTGATTTATAACCAATGGCAAAGGCCAATGTCTCAACCTGATCCCAATCCTCAGCAAAATGCCGACCCTGCACTAAGGTATCCACACAGGTGACCCACTGAGTCGGCGAGGACAAGGCAACCACGGCTGCATCATCGCCCACACCTTTGGCAATCGTGGTACATGCTACCGATTGGCTCAAAGCCTGCTCACTGCTTGCCGCCGTAAAATAGCGTGAAATCAGCTCAAATTCAGTCATTGGTCTTCATCCTAAAGGGTGACTTGCTTAACTGCACATTAAATAAATATCAGGCTTTAAACAAAAGGCCATCTATTGACGCAATAGATAGCCTAAAAAGCAGTCATAAGGGGCGATAACTTATAGCAGTGGTCATCAATATGGTCATTGATAATCAGCTAAGGTGTTGTTCATCTATAAGCTGATTCACCCACAACCTTTGCCTATTTTTTTGGTTTTAATCCAATTCTCGGCTTAGGCTGACGTGATACTTCACTTATCTCATTGCTTGATTGCTCAGCGCTTGACCCCTCTACTGTCTCGTCACTTGCTGATTCAGTGGCCACCATCGGTGCTTCATCTGCACTTTGACTTTGCTGCTGTTGAGAGTGCTGCTGTTTTTTGTGTTTATAGCCTGTACCCGTGTCAGCCTCTACTTCCACGGTACGTAATTGAGCCGCCAACTTATCCATCACAGCATTAATCAGTTTGTGGGCATCTGTGGCACCAAAGTGAGTGTTGAGCTTCATGGCTTCATCAAGCACCACTTTATAAGGGATATGCAGGCTATTTTTTAGCTCATAAGCACCGATAAGTAGCACCGCATGCTCTACCATATCAATCTTATCGATGGCCCGATCTAAATGCTGAGCAATAAGTGCCTCAAGATCAGTAATCTGCTCAGGGATTTCGCGCATTAAGGTATGATAGTAACCCAAATGTACGGTATGCATGGCATTGGTGGCACGTGTACGGGCGGCGATGTCATGAGGCGGGTTCGCTTTCCACTCCCCCTGCCCCATCTGCTCGAAGCGATGATCCGTCATTAACCACTCATACAATCCTTGTAGTGCAAAGCGACGTGCCTTACGCACAGCTGCGTGGCTAGTTTTATAACTAGATTCATTGATATCAAACTGGTCATTTGATTGATGCTCATTTAGACGGTTGTCTTCAGTTTGTGCCGGATTTTTGTTGCTCATGTATATAAATACCTATCATCAAAGGTGCAGCTTTGACATTACTATGGAGTATGAACTCAGAATAATTGGTGGAAAAGCCCACTGCAGTCTCAGGCTACAGTGGGTGTACCGCTATAAAAATAAGCTGATACCATAAAAACTAGTCTTGGTCTTGATCTTCATAGTCAACATCAAGCTGAGACAATACGGCGATCATCTCAAGAGCAACCATGGCCGCTTCAGCGCCTTTGTTGCCCGCTTTGGTGCCTGAACGTTCAATGGCTTGCTCGATAGTGTCTGTCGTTAAGATACCGTTAATCACTGGAATATTGTAATCCATAGACACGCTGGCCAAACCACTTGCAGAGCTGTTAGCCACCACATCAAAGTGCGGGGTACTACCACGGATAACCGCGCCTAATGCCACAACGGCATCAAAGCGGTCTGATTCTGCGGCACGCTGCGCAGTCAAGGGTAATTCAAAAGCACCAGGAACACGAATCACACTGATGTTGTTGCCTGAGACGCCGTGACGTAATAATGCATCAATGGCGCCATCTACTAATGACTCAACAACAAAAGCGTTAAAACGACCCACAACAATACCAATGCGTGCATCTTTGTTTTGGTATAAATTGCCTTCAATATGAGTAATGGCCTCACGTTCTTTTTGTAAATCTTGCATAACGGCATCCTAATGTGAATGATGAAGAAAAATTACAGCTATGATAACATTTTTTAAAGGCGGTTTTAGCGCTGATTGGTGGTTAAAAGTAAAGTCTTTGCCAAAAATTTTAGGCCAGTGACCACTTGCCTGCGCTTAATGGCCACTTTTGCAGCGGCTTAGGCGTTGAGCGCCTTTTTATTTACCAGTTATTTACCAGTTATCTACCAATTATCCGCTTATCTAAGCCGGCTATAAGCGCATCTCTATGCCTTGCTTAGCCATAAACTGCTTGGCCTCAGCAATGCTGTATTCACCAAAGTGAAAAATACTGGCCGCCAGTACCGCATCCGCACCACCCTCAAGCACACCATCTGCCAAATGCTGCAAGTTACCGACACCACCTGACGCAATCACGGGTACATTAACTGCGCTGGTAATGGCCTTCATTAACGCCAAATCATACCCCTTTTTCGTGCCATCGCCATCCATAGAGGTTACCAGAAGCTCGCCGGCGCCAAGCTCTGCCATTTTGACCGCCCAAGCTACCGCATCAAGACCGGTCGGCTTACGGCCGCCATGGGTAAAAATCTCCCATCTTGGCTGACCCTCGACATCCTCAACTTGTTTGGCATCAATGGCAACCACAATACATTGGCTACCGAATTTGGCGGCCGCTTCTGCCACAAACTCGGGGGTGAATACTGCCGCTGAGTTAATCGCTACTTTATCGGCACCAGCATTAAGCAGGTTGCGAATGTCTTCTATCTTGCGCACCCCTCCGCCGACTGTCAGAGGCACAAATACTGTCTCTGCTATGCGCTCTACCATATCATAAGTGGTCTCACGACCATGATGGGTCGCAGTAATATCCAAGAAGGTAATCTCATCTGCGCCTTGCTCGTTGTAACGGCGCGCCACTTCCACCGGATCGCCAGCATCTTTGATATCCACAAATTGTACGCCTTTAACCACACGGCCATTGTCTACGTCCAAACAGGGGATAATTCGTTTTGCTAACATTGCCTACATCCTATCGTTAATGGGTTGGTTGGGGTGGCGGCTGGGCTAAGCTTTAAGCATAAAGCATAAAGCTGGCTTAATAAGCCGCTTAAACTGCGCCTTCGCTTAGCATTTTAGCAAAAATTGACCGTAATATTTGCGCTATTATTCTATTATTGGTCACGCCCACAATTTAACAAACATTTGACTGATAACTGCCCATACGCATTGATTCAATGACCCACAGCGCTCTTATTGTCACGCTGGGTTGGCTATAATCTTCAGCTCAGCTTATGATAGTATCAATTGTGCTTATTATAGCCGGATCTATCGCCCTGTCTTGCCGTGACTTATTGGCTGTCTTATGAAAAATCGCTATCTCAACAGTATGGTGCCCCCTGTGATATTAAGGCACCTTAAAAAAGCAAAGTTCTTGGGATTGGGGCTGCTGCTTATCGCCTTGGTGTACTCTTTTGTCATGAGCTCAGCTTGGCTGGTATTGTGCTATGGTCTGGCGCTATTTTTGTTTGGTATGCAGTGTATAGAGAGCGCATTGCAAAGCGCGGCTGGCGGTAGGCTTGAGCAGATTATGGCCAAAAGCACTGAGACTCCGATTAAGTCTTTTTTGTTCGGCATTGGGGCCACTTTTTTATTGCAGTCCACCACCTTAGTCTCTTTATTAACCATCGCTTTTTTGAGCACAGGCATGATTAGTCTTGCCGGCGGACTGGCGGTGATATTGGGCACCAATTTTGGGGCAACCAGTGGTATATGGCTTTTGGCTTGGGCGGGACAAAGCTTAAGCTTAAGTCCGGCTGCACTGCCCATGCTGGTAGTGGGTGTTTTGCTCGGCTTTATAGATAAGCGGCTCAAGGTGTTCGGTCAGGCATTGATTGGTATTGCGTTAATTTTTTTAGGGATCGATTCCATTAAAGACGGCTTTGGCGCCTTTGGTCAAATTGAGTTGTCTGATATTAAGGCCAGTGGTATCTCTCAAGTGCTGCTATTCACCCTGCTGGGGTTTTTGCTCACTTGTGTACTGCAGTCCTCTCACGCCACTTTAATCTTGGTATTGGCCGCTTTGGCTGCTGGCCAATTAACCCTCACCCAAAGCTTTGCCATTGCGCTAGGGTCTAATTTAGGCAGTAGCTTTACCACCGCCTTGGTGGGCATGCTCAGCAGCGATAGAAATGGTCAGCGCTTGGCACTGGCGCACCTGATATATAACTGGGTGACCGCATTATTAGCCCTGATACTATGGCTGCCTCTTACCTTTGCTGTGGGGGCGATTGCCACTGTCATTGGGATGCACTCACCGTTGTTGCAACTGGCCTTGTTCCACACCTTATTTAACGTATTGGGCGTTTCAGTATTTTGGGGTATTCAGCAGCCGTTTATCGAAAAGCTGCACCTATTTTTGCCAGATAAATCACCAAAAAAACAACTGCCCGATGGGGCAGAAGCTGTACACCCCCTACATTTGCACCGCAATATGCTCAAGTCCACAGACACTGCCATTCATGCCGTCCATAAAGAGATTGAGCACTTAACCACCTTAGGGCTTGAGGTGGTTTGTCATGCCATTTATGTGCCCAACGCGCAGCTATATACGCCTTCTTCTGAGCTGCCTAACCCTGCTCGGCCGCTGCAGCTTGATGTGCAAAGCTTATACGAGTGGCAGATTAAGCCACTGTATAGTGAAATATTGAATTTCACCAGTAAAATAGATATCCATGCTAATAAGGTACAAAAGAAGCTTACCGATGCTCATATCAATGCCTTCCACGTGGTAGAAATGGTTAAGCAAAGCAAGCACTTACAAAAAAATATGCAGCAATTTTTAAATACTCCTGGCACCTCTATTTATCAAGATTACATGGCGCTGCGTCAGCATCTTTTTGATATGCTCATAAGCTTTAATCGGGTACGCAGCCTACAAAAACAAAGCCTTGATAGGCAGCAGGCCACCGAGATTTTTGTGCAGCACACAGACGCATCCATGTCACCACACCACCATGTGCTCGACAAGCTTAGAGAGCATAAGATTGATAAACTGCAAGCCTCCTCGCTCATTAACGACATGAACTATGTGCGCCGTATTAATAGTGGATTGTCTGAGATTTTAATCAATAGCCAAGATTTAAGCCTTAACAGCGTGAGTACAACTGGGTCTGCCACTAAAGTGATAGACACCCCCATTGGTGTAGACAAGTCAGATAACGCTTAGTTATAGCGGTGCAGACAGATGCCTCTTGCCTGCTTTTGCGTATAATGAGAGTATAGGCTATAAATTAGCGATTATCTTTGAGCCTTTGTGCTGTATCTTTTAACTGGCTTTTACCCATTAACCCCTCATCGATTAAGAGAGCCTCATGTCTGTTTATACTCATCTTTCAGAAGACCAATTTGCTGCTTTTTGCCAAGCTTTCGGCGTATCTTTTGCTAAAGCCATTCCCATTACCCAAGGCATTAAAAACTCAAACTGGTTCATTCAGACCACAGAGGATGCAGACGGTGAATACTCTTATGTCTTTACCTTATTTGAGGAGCGTCCACCAGCTGATATCACCAAAATGGCCACCATTTTAAACCGCTTAAAAGGCACTTTGCCTGTCGCAGCACCTTTGGCCAAAAAAGCCCGAAAAGCTGATGGCTCAGCCGACTATCTGATTCAATACGAAAATAAAGCCATTACCTTAGTGCCTTGCCTATCAGGTGGTCATCCGGACAAGACCACACCCAGCATGTGTTACAGCATGGGACAAGCACTAGCGACCTTACACAACACGCTACAAAGTCTCACGCCAGCCGAAGATTACGGGGTACCGTTATACCCTTGGCATCAGGTGCGTGATCGTGAAATCAAATTTATGCCCGCTGATGAAGCACGGCTTATGCAAGACATCTGGCAAAGCTATGAATCGCTGCCTTTAGAGTCTTTGCCCAAAGGTTTGTGCCACTTAGATATGTTCGCTGATAACACCTTGTGGAACCTAACCTCTGGCAAAGAAGAGCTGACCGGATTACTTGACTTTACTGAAGTGAGTGTTGAGCATTATGTGATGGATATTGCCATTACGATCAACGACTTCTGTACGACTTGGGGCGTGGCCGGTGATGGCGAATCGGTGAATTTTGACACTCAAAAAATGCAGGCTTTTATTGAAGGCTATCAAAGTGCTCGTCCTCTGAGCACCGCTGAGCAGCAAGCGCTGCCCATCATGTTGGCCATGGCAGCCGTTACCTTCTGGCTACTGCGCTTGAATGTCATATATTACAACCGTGAACAAGGTCGAACCGGCGATAATATCATGGTCAAAAACCCAGACCTGATGAAACGCTTGGCCGCTTATCACTGGAATCAAGTTGAGAAATTACGAGCCCAGCAGCAAACAGTTTATGTATTACAACATGCTTGTTTTGAGGCAGATAACCGTGACAAGGATGCTACTGGCTTTAAACTTATTGGTGTTTTTGCAGCTCAGCAGCAAGCCGAGGCGGCTATTGAACAGCTCAAAGACCAGCCTGGCTTTAAAGATTATCCCAATGGCTTTTTTATAGACGCCTATCCTTTAGGTCAGATCAATTTCACCTCAGGATTCGATAAGCCATAACTTACTACCCATAAGCTTGTAGCGACTAATACAGACCATAAATACAAACCATAAATACAAACCATAAAAATATAAATGTATCGTCAGTGACTGGCTATTTAAGTTAACCGTGCTGAGTTTTAGGGACATATAGTTATGTTTCACGTGAAACACTGACTAAAACGTTATATTTACCCCACCCACGCTTTGAGTTAAGTTGAGTTGAACTCAGTCAACTTAATTAACTCTGATAAGGAAATACGATGAGTAACCCGGTTGATGAATGGCACAAGCTGGCAAGTTATGACACCAATATTCAAGGCGAGCTGCATGCCAACTTGCTAAAGAATAATGGCATTGCTGTGTCGCTACAAGCTCTGAGCGCAATTCCTGGCCTTAATTCTGGCTTGGTTATATGGGTACAACAAGCCGACTTGGCTCGAGCCAATGAAATTTTACAAAATATCGATGTCACGCCGGCAGCTGATGACTAAGATAGTTGCAACTGTTAATAGATAGATAGATAAATAGACAATCAACAAGGTGGTAAGTTATAAATGTGTCAATTATTAGGTATGAACGCCAATACCCCAACGGACATCGGGTTTAGCTTCACAGGATTTCACAACCGAGGCGGAAACACCGACCACCATAGCGATGGTTTTGGTATCGCTTTTTTTGAACCGAGCAAATGTGATGCACCCAACCAGTCTGAGGCACAAGGTCGTGGCCGCGGACTGCGCCTGTTTCATGATGATAAGCCAAGCTATGAATCCCCAGTGGCCGACTTAGTAAAAAACTATCCCATCAAAGCACTTAACGTAGTGGCTCACATCCGTAAAGCCACCCAAGGTAGCAACTGCTTGGCCAACACCCACCCTTTCGTGCGTGAAGTGTGGGGCGAGCAATGGGTATTCGCTCATAATGGTCAAATGAGTGAAGGCTTTATTAAGCGCTGCCAACGTCTACAAGACAATGGCAATAGCGAGTACTGCCGGCCAGTTGGCACAACCGATTCTGAAGTGGCGTTTTGTTATTTAATTAATCGTCTAAAATCCACCTATAAAAAACGCCCCTCTGATGAGGAGCTGTTTCGATTTTTGACCGCCCAGTGCCGTTATTTAGCAGCCAATGGATTGTTTAACTGTCTGCTGTCTAATGGAGATTGGCAATTGGCGTATGCCAACTCCTTACTGTTTTATCTGACCCGTAAGGCGCCCTTTGGTGAAGCCAAGCTGGCTGATGATGAGTTATCTATTAACTTTGGGGATGTCACAACCGATAAAGATAAGGTGAGCATTTTGGTCACTGTGCCGTTGACCGAAAATGAAGAGTGGCAGCAACTGGCGGTCAATGAATGTTTGGTCTTTCAAGAGGGCGATATTATATTTCGTGATACCCCAAGCCTGCGCAAATACTTAACCATTGAAGAGGGTATTGCCATTGCCCGTCAAGTGGGCGCCAGTTTATAAATACGCCCCGCAGCAACGTTTGAACTTCTCACCGGAGCCGCAGAGACAAGGCTGCTTTTGGCTAAGTCCCATCACCACTGTGGGGTCTAAAAAATACCAGACGCTTTGCTCGGTGGCCGCGTCACCAGCTGGCTTGTTGCCGCTTGTTACTTTAACAAAAGTAGACAGCTCATGATGGGCATGTAGCGCTAAATTACCAGCTTCTAGACTGTGATAGTAAGCTTTAAATTCAACTTGTGAGTGGCGTTTGCCCAGCTTAGCAATGTGCTGCACAATTTGTAGTCCGGCCCACTGGGTCTGCTGCGCCCAGTCGCTAATGTCTTGACGGCTGAGTAGGCTTTGCTGAGCAGGAACAGTGGTGTCGATAATATAATCGATCAACTGCAACACAAATGCACTGTAGCGAGAGCGCATTAAGGCCTCACTGGTCGCGGCTATCGCTTGGCCTTGGTGCAGGGGCTGACAACACTCACTATAGCTCATTTGTGCCTGCACAGCATCGCTATCTGTGTGGGTACCCAAGGCGACAGTGGCCGGTACAGTACGGCAGGGGCAAAGTTCTTTTGGCATAAGTATTCAACCTTAGAGCACAATTATTCAATCCATTTTAATATCAGGATCACGGTGATGATTGGTATCAAAATCAAAGCAGGTCTGACCCTCACGCTACTATTAATAAGCTGTTATTAATGAGCTGATACTAATAAGATAACCTAGTACTGAGCTTAGCATAGTATTTGCAGCCACTGCACGCAAGCGCTAACTTAGCGGCCGCTATGTGGTTGTCTTTTATTCACTGTTCAATTGGCGAGGCTTTATGCTATTAACCTCTTTATGCGCCACCTCCGCTTTGTCTTTATCTTTACAGACAATCAACTGCCGTAACGACTCTAACCCCATCTCTTTAGCGAGCTCTGCATCGGCCTTCTATGTTAAAGATAATGGCTCATTAGAGAACTCTCAACTAAGCACTAGTGACCGAGTAGTACCTATTGCGGCAAGTACTCACACTGGCGCTAGTCATCCTCAGCTTAAACCCAATAAAGCGCCATATTTACTCGGTGCAGCTCAAGCTGATATCACAGGCGCTGCGGCAGAGACAGGTATGTTCGGTTATGCCGCGCAGCAAGTGGCTCAAGGTATCAATGATAGATTGTACGCTCATGCCTTTATTATTGTAGACAATCAGGCAGACAGCGCACAAACTGCTCAAAACAGCGCCCGTATTGTCTATGTATCGGCCGATATGGGTGCTATGTTTAATGCGGTCAGACTCGAAGTGTTAAAACGCTTGCACGCCTTGTATGGCCCACTATACACAGATGCCAACGTTATGCTCACGGCTACCCATACCCATGTGGGCAATGCCGGCTACTCCCATCAAAGACTGTATCAAATTGCCAGTAAAGATGACACCACTGCCGGCTATAGCGAACAGAACTTCACTGCCATAGTGGATGGCATCGTACGCGCTATTAGTAAGGCGCATCAAAACTTAACACCCGGCACCTTATCACTAGCGCAAGGCAAGCTCACAGGCGCGACACGCAACCGCTCAGCCGCCGCTTATAACAATAATCCCGATGCCAAAGCCTATGACAGTAATGTCAATGACACCATGACTCAGCTGCGCCTTGATGATCAAAATGGCAAGCCTTTGGGCGCCATTAACTGGTTTGCCATTCACCCAACCAGCTTTAGCAATCAGTTTATGTACCTAAGTGCCGATAACAAAGGCTATGCTCAGCAAGGCATGCAAGCGGCCATTACCAAAAAAACAGGCCAGCCCTTTGTGGCCGCCTTTGCCAACGCTGATGAGGGAGATGTGGTGGCCGCAGGAGGTAATGCCCACTCCTCGGCAGGCTTCGAGGGAGAAGATGAGGAATGGCATAACGTGGTTCGTGATGGCTCCTTGCAGCTTAATAAAGCACTTGAGCTATGGGACAAAGCCGAGCCAATAGTCGGACCCATTGACACACGCGCCCGCTGGATTGATTTAAATGGCTATGTGGTGGATGCTCAATACACCCACGGTGCTGGCGAGCAAAGATTATGTGTGCCAGCTCGCGGCTATGCGTTTGCCGCCGGTGCAGAAAATGGCCCCTCCGACATACCCGGTATCTATGAAGGTATGACCAAAGACTCTTTGAGTATCACTGACAAAATTAACAAAACCGATACTTCGATATTGGGCAGCGCTACTCGAGCCGCTTTTGGTGTGGTGGGCGCTGTCAGTCAAGATCCGTGTCAGGCCGAAAAGCCGGTGCTCCTACCTACCGGTAAATTGGGCTGGGTCAATAGCAAACAGCCGGTACAATTAATGCGCATTGCCAACCTAGCCTTAGTTGCCATACCCGGAGAGCCAACTACCATGGTGGGGCGGCGTTTGCAATCTGCGGTGCTGGATGAATTAAAAGACAGCGGCGTCAATACTGTCATCGTCAATGGACTGGCCAATAACTATAGCGGCTATGTTGCGACCCGTGAGGAATATGCACTGCAACATTATGAGGGCGCCTCTACCGAATATGGCCCATATCAAAGTAATGCCTATGTGCAAGAGTATGTACAACTGGCTCGGGCACTCAAACACAATCAGCCGCTAAAGAACCATACCGCGCCACCTTCTATAGCAGCTGGCAAATTCGCTGAGCGACCCGGCGTCGTATTTGATGACAAGCCCTCTAACCAAGCTTGGGGACAGGTACTTGTGCAGCCCAAGCAGCATTATCAGAAGGCCGAGGTGGTTAGTGTGAGCTTCCGCGGTGCCCATCCAAAAAATAACTTACGCACCGAGGACACCTTTTTAAAAGTGCAGCGCCTAGTGCAAGGTAAATGGGTAGACTACCTGACGGATGCAAGCTTTGATACTCGGTACAGTTGGGCGCGCGAGGGCATCACGTATAGCAAAGTTACCATTGATTGACGCATTGATAAAGACACGCCTTCTGGTACTTACCGTATACTGCATCAAGGAGATTGGAAAAACGGATGGGACGGTAAAATCACCGCGTATGCGGGTGCGTCTTATGCTTTTGAAGTGGAATAACCTGCATAAAAAAAGCCAGATACACGGGGTATCTGGCTTCTTTAATGGGGAGAAAAGTATGAAACAAGTGTGTTGATTGCAACGTTTAATTTAACCGCAGTGCTTAATTTAAACTCAGTATAATTTAAACTCAGTATCAACGGGTTAACAAAAAGCGTTAAACAAAAAAGTTACTTTTTCTTCCACACTTGGCTGCGTGAGAATGGACCTAAGTGACCTTTAAGCTTTAGGTCATTTCCTTTTAACTCAGCAGTTAGACGATACGTTTTGCCATTTTCTGGATCAGTAATCTGACCACCGCTGTACTTACCGCCACCCGTTGCTTTTAGACCAGACATTACAGTACGGCCCACAAACTTCTTACCTTCAGCGCGTGTAGTAGAGATGATTTTGCCAGTTAATACGCCGCCAGATTCAGTGATTTGAACCACAGCTTTTGGTTGACCATCGTCATAAGTTTGCCAAGTAGTATTGGCTAATGGATCTGCTGCCATCGCTACGGTAGCGATGCCTAAAGCTGATAAAGCGAGAACAGACTGGTTGAATAGTTTCATAGTACGATTCCTTTCGAAAAGTGGAGACATGGGTTGATTGAGATAAAAAACTTAAAGAGTTAATGCATACGCTTAGTAAAGCTAAACACAATCACCACTCAATCTGCCATGCTTAAATCATGGTTTAAGATATCTTAGACACTCAATTGAACACGGTCAAGATATTTTTTTATTTAACTACCATAAAAGGTATGATTAATTATAACGTCTAATAAATAAAAAAAAAGTGTTAAATCAATAAATTATTACTACACTATTTTTAAAACGTAAGAGTTATGAAAAAGGATTGTCTACTTCCTTGCTATTTTGCGTCTGCTCACTTACAAAACTTTGGGATTTTGAAATTGGCTCAAGCTCGCCTGTTGACTGAGCCGCTTGTAGCTCACTGACGATATCAGAAAACAGGGTTTGTAATCGCATGGCTTGGCTTAAACCCTCTGGCGTCTTTTGAATATCTATATCACCATAGACGATGATTTTATCGGTCTGGTTTTCAAATATTAATGAGCCAATTTGCAAGCTTTGATGGTCATTTTGATAAGGAGCAAAGGCTGGCTTTATACGTTGATCAGCTTGACTCATTGGGTCTTTGGTCTGTGTTTGCTCAATATTTTGTTCGGTATTTATGGCACTGTCTGGCTGCGTCATGATAAGGCATCCTATGTAAAAGAGAGATGGCTACTATAGCGACTTACTTCTTAAAAAAATTATCCACTACCCAGTGTAAAATCTCAATCAAAATAAGATACCACAGCGGCTGTTCTTGATCGGCTTTCGGGTCGGCTTTTTTTTTGTTGTCATAATCGCCCCTATCACTGACATCACCGAGGCTAATCTCTAACGGCATAGCGGCGGCCTTGGCCTGTGAACTAATGGCAGGAAAGACATCAATCCCAGAGCGCAGCGCCAACTCATCGACGCTGATAATCTCTACAATGTCACTGTCATCATTGGGTGAGTAGTATACTCCCGCTTGCTCAGTCTGCGGCACATATACCGCCTTGAACATATGACTTGGTACCAATATCCGATTATTAATCTGAGTGACCTTTTTACCGGCAAATACCACACCGGTCACCACATACACCTCACCATGCTTTTTGGTTAAATAGCGGGTAACCGATTCAATATTTTTCCAAGAATAACGGTTATTTCTGGGGTCCTGCGGCACAATATTAGCCAGACTAAAGCTGTCATATTGCTGACTGGTATTGGCCATATCAGCATTCGGGGCTAAATGCCCACGGTCATAGCCTGAATTTTTGTAATCGGCCAATTGTGCTTGCATGCTATTTGGCAGGCGGCTTTCACTATGAAAACTGTCTTCTCGAGGGATTTGCTCAGCTTGATATAAGCGCTCACGGGTTAAATGCTCCGCTGACCATAAAGGGGTTCGAGAAGCACCAGAATACAAGGTTGCAAACCCATCGAAGCAAAGCTCCATGCTTTTATTAAGTAGCTTTTGATTAAGATAATCAGGGGCGGTGACGGCATAGAAGTTTTGTTTGCAGTTATCAAAGCTCCCCGCCCAAGCCCCGGATGACAACAAGACACTAAGAAGTATTAGCCCAAGCTTAACGAACAGCGTGGCTACTGACAACGCTGGCTTGTCGTGCTTATAAGTTATCTCTAGGCTGCCAGTTAGCTCTTTGCTAGCACCTGCTATTAATCTTATATGGCTTATGTGACTGATATGATTGTGCCACTGTAGAGGCCGCTTATGATGATTTACCACTGTTAATCTCTACCCTAACTAAATTACGCCGCTGTATTTAAAGCAATAAGCCAAAAAAACCCACTGTCTTTTCAAGCAGTGACATGCTAGCAATGCCCATCCCAACTGTAAAGAGTTCAAGCAGCATAAACGTCACTGAGTGACACTTAGCCTCTTTTTTTTGCGCCCAAACTGCGCCTAAAGCTACATTAATTGCTTGAATTATTATCAAAACCTGTGACTTAGGATGACAACTGCCCTGCCTTTAGGTATACTATGGGGCTGCAAAACGGTGAAGTGGCTGAGTGGTCGAAAGCGCACGCCTGGAAAGTGTGTATACGTTAATAGCGTATCGAGGGTTCGAATCCCTCCTTCACCGCCATTCTTGTTATTTATGTCCTCATCAGTCGTCTGTTTTTACTCTCCTTATCAGTGTTTGCTCTTTCTATCTTTTTTTTATAGTGGCACAATGTGATCACAAGCAATCAACTTATGTTCTTTAACCTATTTAAATCAGAACGAACCACTGAAAAGGATTTTTCTATGCACGCAACCAAAGCGCTTAATGCCTTAAAGCTTTTTTCTCCTAATAGCATACAACATGCCGGCTACCTAGCTGTTGCCAAGACCCGTGCCAAAGCTTTACATGCCTTTGCAGTGGTCGCTCCCATTCCAAGACCTCAATTATTTATCGGCGAACAGTCCTGTTATGAGCTGTGCGACTTGATGATTAATGAAGGCGCTACCAATGTACTAATCGTCACTGATGCGGTATTAAACCAGTTGGGTGTTCCCGAAAAAGTCACTACTTATTTAGAAGATAAACGCGTCAGCTATCATTTGTTTGATGGTATTACGCCAGACCCTACCTTTAGCGTGGTAGAAGAAGGGTTGCGCCACTCTGTGGACAATCACTGTGACGCCATTTTAGCCATCGGCGGTGGCTCGGTTATCGATGCCTCAAAAATTATTGCGATGAGTCAGGCCACCAAGCGCAAACCTCAACAATTAATGGGGTTATTAAAAGCCTCTAAATGCATGCCTTTATATTGTATCCCCACCACAGCAGGTACCGGTTCTGAGGCAACATTAGGCGCGGTAATTTCAGATGACAAGACTCACCAAAAGTCTTTATCCATTGATCCACGCATGGTACCTCTAGCCTCAGCGGTAGACCCTGTGATTATGAAAGGCATGCCGCCCCACATTACTGCCGATACCGGTATTGATGTGCTAACCCATGCTTTAGAGGCGTGGATGAGTGCCAATGCCAGCAGTGAGACTGACTACTATGCCGCCTCTGCCACTAGAACGGTGATGCAGTATCTGCCGCAAGCTTATAAAGATGGCTCGGATCTAAAGGCTCGAGAAGAGATGGGTGTGGCTGCGCACTACGGCGGTATTGCTTTTAATAAGGCCGGCTTGGGATATGTTCACGCCATCGCTCACCAGTTAGGGGCGTTCTATGGTATTCCTCATGGCCGTGCTAACGCCATCGTATTACCGCATATCTTAGAAGTTAACCGAAAGGTATCACAGCACAGATTGGCGGCCTTGGCCAAAAAAGTAGGGATTTTAGGGGCAGCTGATACCCATGCTGAAGACAGCGAGCTGACTGACCATTTGATTGCTAAAGTGAAAGCCTTAATTGCTTCTCTAAACATCGATGTCACGGTTAAAGGTATTAATCCGGCTGACTTTAAAAAGATGGCCAAAGCCGCTGCCAAAGAAGTCAGTGATACTTATGCGGTGCCAAGATATCTGACCTCAGCACAGATTATTGATATTTTAAATGACATCAAGGCCGAAAGCGACGCGCTTGCCAAATAAGCCTTAACTGCGCTTATCTGCTACTGATATGCTGGTATATAATGACATACAAAGCCCTTCACTTTTGTGAGGGGCTTTTTGTTTGGCTAACGCTTTTAGGTTATATATTTATCCCAATAAGGGTCATCGCCAATTGTTTCAATAATATAGTCAATAAGCAATCGGCAGCGCTTGGATAAAAATCTATTCTCAGGATAAACCGCATAAGCATTTAAAGTAGGTAGCTCAAAGTCTGCCATAACGGGGATAAGTTTACCCTCTGCCAAGCTTTGATAGGCAATAAAGGTGGGCATATAAGCAATACCATAGCCTTTAATTGCCATGTCTAGTAAGAAATTACCGTTATTTGCCTTAATTCTAGACTGAGTCTCAATCTTATGATGCTGTCCTGAAGCATCAATGAGATCTATTTCTCCTTGCTTACTTTGTAGCCCATATTGCAAAAATGCGTGCTGCTTTAAATCTGCAATAGTCTGTGGCATGCCCGCTCGCGCTATATAATCAGGACTGGCACACAGCACACGCCGAATCACAGTTAGCCGCTTGGCTTGATAAGAAGAGTCTTTAAGCTCACCGATACGAATGGCCATTTCATACCCCTCTTCTACCAAATCAATATGCCGGTCAGAGAAATCAAGCTCAAAGTTTAGCTGCGGATGCTGCTGTGCATAATTGTGGATAATGTCATTTAGATGCATCAGCCCAAAAGACAACGGAGCGGTCATTCGCATGGTGCCTTCTATCTGCGAAGCCACACCACTGATTTGTTCATTAAGCACCTCAATTTCACTAAGAATGCTACATGCCTGTTGGTAGTATTTCTGCCCTGCCTCAGTCACCGTAGAGCGACGGGTGGTGCGGCTAATCAGCTGTGTATTTAAGCTGGTCTCAAGCTCCTTTAAGCGGCGACTTACGGCAGACTTAGCAATGTCTAGTTGCTCCGATGCTTTAGTAATGCTGCCAGATTCCACGATACGTACGAATAATGCCATATCTTCTAATTGACCCATCTTTACTCCAAAGTCAGTATCAAAAAAATCTGCTCAATTGTATTGTTCTTTATAAAAGAACTATAATTTGCAATTATTAGGGTTTACATAAGTTTAGTCAACAATTAAAATATTGCCATTACTTAATAACATTACACAAAACTCTCTCTTTTTAAGGAATTACTTATGAACCAGCTACAAAACATCAGTGCTCCAGTTGGCCGCTTCTTATTAGTTGCGATCTTCATCTACTCAGGTATCGGTAAAATCACCGGTTATGCAGCCACACAAGGCTACATGGAAGCCATGGGCGTTCCAGGTTTTATGCTACCTTTAGTGATTATCTTAGAAGTATTGGGCGGTATTGCTATTTTATTTGGATTCAAGGCGCGTTGGATTGCTCTATTAATGGCAGGCTTTAGCATTCTATCTGCGTTAATCTTCCACCCATTTAGTGATCCTGAGCAACAAAACAACTTCTTGAAAAACTTTGCAATGGCTGGTGGTTTCTTAATGATCTTCTCACACGGTCCAGGTGCATTCTCTTTTGACGAAGGTATTGACGGTACTCGCACTCAAAAAAGTGTACGATAAGGCCAGCTTTATTTAGCGTAAAATATCCTTATTTTGAACCAAGTTTTTAATCGAGGGTGTATTGAATAGATGTTCAATACACCCTTTACTATTAGAGTAATTAACCTGTTAAAAAACCTAAGCCATAGCTTAAGTTGATGCCTACTCTATCAAGCAGCACACAAGAGTGCTTATGACTTAACCCCTGCTCAAATATAAAAAACCATAATAAAAGTAGGGATTATCATTTATTAGCAGTGGATGCAAAACGTTTAAGCTTTTAACTGAAACACAACCCAAAAGCTCATAGTCATATAGCATAATTAAATCACGGTAATAAGCTTGATACAGACCAAATTCGTGAATTTTGTATAGTTTTTATACTTCACTGAGTTGAGCCAGTAACAGGTTTATTTTTTTATCTAAAAGTATATTTATCATCCCATTGTTTAATTAATTTTTATAAAGATGGCTATAAATGGGCAGCCAGACAATAGGCTATCTGATTGATTATAAAATAATAATGATTATATTGTGGATGAGTTACATTGGGAGAATTTCATCATGGATAACACAAAAAAACTTGGCCTAATCATTGGCAGTTTGCGCAAAGACTCTATCAACCGTATGGTAGCTGAATATATCGTATCTCAGCTTCCTGAAAATATAGAGGTCGAAGAGATCGAGATTGCACAACTGCCTTTATACAATCAAGATTATGACAAACAAACCATCGAAAGCTACGATCAGGTCCGTCAAAAAATCAAAGAAGTGGATACGGTGTTAATCGTGACGCCAGAGCACAATCGCACCTTACCTGCTGCCCTAAAAAACGTGATAGATATTGCCTCACGTCCTCATGGCGACAGCGCTTGGAGTGGTAAAAAAGTAGCTGTGGTTACCGCGTCACCAGGCACTTATGGTGGAAGAGAATGTGGGCTTGATGTGCGCAAATCGATGCAAGCTTTGTCAGCCAAAGTGATGATTGCCCCTGAGGTCTATTTGAGTCATGCCTCTGACAGTATTGAAGATGGCAAAGTTAGTAACGAAAAAACTCAACAGTATTTAACTAAATTCGCCGATGCACTAGTCCAATTTATAGAAGAATAATATGAGTAATCAAAATATTGACGATAGAAAAGACGAAAGCAATAAGATTGAAAAACCCAAGTCAACAGGCGGTGGTTTTTGGAAGCGCTTTGAGGCGGCAATCTTATTAACCTTAGTGGGCGGCGCAATTGATACCATTGGTTTTATCGCCTTACTTGGCTTCTTTACCAACCACGTCACAGGAAACTTAGTGATGGCTGGTGGTGGACTGGTCAAAGGTGGCGATGATCTTTGGATTAAACTTGGGGCCTTACCGGTATTTATTATTACCGTCATGTTCACTCAGCGTTATATCACCAGAAGATCGGCTGATAAGCCTATTTTAAGCGAACTTTTATTTGCAGAAGTGTTGTTTTTAACGGCCTTTATGGTTTCAGCACTGATGTTCGGTCCTTTCGAAGACCCAGGTGCTATTGACTTAGCCATTACTGGTTTCTTAGGTCTGATGGCCTTCGCTATTCGTAACACAGCGGGTAAGACGGTCATGGGTAAAGTACGTCCGACACTACTGATGACGGGTAATACCACACAGTTGGGTATCGATTTATCAGATTATTTCTTTGACCGTAATCGCTGCAACATGGAAAGCTTAAAGCACAGTGCGGCTATTGTTTTCTTCTTTGCCTTTGGTGCATTAATTGGTACTTTGCTCTATATGAAGATTGGTTTTTGGTCGATTGCGCCATTTATCCTGCCTGTGTTTTATTTGGCCTTTAAATCTCGTGACGAGCAATATCTGGTACAACAAAACATGTCAGCTAAGTCTTGATTGCAGCATGCTATACCCGAATAACAAACACATAGAACACCTTCGGGTGTTCTTTTTATTTATATCATAATCATAATCATCTTCCATGCAATCTATCTGATATCTGGCACTCAGTTCATTTTTCATTGTTATCCTTTTTGATTGTGTTACTCCAAATTCAAGTTAAATACAATACTTACAAAGCAAGTACCAAACAATACTAAGTCAATAAAGTGATTTTATAAGGTAATGGTATTCTTTAATTGTATCGATACTACTTAGTTCTAATAACATTACGATTAACTTAATGAAGACAACATTATTAATGTGCTGAGGGATAAGAACAAGGCATTGATAATACAACTTAATCTAGACTCACTTTTACGACTATAAACCGACTAAAAAAAAGGATCAAAGTATGTTTAAGCCAAAAAAAACAAAACTTAAAACTGATGACAATCTTTATAAACGTCTTTCTGTAGATGACGCTGTGGTCTTATTTGTAGACCATCAAACTGGCCTTCAGACCCTATGCCGAGACATGCCAGCTGATGAATTCAAAAAAAACGTGTTGGCTATGGGCAAAATTGCTAAATACTTTGATTTACCAGTGGTAATGACTACCAGCTTTGAGCAAGGTCCTAATGGTCCAATGATGCCAGAGTTAAAAGAGATGTTTAAAGATGCAGCTTACATTGCTCGTCCTGGTGAAATTAACGCTTGGGATAATGCAGACTTTGTTAAAGCAGTTAAGAAAACTGGCCGTAAACAAATCATTATTGCCGGTATCGTAACGGAAGTTTGTGTGGCATTCCCAGTATTATCTGCTCTGGCTGAAGGCTATGAGGTGTTCGTAGTTACAGATGCTTCAGGCACCTTTAATGATATGAGCCGTAACGCCGCTTGGTTACGTATGCAGCAAGAAGGCGCTCAGTTATTGACTTGGTTTGCTATGTCGAACGAATTACGTCGTGACTGGCGTGAAGATATGGAAGGCTATCTAAATCTGTTCTATGAGATCAGTACAGAGTATGCCCCCTTGGTAGATAGCTACAATGCGGTTAAAAATGCCAATCCAAAAGATCTACTGTAATAATTGATCACCTAAGATCGCAGCAGTTTTCTAAGATAAGGTCGGCTTTGTTATATTTGTTTATGCTAACTAGGTTATCATTTATCTGCTAAACCGCTGGTAGCTTATGTGGCAGCTTATAGTAATGTCATTAGTAAGCCTTATTTTCGACATCCCATTTAGCCTGTGGCTATTTGGGATGTTTTTTATAGACAGCCAGCAAGTAAGTTAGTTAAAAGTAAGTTAGTTAAAAAATGCCAGAATAAGAGACACCAGCATATAAAGTAAAAAATTTAAAGTAAAAAAATGAGCGGCGCTGTGCCACTCACTTTATATAAAACGTCATTGAGATGAGGCGTATTTAAATCATTCGCTCTGCTGATCACACTTTGCTTTACAGGTCATTTAAATCGGCTCAATTGACAGATAACTTAACCTATGGCGTAGCGTTATGAAATACTGAGTTGTCTTGATATTGAGGGTGCTTATCAATGTAAGCTTTGATAAAGGGACAAATAGGCTTTACACGCAGCTTATTTTCAGCGGCATAATCTAGTAAATATTTGGCCAAAAATCCCGCAATGCCACGGCCGCCGAGCTCTTTTGGCACTTCTGTATGCAAATAGGCAATACCAGGCTCACCAGCACTTGTCGTAAAGAAATCATAATCTTCAAATGCCACATAGCCATCTACATGGATTTCAAATTTTTTGGCTTCTTTATTATCGATAACTTCGTAACTTGGTTTTTGATTGTCCGTCATAACGATTCTCTCTTTTTATTAAATTTAACTTGTGCCAAAAATCGACCAAAAACCGATTCATGTCAACAGCAACATGAACAGCCCCGTCAAATAGCATTGACTAGTGATGATACTCACTAGCAAAGCAAGCGTCTAGTTATACTGTGTATTAACTGTATCATTTGCTTAACCAAATCTTCAGGATTGGGTCATATATTTAACCCACTACCCCTTAATTAAGCCGCCATTCTAGGCAACTTTGATTGATTTTGGTAAAAATAAATTGTCCTGACTTGAATTATTTTTCAAAGATACTATTATGTAGTCATATTAAATTTATATCTGACTTTATTAAGATAGCTTAATAAAACTTAAACAGTGCTTATAAAATAATTAAATAACATATTACTGACATAAGGGGCAGGTATGAAGACCGTCCATCACCCAGCCACAAGTCGTGGCGGCTCTCACCACGGTTGGCTTAAAAGTAAGCATACCTTTAGCTTTGCTGACTACTATGATCCCAAGCGCGTAGGCTTTGGTGCCTTGCGTGTGATCAATGATGACCATGTTGAAGGAGGGATGGGCTTTGGCGATCACTCCCATGCCAATATGGAAATCATTAGCATTCCGCTGTCTGGCAGACTTCGTCATGGTGACAGTATGGGCAACTATGGCACCATTCGTAGTGGTGAAATTCAGGTAATGTCGGCCGGTACTGGTGTGGTCCATTCTGAGATGAACGATGATGACGAAAATCCAGTCAAATTCTTGCAAATTTGGGTAGTGCCCAATAAGATGGATGTGGCACCACGCTATCAACAAGTAAACTTGGTAGAACTGCTCCAGCGCAATAAATTCAACCAAGTGCTCTCCCCTAATCCAGAAGATGCTGGCGTATGGATCCATCAAAACGCTTGGTTTAGTATCGGTGAGTTTGACAAAGGTGTGACCACAACTTATAGCTTACGTAGTACTCTTAATGGTGCTTATGTGTTTGTTATCTCAGGCAAAGTGGTGATTAATGGTAATACCCTAGAGCCTCGTGATGGGCTTGGTATCACCGATACCAAAAACTTCACAATGGATGTGATTGAGGATGCTCAAATTCTTGTCATAGATGTCCCAATGAGCTTCTAAATAAATGAACTTCTAAATAAGCGTAGCAGCAGATGGTGCATTAACCGACAATAATTAAACAAATAATTACCCACGTGCCTACTGAAGAAACGACAATAAGTGACTACTTTATTATCCCCCAAGCTAGAGCAGCCTTTAGCTGAGTTTTGCTAATTTTTTTATAACGACAAATCGAGGTCTATTATGAAAACTGAAATTCTTGAACCCCGTATCGCTGATGTCGGTGGTATTCCCATTGCTCGTTTATTACCAAATAAAGGCAAGCGTCCTATTGGTGCTTGGTGCTTCATGGATCATGCTGGTCCTGCCGAATTTGGTGACGATGAAGAGGGTATGCAAGTGGGTCGCCATCCACACATCAACCTACAAACTTTCAGCTGGATGATTGAAGGTGAAGTCCTACACAAAGACAGCATCGGCAATGAACAATTGATTACCAAAAACCAAGTCAACGTGATGACGGCAGGTACTGGTAACGATCAGGGTATCAGTCACACTGAGCAAAGCGTATTCCCAGAAACGGGCGGCTCTGCTGATGCTTGGCGTGGTATGAATATGGTTCAGCTGTGGATTGCGCTACCGCTTGATCAAAAAATTGAACGTAACTTCCATCACTACCCAGAGCTACCAAGCTGGTCTACTGATACTGCTGATTTTGTACTAACCACCGGTAGCTACACCACGCCACAAGGTGACAGCTACGAAGCACCGACTATTCAGTACACCAAACTTATTGGTCTAGATGTGCACATGACTCAAGACGATGACGTTGAGCTGACCTTAGAGCCTGGTTTTGAATACGGTATTTTAATGGTTGTAGATGGTATCGAGTATCAAGGCCAGCAGTACAAACAAAACGAATTAATCCGTTTTGATGACATCTCTGAGACAACAACCATTAAAGTTTCAGGTAAAAAAGGCGCTCGCTTTATGTTGTTAGGCGGTGAGCCATTGAATCAAAAAGTGCTACTGTGGTGGAACTTCGTTGCTGATAACAAAGCAGATATTGAACTGGCCATTAATGATTGGAATAATAATCACCCACGTTTTGGTAACGTAGACTCTGATCTAAAACGATTAGAAGCCCCTGCTTTACCTGAAGGTTTTAAAGAATAATCTCTTTAGAATTATTTAAATAATAGGTCGCACTGTTTAAATAAAATTACAAAAAACTAGTGGCGAAGTTTTTTATTTATTTTATAATTAGCTCCAGTTGTTTCCACAGGCGTTGACTCGACCTAGATACTCAGCAACTGGTGGCTGCTTATAACCGTAAGTGATTTTATTTGCCCTACCTCTTGTAGTATTTAATAATAAATGACGACCTGTACTAAATGAGCTAATCTCACTTTTAATAACATCCACTCATAAATTGGAGTATTATTATGTCAAATCTACAAGCATTTCAAACACTAGCAGAAGCACGTCGTTCTATCTACGCTATCAACGATCAACTACCAGTATCTAAAGAAGAGATCGTTAAGTTAGTTGAGCACGCTGTATTGCACACGCCATCAGCTTTTAACTCTCAGTCAAGCCGTCTGGTTGTACTATTTGGTGAAGACCACAAAAAATTATGGCAAATCACTGAAGACAAGCTACGTGCTATCGTAAATGACGATACTGCTTTTGAAAGCACCAAACAAAAAATTGACAGCTTCAAAGCGGGCGCTGGTACAGTATTGTTCTATGAAGATCAAACTGTTGTTAAAGGTTTACAAGAAAACTTCGCACTATACGCAGACCGCTTCCCAGTATGGTCAGAGCATGCTAGCGCTATGCATCAGTACGTAGTTTGGACTGCTCTAGCTAGCCAAAACATTGGCGCAAGCTTACAGCACTACAACCCAATCATTGATGAAGAAGTTGACAGCACTTGGAATATCGACCCTGAGTGGGACCTTGTTGCTCAATTAGTATTCGGTGGTATCGAGCAGCCTGCAGGCGAAAAACAATTCGCTCCTGTTGACAGCCGCCTAAAAGTATTCGGTCTATAATTAACTGGCCAATACTGCTGTCCAAAGAGCCCTGATAAACGCTACTCATAAAGTTTATCCAAAAAAAGCAGCCCTAAGAAATTAGGGCTGCTTTTTTATGGGTAGGGATGACAGTAAGTTGATTAGCGGTGGTTTAATTTTTACTCTTGTCTTGTCTTTTGGCCCCTTGCTTACGGAAGCTATCCACAAAATTGGCTGTGGTCTGCGGAAAAATATTGGCAATTTTTGCCACCACACCACGGCTTGGCGGTAGAACCATTTCAAAAGGACGTTTTTTTAGTACCGGTCCGACAATGGCATCAACCACTTCATCCACCGTTAACGTACGACTGCCAGAGAAGGTCAATGCTGCCTGCTCTTTATCTTTTTGCTGATCGAGCATCGGTGTTTGTACTGCATCTGGACATAAGGTAGTCACTGCGATGCCGTATTTTTCAAGCTCCATGCCAGCTGCTAGGGAGTAAGCACGCACCGCATACTTACTGGCACTGTATAGTGACAAACCTGGTACAGGTGATAACGCCGCCAACGATGCCACATTAATAATATGACCACTGCCTTGATTACGCATGGTATCTACCACACTTTGGGTCCCAAAGATGGTGCCTTTGACATTGATATCAAAGTGTAAATCAACGTCATCAGGAAGGGCAATATCTGCAATCCAGTTATCTTTTAAGACCCCTGCTATATTACACATCACATCAATGTGCTGCCACTGAGCTATCACCGTGTTAACGACCTCTTGCCACTGCTGCACATCGCGCACATCTAACTGCTGCAAGATTAGCGAACCACCGGCATCTGCCAATTTATGATTGGCATAAATCTGCGTTAGGGCCTCATAGTTGATATCACAGGCACAAACTTGATTGCCTTTGTCTGTCAGCAGCCGCTCGCATAAAGCACGGCCGATACCTGAAGCAGCACCAGTTACGATATAAGTTTGCGCCACAGGCCACCCCCTTTTTTAGCTTTGGTTGTTTTTGGTGTAAAGGTACCAAATTCTAACTCACCCATACGTACGGTAGGGGCGGTACCAGGGAACAGATAATAGCCGGCAGACTCAGATGAAAGTGCCATATTAAAGAAGCGCTCATCTTTTGGATAAGGGCCCGCCACCGTTTTCTCTTGAATCATAGACAAATACTGATCGATACCATATTCCAATGTATTGCCATTCATCACCACTTCTGCATCAGTAAGTTCGGCATATTTTGCTAAGCCTTTAATATTAGAATGCTGCGGCGCATAGGCGTCCATGCTCACGCCATTTTCTGAGGTGACCAATAGGCCTTGATCGGTATGTGCCACGATAGAGTGGTTGCCCTCGGTGTGACCCTTAGTATGCATCAAGGCTACCGAACCATCTCCCAAAAATACGTCGCCATCGAGAATCTCAATCCGACTGTCGTCAATGCCGTCGATACCGCCTGGGCAATACCACTGATTCTGCCACGGCAGCAAAGCTTGGGTACTTTCCCACTCTTCGCGCATCACCAATAGCTTAGCATTGGGGAAGATGGCCGCTTGACCATTACCGCCCAGCCAGCGGGTGAGATTCTGGGTATGCAAGTGGTCATAGGTAATATAGTCTACATCTTCAGGAGCCAAACCTAGCTTGGCAATAGCGCTAAGCACAGTATCACTGGCTCGAACAATCATCTTTTCAACTGGCTTAGATAAAACCCCCATATCCTCTAGCATATGGTAAAAGTAAGGTGTATCACGCTGATTTTCCCAATCAGAAGGACTAACCAGCAAGGTCTTAATCCCCTCCTCGCTATCAAACTGAATGACAAACAGCTTATTACAGATGTGCATATAGGGCGTAGGCAAGGCGTAGGCATTAAGATAGCCATACTTGGTGGGATAAGGTATTCTGATCAACTCAAAGGTCTTATAAAACTTAACCTTTGGGTTGGCCAGCATAGTTTTGCGGAAATCTTCAGCCGCAGCACGCACCTCCTCTACTCTATGTAGGGGCTTGGCAGCGTCACGGGCCGATTTAAAATGAGAAGCTGAATGAATAATGCTCATGATACGGTCCTTGTAGTTCAGTGTCTTATATCTACTTAAATAAAATACTACTTGTCGCAAGAGATTAAAAGCCTCAATTGAGACTTCATCAGTTTTCATAAGTAACATTTTTTAAAGCTAAGGACGCGTATCAGTAGTTAAGCTTTAAAATGGCACTGCACTCTCCCAGGCCATCCAAGTGTTCATAGTGGGATGTTTTAGGCGCAGTTTATGGGCATGTAGGTTAAGCCTTGGCGCCAAGCTAAGCGCTTCACCTTCGGCATAAATAGGATCACCGATAATCACATGGCCCAAATGCACCATGTGCACCCTTAATTGATGGCTGCGACCAGTTACAGGATGTAGCGCCACTCGGGTTACCGGTTGGCCTTTGCGCAGCTCATGATGCAGTACCTCATAATGGGTTAGCGCATGCTTTTTCCACTCAGGGTCGGCCACGTGCTTGGGCTTAATACTTGGCTCATAACGTACGGGTATATTTATCTCGCCTTTTTTGCCAGGTATGGCAAGCGTGCCTTGTACAATCGCTTGGTATTCCTTTTGCGGGATGCGCTCGATGAACTGCTTACTGATGTGAGTCTGTGCCTGTTTGTTTTTGGCAAATATCATGAGCCCCGAGGTGTCCATATCCAAGCGATGAATGAGTTTTACTTCTGGATTGGCACGCTCTAAGCGAGAAAGCAAGCTGACCTTTAAGTCCTTGCCATCGATGCTTAAAAGACCGGCAGGCTTATCCACCAACAATAAATCCTCATCTTCATAGACAGTAACTTGGGTCATAAAGTCTTTGAAAAACTGAGTGTCACGGGCCGCTTCTTTAAGGTTTAATTGGTTTACAGTTTCTATCGAGATTGCCATAGTAGATCACAAATTTGAGAATAAAAAAATAAGCACAGTGGCTTTTTAGCCAATTTTTTGGCCAATAACTGAGCATGGCAGTATACCATCAATCCAACTGATACCAATTATTAACCATACTTAACGGCTCAAAGACAAAATTTAGTGCAATAAATGGTAATATATACCTTATGATTCAGACACGGCAGTTTTTGAAGATAGTCCTTCAGTGAAAACCGGCAATAAACGCAGTAAATAATATAGCTGGCCGCTGATGTCTGTACTGTTTTATTCAGATTTTAACATCCACAAAAGGAAAAAATTATGTCAGATTTAATCGTTAATTCAACCGACTCAAACTTCGAACAAGATGTTGCTCAGTCTGATGTGCCTGTACTGGTAGATTTTTGGGCAGCGTGGTGTGGTCCTTGTAAAGCCATCGCGCCTGTACTAGAAGAGCTTGCTGATGACTACAATGGTAAAGTTAAAATTGTTAAGATTGATGTCGATGAAAACCCAGAAACTGCCAGCCGCTTCGGCATCCGTAGCATCCCAACTTTAATGGTATTTAAAGGTGGTGAAAAAGTAGATACAGTTATGGGTCTACAGCCAAAGTCAGATCTAGCCGCTTTACTAGACAAGCATCTATAAGCGCTTATACGCGGTCATTAACCGCTATAAAGTAAGTAGGCTTGCCTGATATAGGCAGCGATAAAAAAGCGACTGTTATTGTTATGGTCGCTTTTTTTTGTGCTAAGCGTCGCAAAAATCTGATTTACTGCAACAAAAACATTGACATGATAAGGGTAAACACCGTATAGTTTAACTCCTAGAGAATACCTATTGTCAATTTGCGAGCCCCCATTAGAAATGGTGTGCGACATAGATTTAACTATGACAAGCTCACACTTATCTGCACGCAATCTTTGCTTTATCATCTTTTATTAACACAATCCTATTCAATCTTGCGCAGTTGTCGACCCATACGCCAGTGGATAGCCTTTATTGATGATGCCAATGGCTACAGGCCAAATTTACTTCGTTATAATAGTGACTGTATTAAATATATACAGCTTAATGCGTGGCTAAAGTAAGCAGCATACTGACAATCAAAACATCTTTTCTCACTGTCTTGCATAACCGTATATCCCATCTGTACCTGATACATACTTTATATTTTAAGAAGTTAATAAGCTGTGCGCTTATCTTTACCTAATGGACTATAAATCTTATTGAATTAAGTAAGATTCTTCATGCTAATGACACAACCATTTTCCTACTTTTGTTTTTTACCAACTCTATCTACGTGTAGCGCAGGCCTTTTGTCGCCTACACCATTATCATTTATTGCATATGCTTAGTTTTTAGGCGTACCGGCAGCTGACTATGACTCAACAACCATCGAACGAAACCTCTATGAACCTGACTGAACTAAAAAAGAACTCCGTTGCTGAATTGCTAAATATAGCAAAAGAAATGGGGCTCGATAATTTGGCACGTAGCCGCAAACAAGACATCATCTTTGCTATTTTAAAAAAGCATGCCAAAAATGGTGAAGCCATTTACGGCGACGGGGTACTTGAAGTGCTTCCTGATGGATTTGGCTTCCTAAGATCTTCAGAAGGCTCTTATTTGGCTGGACCTGATGACATCTATGTAAGCCCAAGCCAAATCCGCCGCTTTAGCCTAAAAACAGGCGACTCTATTGCCGGCACCATCCGTCCACCAAAAGATTCAGAACGTTACTTTGCCTTACTTAAAGTGGGTGAAATCAACTTCGATACCCCAGATCGCTCACGTCACAAATTAATCTTCGAGAACTTAACCCCACTATTCCCCACCGAGCAATTAAAGCTTGAGATGGGCAATGGTACAACCGAAGACTTAACCGGACGTGTCATTGACTTAATCGCCCCTATTGGTAAAGGCCAGCGCTCCATTATCGTGGCGCCGCCCAAAGCCGGTAAAACTGTTCTACTACAAACCATCGCTCAATCTATTACCCGCAATAACCCTGAATGCTATCTGATTGTACTACTTATCGATGAGCGCCCAGAGGAAGTGACCGAAATGCAGCGTACTGTGCGCGGTGAAGTGGTTGCATCAACCTTTGATGAACCGCCACAGCGTCACGTTCAAGTGGCTGAGATGGTCATCGAAAAAGCCAAGCGCTTGGTAGAACATAAGCAAGATGTGGTGATTTTATTAGATTCAATTACCCGATTGGCTCGTGCCTATAACACTGTGGTGCCCTCATCAGGTAAAGTGTTGACTGGTGGTGTGGATGCCAACGCTCTAGCCCAGCCCAAGCGCTTCTTTGGTGCGGCACGTAATATCGAGGAAGGGGGCAGCTTAACCATCATTTCAACTGCGCTGATTGATACGGGCAGTAAAATGGACAGCGTTATCTTTGAAGAATTCAAAGGTACGGGTAACCAAGAGATTACCCTTGAGCGTGACTTAGCCGAAAAACGAGTATTCCCAGCCATTAATATCAAAAAATCAGGCACCCGCCGTGAGGAGCGCTTGCTTGACGAAGATACGCTGCGTAAAGTTTGGATTTTGCGTAAACTGCTACAGCCTATGGATGGCGTACAAGCCACTGAGTTCTTATTAGATCGCTTAAAAGAAGCCAAGACCAATGACGACTTTTTCGATCAAATGAAGCGCAAATCACAAAACTAATAAGCTCAAGATAAGCTATATAAATAAAGGCCACTGATTCAGTGGCCTTTATTTATATAGCCAACTAAAAAAGCTTGATAGGTTGGCAAAATCGATACATAGGTGTAACAACAATTACGTATTGAAGGTATAGGTTAGCTATTTTGATACAGTTTTTATGCAGTACTAAGGTAATATGAATTATAAATAACATGAACTATAAATCAGGCCTGACTCATTTTAGTGTATTAGTGCTTTTTTAAAGCTTTCTAATTTGCTTATTTACTTAAGGTCACTTCACGCTTAGGATTAATAAGCTTTAACTCCAAGGAATATATTATGAAACTTGCCAAAACTTTAGCTCTCGCTACAATGACCAGCTCTGCTCTACTGATGGCAGGCTGTAACTCAACAGGTGGCTACAACTACAACAATATGAGCAATACTGCCAAAGGTGCCACAGCAGGCGCGGTTGCTGGTGCTCTTATTAAAAGTAAAGGCGACAGCAAAGATATCGCTAAAGGTGCTGCGGTAGGTGCTGTATTAGGTGGTGGTACCGGTTACGTTATCGACCACACTAACTAATCTAAAGCCATATTAGATTAAACTCAGCCGATAAAAAGAAGCCTGCAATTGCAGGCTTCTTTGTCATCTATCGCCGTAAAACCACCGACTGTAGAGGATAAGGATAAGATAACATCGAGACTATATCCAGACTATATATCCAGACTATACCAAAAACTAAATGCCAAAAACTAAATCGCTCCTGAGAAGGTATCACAATTACGGATATCGCCACTTTGAAAGCCACGAGTAAACCAGTTAACGCGCTGCTGGCTGGTACCATGGGTGAAGTTATCAGGCATAACAGCACGGCCACTGGCTTGTGCTAAGCGATCATCGCCAATTTGACTGGCCGCTTGTAGTGCCTCATCGATATCACCCTCTTCCAAAAACTGAACGCGCTGTTGATTGCGGTTGGCCCACACCCCAGCATAACAGTCAGCCTGTAACTCTTGGCGAACTGAGAGCTGATTGCCTTGTGCTTCACTCAATTGGCGGCGTGCTTCATTTACCTTTTGTGAGGTACCAAGCAGGGTTTGAACGTGGTGGCCGACCTCATGCGCAATGACATAGGCTTGAGCAAAGTCACCTGCTTTGTCTGCGTTTTCAGAATCACCTGATCCTTGTTGATCGCCGGTAATACCTAAATTGTGACGCATTTCTGCAAAAAATGAGGTGTCCAAGTACACTTGCTGATCGCCTGGGCAATAAAATGGGCCGGTCGCTGAGGTGGCACTACCGCAAGCTGAATTAACACTACCATTGAACAGCACCAAGGTAGGCTCCTGATAGCGGCTACCTAGTTCTTGAAATACCTCTTGCCAAACCGCTTCAGTGTCCTTTAATACCACAGATACGAATTGTGCATCGCGGCCTTCATCATCGAGAGGCTGCGTGCTGCTGCTACTGCCTGCTGTCATAGATTGGCCTGTCTGAAAAGCGGTCATGGGGTTCACCCCAAATACCAGCCACAATACCAAACCAATAATAATACCAAAGATACCACCACCTGCAGCCTTACCGCCACTCATACGTACGTTTGAGCTGCCACTTCTACCACGCCATTTCATCGATATACGCCTCGAATATTAGATAAATTGTTTTATATAGTCGTCAAATGCTATGTGTTAACAACGTCAGAGAGAATTTAGAGATAAATAATTACGCTTTATATAAAATTATAGATGCAGTTTGCTCAGTGAAAAAGTATAATTAGCACATATTAGGCACTATTATCAAAACTTGTGCTGCTAAAACTGTCTATATTTACAATTAGTCACTTTTTACCTAAAGTATTTTATAGCTTTTTACTAGCAAACCTATATTATATGCAACCATATAGGATTAGAGTTTAGAGCACCTGCAAACTTTATAAATAGCTATTTTGTATATTTGTTTAGCCAACAGTGGCAATGGTCCGATTACTATAAGTCGCATGTTACGTTAAAAATTGTATCTAAATACAATCTTTAACCAAATTTACTTTCACTTGTAATATTAGTGATGTATAATCGCTAACGAATTCTGACTCTACGAAATTTGATTTATATCAAGTTTAATGACAACAATACTTCCTATTGCTGCGTAACTTTTTATAATGCGTTTTGTCAGTTATATTTCACTTTCTTGGAGAAAATTATGAAACTTAAGCTACTTGCACTTTCAGGTTTAATGGCAGCTACTATGGGCCTAGCAGCTTGTGACAGCAACAAAGAAAACGCTGTTGAAGATGTAAACGACGCTCAAGAAGAGCTACAAGACGCATCTGCTGAGCTTGATCAAGCCGCTGCTGAAGGCGAAGAAACTGCTGCTGCAGACGCTGCTTTAGCTGACACTCAAGCCGCTGCTGCTGATGCAGAAGCTGCTGCTGCTGCTGGTGATGCAGAAGCTACTGAAGAAGCTAACAACTTAGAAGCTGCTGGTACTGACGCTAACGCTGAAGCTGCTGCTGCCGCTGATACTGCTGCTGCAGACACTGCTACTACTACTACTGAGACTACTACTACTGAGACTACTACTGCTCAGTAATTCAGTAATATAGCTTTAGACCTGTCTATTGCCTAGTAACTTTACTTTGTAATAGCACAAAAAAAAGGGAGCCATTGGCTCTCTTTTTTTGTTTGCAGTGCGGAAGCTACTAGACAAATATAGCCTCCAACACGCCATCTAATTGACCTAACTACTTATAAAGCTTATGCCTGTAGCTGACTTTCGTCTACTTGGCGGCGTAATTTTTGACCTGCTTTGAAAGTGACGACACGGCGAGCTGATATCTCTACCTCCTCCCCCGTCTTAGGATTGCGTCCTGGCCGGCTTTTTTTATCTTTTAGAATAAAATTACCAAAGCCTGATAGCTTAACATCCTTACCACCTACTAAATTATCATAGATTTCATCAAAAAATGAATCTACTAGCATGCGGCCTTGTTGTCTGGTAAAACCAAACTTAACCACCAAATGATCAATAATATCTGCTTTGGTTAATGTTTGTGTCTCTGAGTTTTTTGCTTTCATTACGGCTTCCTTATCGTGTAAAACCCTTTTAAATAGTCATCATGACCGGGGAGATTTCATAGAGGGTATCTACCAAGCATCCTACTCAGTAGACCCCCACTTTTTTAGCTGTCTCTTAACTGTGCCCCATGCTCAGTTTGTAGTGCAGCAATCACTTTTTGCATCGCATCATTGACCACGTCATCAGATAAAGTCTGAGCAGGGTCTTGCCATACTAAGGCAAAGGCTACTGAACGCATGCCCTGTGGTGTATGCTCACCTTGATAAACATCAAATAACCAATGCTGTTGCAATAACGCGCCACCAGCTTGGCGAATGCTTTGAGACAAGGCCTGACGTGAAACTTCAGCATCCACCAATAAAGCAATATCTCGGCGCACTTGGGGGAACTTCGATGGGCTAGTGATGCTTTGAACAGCGCGCGCTTGACCCAAAATTGGGGCCAATGCCAACTGCGCCACCCAAGTGCTTGGCAAATCAAGCTTCTGTGCCACACTGGGGTGTAATTGACCCAGCCAGCCCACCACTTCACCATCAATTAACAGCTCAGCACTTTGGCCTGGGTGTAAAAATGCCAACTCACTACGCTGATAGCTGATACGTGATTCATCCAGTGTTGCAGGTAGCAACTGCTCAACATCATGCTTAAGGTCGAAGAAGTCCATAGCACGATTGCTGTGCGCCTGTTCAGGATATACATCACCTGTGGCCACAATAGCTAAGCTTGGCGTTTGCACCAGTTCATCTATGGTAGCCCCCACAAAGCTTAGACCCGTCTCAAAGAAGCGCACCCGAGGCTGCTGACGGTTCAAATTATATTGCACACAAGGGATTAGGCTTGATAGCAAGGTGCGACGCATGACGGCTAAATCTGATGAAATGGGATTGGCCAATGCCAATAAGTTACCCAAATTGACGTCATCTAAGATATTTTCAATCTTTTCATCACTAAAGCTAAAGCTGATGGCTTCCATATAACCGGCATCTACCATCGCCAGTTTTAAGCGATGGGTTAAGTCAGCGGTGTCATCATAACGCATGTCCACGCCTAGCTTAGGCAAGGTACTTGGAATATTGTCATAACCGTAGATGCGGGCAATCTCTTCAATCAAATCTTCTTTGATTTCAATATCAAAGCGGTGGCTTGGTGGCAAGCAATTAAATACGGTATTGCCATCTTGCTCGCTCACTTCAACGTCAATCTCAAGCTGAGTGAGTATGTCAATAATACGCTGTTTTTCTATCTCAATGCCAATAACTTCTGCAACTTTATTAAAAGGCAGCTGTACAGGTACCCGTTTTGGCAGTTTATCACTGTGTTCAATGACGGTAATTTGACCGGCTTTGCCGTGAGCTATGCTGCTGATTAAATTTACTGCACGGCGCAGCGCCGTCAATGGCAGCTCAAAGTCCACCCCACGCTCGAAGCGCTGTGAGGCATCCGTGTGTAAGCCAAACCGGCGAGCACGACCGGCTATGGCCAATTGATCAAAAAATGCACTTTCTAACACAATATTGGTGGTGCTATCGCTCACACTACTTCGCATACCACCCATAATACCCGCTAAGGCCAAGATGCCTTGGTCATCCGCGATAACCAACTCGTCACCTGTCAAAGTTACGGTCTGCTCATTAAGCAGCTCTAGCTGTTCACCAGCTTTGGCCATACGTACTTGAATATCGCCCACAATCTTATCGGCATCAAAAGCATGTAACGGCTGACCCAGCTCTAATAGGACATAGTTGGTCACATCTACTAAAAAATTATGTAAACGCTGACCACTTTGTAATAAGGACTTTTGCATCCAATCTGGTGTCTCAATACTACGGTCAATCTCAAGTACAGGCTGCGCTAAGTAACGTGGGCACGCCTCGGTGGCCTCAACAGTTACTGCTTGTGATGCTTGTACTTCATCGGCTTGAGCCGTAACCTCTGGGGCGGTAATTGGCAAACCATTAATGACGCCAATTTCACGGGCGATACCGCGCACACTAAAGCAATCACCACGGTTTGGGGTAATTGAGATGTCTAATATCTTATTGTCCAGACCCAGATACTCACGAATGTCTGTGCCGATGGGCGCATCATCTGGCAGCTCAAGCAAACCATCTACCACATCAGGCAGATCAATTTCTGATGCCCCGCACAGCATACCTTGTGATTCCACACCGCGCAGCTTGCTTTTTTTAATTTTAAAGCCTTGACCATCTGCGGTAGGCAGCTTGGCACCGATGGTGGCCACAGGCGCGCGCATACCGACTCGTACATTGGGCGCACCGCAGACGATTTGTAGCGGCGCATCAGAGTTGATATTGACCTGAGTCACTCGTAATTTGTCAGCGTCTGGATGTTGCTCAACACTGATAACCTCGCCCACAACCACACCACTAAAGTCGGCAGCGACCGCTTCGATATCATCAATCTCAAGGCCTGCCATGGTTAATTGGTCGGCCAAAGCTTGGGTATCATTATTGGGGTTTACCCACTCGCGTAACCATTGTTCGCTAATTTTCATAGAATTCTCAAAAAGGCTGTCAAATTATTATGTCTGTTATCGTATAAAGTATTTACCAGATAACCTGCCCTAAAGCATATGGGGTCTCCGGATTTATCAGCGCCGAGCTTAGCCAAACTGGCGTAAAAAACGCACATCGTTTTGGAAGAATAAACGCAAGTCATCAATACCGTAATACAGCATTGCAAAGCGCTCAATACCCATACCAAAGGCAAAGCCTGTATATTTTTCGGCATCAATACCACAGTTGGTCAATACTTTTGGGTGTACCATACCGCAGCCCATCACCTCAAGCCATTTGCCGTTGTCCGCTAAGATATCCACCTCTGCTGAGGGCTCAGTGAAGGGGAAGAATGAGGGACGAAATCGCACTGTAAGCGGCTTACCAAAGAAGGCAGCTAAGAACTCGTTAATTAAACCTTTGAGCTCAGCGAAAGTGGTACGCTCAGTGACCATTAGCCCCTCTAATTGATGGAACATAGGTGAATGGGTTTGGTCTGAGTCGCAGCGGTAAACACGGCCAGGACAAATAATACGAATTGGTGGCTCACCCGACTCCATCGTGCGAATTTGTACCGGACTGGTGTGTGTACGCAGCAAGTAATGGGCATCAAAGTAGAAAGTATCGTGCATGGCACGCGCCGGATGGTGCGACGGAATATTGAGCGCCTCGAAGTTATAATAATCGCTTTCTACTTCAGGGCCAGTCGCCACGTTAAAGCCTGCTTGCATAAAAAATTGCTGCATGCGCTGCGCAGTCATGGTCACTGGATGCAGCTGACCTTTTTGTTGGCCACGGGCCGGCAAGCTGATATCGAGACGCTCTGCATTTAGCTTAGCGGTCAATGCTGCTTGCTCTAAAACTTGCTGCTGAGCATTAAGGCTGTCGGTAATCTGGGTACGCAGCTGGTGTAGCCAGCCGCCCATGGTCTTTTTGGCCTCAGCATCAAGCTTGCCCATCTGTTTTGACCACTGGGTTAAGGCGCTTTTTTTACCGGTTAGATTCACCCGCATCTGCTGCAGATCAGCACTGGTTGCAATCTCACTTACGGCCGACTGCGCCGCTTGAGCGTAGTCTTGCAACTCAGCTTCGGTTAACTCGCTTAAAACATCCGATAAGCTTGGCAAACTGGCGATAAGCTCAGTTAAGCCACGTTTACTCTCAGAGGCCGTATGGGTAGCCGTGCTGTCTTGAGTAGATGAGGTGTTATTAGGTGAAACGTCAGATTGAGTCATGTAAGCATTCTCAGAGTTTGTTAGCTATTGGCGATATGGGCTTAAGACGCCTAAAGTTTATGAAAAATCAGATACTGGCCGCACATTAAGAGCAAGTTTATAAGGCGTGTTTGTATAATAATTATGCTAAAGCCGCTCAAGTAATTGTAAGCAAATAAAACAAAAAAAGCCATCATATGCGATGGCTTCTTTTATAACAATAAAAACTACTTAGTGCTTAATTTGTCTACAATAAATTAAGCTAAGGCAGCTTTTGCTTTTTCAGTCAATGCAGTGAATGCAGCAGCGTCATGCATAGCGATGTCAGCTAGTACACGGCGATCGATTTCGATGTTTGCTTTTTTCAGACCATTGATGAAACGGCTATAGCTTAAGCCATTTAAACGTGCACCAGCGTTGATACGAGCAATCCAAAGACGACGGAAAGTACGTTTTTTGTTGCGACGGTCACGATAAGCATATTGGCCAGCTTTAGTTACAGCTTGAACCGCTACGCGATAAACACGTGAACGAGCGCCGTAATAACCTTTAGCGCGCTTTAAGATTTTTTTGTGACGACGGTTTGCTTGAACACCACGTTTTACACGGGCCATAAGATACTCCTAATAAATTGATTTGCCTGAACTTATACTGTCTGTATATTCAATAATATAAGAACTTCGAAAATTAAGTGGGTTAGATGTATGGGCACATACGGCGAACCGCAGCTACATCAGCAACGTGCACCAGTTTAGTACCACGTAATTGGCGAATACGTTTAGGAGACTTTTTGGTCAGAATGTGACGTTTGAACGCTTGTTTGCGCTTGAAGCCGTTAGCAGTTTTTTTGAAACGCTTAGCAGCACCACGTTTTGTTTTCATTTTAACTTTCATAAGAACCTCTTATTCTTTGTTGCCAGCTGAGTGCGTATCTATTAATAGATGACACCTAACTTAACAGCCAAGGGAAAACCTGTTCGTCAGTGGGTGTGTAGCTATAAGCCCTAATAAATCACGGATTATAAATACTATTCCAGCACTGCCTTGAGGTGGGAAGCGCGCATTATATCAGATACTCAGCCTTTAACCAACTAAATTCCTGCGATGGCTCATAAGAAATATGGTAATGATAACAGTGATACAGCGTTTAGCGACACTACAAGCTTCAATCTTGTCATAAAGCTCATTTGCAGCTGTATTAATCGCACCAATCATAGACTACAATGTGATGCCGAGTTGCCTCAAAACCTATATACTAAAACTGATATGTTTATTGTTAAGCCTTTGATACGACTTGGCCGCCTGCTACCCTAGCATACCTTGAGCAGCAAAGACGTCAAGACAACTCATTTAACCAGATACAATAGGGTGCTTTATGTCCTCTCACAATACGCAAACTGCCAAGCCACAACAGATGACAGATGCCAATACCGCTTGGTTAGAACAAGTAACTTTTACCGCTGATGGCCTCATTCCCGCCATTGCACAAGACAAAGACAGCGGCGAAATCCTAATGATGGCTTGGATGAATAAAGAGGCATTGCATCTGACTGCGCAGACCAAAACTGCCGTGTATTTTTCACGCTCGCGCGGTAAGCTGTGGCACAAGGGGGAGAGCTCAGGGCACACTCAAATTGTGCATGACATTCATCTAGATTGTGACGCGGATGTGATTGTACTGACCGTCACCCAAATTGGGGATATTGCTTGTCACACAGGACGCAGATCGTGCTTTTATCGTAAGCTTGATCTATCCGGTGGGGCGCCAAGTTGGCAGACCGTCGCTCCGGTATTAAAAGATCCTGACGCCATCTATGGCACTACTGCATCTGAGTCTGCCAATGATATAATAGCGGCTCAGCATACTGCTCAAGATGGCAGTACTGACACCTATGCGCAGCCAGCATCACACACACAAGCTCACAGCGTATTACAACAGCTAGATGCGGTATTAGTGGCGCGCAAAAAGGCCGATGCCAACAGCTCCTATGTGGCAAGCCTTTATGCCAAAGGTCTTAATAAGATTTTGGAAAAAGTAGGTGAAGAAGCAGTAGAGAGCATTATTGCGGCCAAAGACTTGGCTGCGCTAAGCCAGGTGTCTGCACCTAATACCCAAAACTCTGAGCCGCTAGATGAGGTACAGCAAGCCTTAAGCGATGATTTGATCTATGAGATTGCTGATGTGTGGTTTCACACTTTGGTCACATTGGCATGGTTTAATATCGGGTCCGATCGCATACTGGCTGAGTTGGCGCGCCGCTTTGGCCTCTCAGGCATCGAAGAGAAAAATAGCCGCTCCCATTAAGAGTTAAGTTAATATCTTTATCCCTTTTTTCTACCCTTGCTCGACACGTATAGCCATTTATAACACGGCGATTAAGGCAAACCATTAAGTTAAACCACTGAGTTAATAAAAGGACACCACCATGAGCTTATCTCCCATGCAGTTACTAATTATTCTGGGTATTGCACTGTTGATTTTTGGCACCTCAAAGCTAAAAAATGCTGGTAAAGATTTAGGCGGCGCGGTCAAAGGCTTCAAAGATGCGGTAAAAGATGAAGAAGACGCCCACGCCAAAAGCAAGATTGAACCCAAAGTTATCGACCACGAAGCCTCTACGCACCCTGAGGTGAAAGTGGATGAGGTAAAAATCAAAGCTGAAGACACGCATCAATCCTAATCCTTATTTAATACCGTAATAGGATAATAAGCGGCTATGTTTGACTTTAGTTTTTATGAAATGTTGGTGTTCGGCATCATCGCACTCATTGTCTTGGGGCCAGAAAAATTGCCCCAAGCAGTACGTACGGTCGGCACTTACTACTCTAAGTTTCGCCGCACTGTAGGCACCTTGAAAGCTGAGATGGAGGCAGAACTTGATTTGGCCGAAACCCGTCAGCTGATGCAAAAGGAGCTGGAAAAAATTCGTCTTGCCGAGGCTGAGATGCAAAAGGAGATGGACGAGCTGCGCGGTAGTATGAAAGAGTTTGAGCAACAAAAATCGCAGCTACAGCAAACCTTAAACAGCGCAAGCTTTGCCTCCTCTACAGATACCTCTGTTGAAGTAGAGGCATCAAGTACGTTGAGCGATTCTAATCAGAACATCGCTGAAAAGGCTGCCAGCAAACAAAAGGCATCAGAGCGCTTAGAAAAACCATGGGTGCATCCGGTAGCCAATGCCACTACGATGGGCCAATCTCATTCAGATTATGCTTATGCACCCTCAGCTGCCACTGCTTATATAGACCCTCAAGACCTAGATAGCAGCCAAGCCAACATTACTGATACTGATACTGCAGCTCAGCAAAATCAGCTGCCGCTTACCAGACCTTGGGAGAACATGTGGTTTTTGTTGGGAGATTATGACCGAGCCCGGCGGCTACCGCCAGCACCCTTTGTTCCTGACTATAAGGCCATTCCCCTGCTATATGATACAGCAGCTGGGCACAGCACTAAGGTGGGACCATGAGCTTATTTAAAAACAAAAAAAGCCGCTTTGACACCCCAGCTTCGCTGCTAGACGGTGAAAAAGTGAGCGATAGCATAGAAGACAGTAACAGCTTGGCTGATATGCCCCTAACTGAGCACTTAGTTGAGCTTAGAATGCACCTTATAAAAATCATGGTGGTTGTGGCAGTTATTTTCCTAGCTTTGGTGGGGTTCTCTCGTGAGCTGTATGACTTTATCTCAGAGCCACTTGTTGAGATACTGCCCCATACCTCAACCATGATTGCCATTGATCCGGTGGCCAACTTCATGGCTCCGATCCGCTTAACCTTATTGACTTCGGCATTTTTTGCCATGCCGTTTATCTTATACCAGATTTGGTCATTTGTAGCGCCTGGACTTTATAAGCACGAAAAGCGGATTGCTGTGCCTATTTTATTGTCCTCTATTGTGCTGTTTTATACGGGCGTGGCTTTCGCTTACTTTATCGTATTACGCCGGGCACTGAGTTTTTTGATTACTTTCTCGCCCTCAAGCGTGGTGCCAATGACCGATATCGAAAGCTACTTAAGCTTTGTCACTAAGCTACTAATGATGTTTGGCATTACTTTTGAGATACCGGTGGTGGTGCTTATTTTAGTATTGACCGGTATTGTGTCGGTGGCATCATTAGCGGACAAACGTCGTTATGTGATTGTGGCTTGCTTTGCTGCCGCTGGGGTGATGTCACCGCCGGATGTGCCCTCTATGTTTTTATTGGCCATTCCAATGATTTTATTGTTTGAATTTGGCTTATTAATGGCCAGATTACTGGTAAAAGAGAAACAGGCGGCACTTAAAGAGGGTGAATAACACATACATACAAGGCAAATAACGTCATTTATGCTGAGTTAATCTAATGGCTTAAACTCTTAACTGCGCTCGTCAGTCATCCTCCTTATTATCTATGTTGAATCTGTTATAATGACTAAAGCCAGTACACGCTCGCTACTGGCTAGGATACCCTTCATTGATTGTCTAAATACCCTGTGCGCTGATACAGACCTCATACGCTTCGCCTGCTGCCATTGCCTCGTCAATGGTTTTTTTAACGGTAGTATTTAGCCTATGGCTTAAGTAGATACCGGATTTATTGAGCATTATAGTCCTGCCGTATTTAAGTTATGCTCTACGTGCTACAAACGCTTGGCGCCAAAACCCCGATTTTTTCCATCCATAGGTAATAATATGTCATTAACTGCTCCGTCCGCTCAAATGCCCGCTTACATGAGTGACCCGACCGATGAGCAGTTGGCTGCTTTAAACATGGCCATGGACGGCAAATCCTTTAAAGTCGTGGCCTATGCTGGCGCCGGTAAGACCACCACTCTTAAGCTTATCGGTGAGCGTCTGCGCGGCCGAGGCCTATATTTGGCCTTCAACAAAGGCATCGCCAATGAGGCCAAACAAAAATTCCCAGCTCATGTTGATTGTCGCACCTTTCACTCGCTGGCCTATCGTCATGTGGCGCGCGATATTACTGCCAAATTGTCCTTGCCCAGATTTTCGCCAAAACGTTTAGGCGATGACTTGGGGTTGCATACCGTACAGGTACGCCGGCAGATAGATGGCAAAACCACTTATGTAAACTTGACCCCTGCCCGCCAAGCTCGGTTTGTCAGTGATGCGGTCAGCTATTTTTGTAGTACCCATGCCAGCCATCCTGCACCCCGGCACCTGCAGTTCCCAAGTTGGGTCAGTGCTGAGGATGCGGAGCAATTACGTGAGCGCTTATATCCGGCCGTTGAACAGCGCTGGCTACAATCTACCGATGCACGCCACCCCGCGGGTATTGGTCATGACATTTATCTTAAGCTTTGGGCACTGTCAAAACCTGTGATTCCAGCCGACTTTATCTTATTCGATGAAGCGCAAGATGCTGACCCATTAATGATGGGTATCTTAACTCAGCAGCCGCGTCAGGTTATCTATGTGGGCGATGCGCATCAGCAGATTTATGAGTGGCGAGGCGCGGTCAATGCCATGAAAAAGCTGCCTTTGCCGCAGACCTTGTTGACCCAATCCTTTCGCTTTGGCGATGACATTGCTGATGTGGCCAACTTATTACTCAAGGCGCTACAAGAGGAGGTGCCACTCAAAGGCAATCCTAATAAAACCTCCACAACCCATAAAACCTCAGGCAGTGCAAAAAAAGACGCCATCTTATGTCGTACCAATGCCGCTGCTATGGCACAGTTATTGGCAGGATTAAAAAACGGCCATAAAGTAGCGCTACAGGCCGACGCCGATAGAATGCTTAAATTCTGTCACGCGGCCGAAAGCTTAAAAGCAGGCAAGTCTGCTTATGGCGTGCCCGAATTGGCTTACTTTTATAACTGGAATGATGTGCAAGATTATGCCGAGACCAATGAAGGCAGTGATTTAAAGACCTTGGTAAAATTGGTCGATGACCATGGCACCGATGTGCTGTCCAAAGCAGTCAACAGCTTAACTGATGTGCGTGATGCCGATTATGTCATCTCTACTGCCCACAAGGCCAAAGGTCTTGAATGGGGCCGAGTACAGCTTGATGATGACTTTTATTATGACGTTACGCCCAATGGTATAAAAATCAGCCCCGAGGAGCTGCGTTTATTATATGTGGCCTGCACCCGAGCTCAGGATAATTTAGACATTGCCAATATCAGTGATCTCATCTCTGGATTAAGAGATGGCAAAAAAGTTATCTATAATAAGTCGCCATAAATAAAACAGATACGTTATCATGCCCTCTTTTAGCCCATACGTGTGACCGCCATGTCTTTTTCTGACCAGTTTTTTTCATCGCCTGTCCGTCTTTTGGCGCCCATGGAGGGGCTTACAGACCCACTGATGCGCCAAATACTCACCCAAATTGCCAGCGACTTGGGTCGCCCTTATGATTGGTCGGTCAGTGAGTTTATCCGTATTACTCATCATGTCTTGCCTGAGCATGTCTTTTACCGCTTCGTCCCTGAGCTGTTGCAGTCAGGCACAACCGATAGCGGCACCCCTATTCATGTGCAGCTGCTTGGCAGTGAGCCTAAGCTTATGGGTGCCAATGCCTTGGCAGCCGCTGAGCTTGGCGCACCAGCAATTGACCTAAATTTTGGCTGTCCAGCAAAAACGGTGAACAATCACCGCGGCGGCAGTGTGCTGCTCGATGAGCCACGCCTCATGCGTGATATCATCTCTGCGGTGCGAGAGGCTGTGCCGGCTCACATTCCGGTCTCGGCTAAAATTCGCTTGGGCTATAATGACGCCAACAATATCGATGATATCCGCCAAGCCATTGCCGATAGCGGCGCTGACTGGCTGACCATTCATGCCCGCACCAAGACTCAAGGCTATAAGCCGCCTGCTTATTGGGAAAAGATTGTGGCATTTACTGAGCTACCGATACCCATTATTGCCAATGGCGAGATTTGGAATGCGCAGCACGCGCATCAGTGTATTGCGCAGTCTCATACGTCACATGTGATGCTCGGCCGCGGTGCCGTGACCCGCCCAGATTTAGTGGCCCAAATTGATAACCCAGAGAGCGTCATTGAGTGGCAACATCTGATTGCACATCAAATTGCCTTTTTGCAAGGGGAGGCCAAGAATGACTTGGTGCTTATTGGCCGTTACAAACAGTGGTTAGGTATGCTCAGTAAAGGCTATGTGGAGGCCAAACAGCTGTGGGAGCAGATTAAACGTGAGCGCAATAAGCAGACCATTGTTGATTTGCTACAAGCACAGTTAGGCTAAAAACAGCTCTGGTGTTTAACAAGCTTATTAACAACGCAACCACTTAGCGTAACAATCAGACCGCCATACGCAGTGCTAGATAGAACAGCATAAAGCAGCATGCCATGGATAGTGCCCAGACAATAGAGCGTAACGTGGGCAAATTAACAATATAGGCAATGCCATAGCCCACTCGCAGCACAATATAAAGCACGGCCAAATAGTTAATGACAATCTGAGGCACAAAGAACAGCATGGCCACAATGACTGAGGCCAAAAATATGGGCAGACTCTCAAAGCTGTTTTGCTGAGCGGCATTGGCACGAGCCGCTTTACCGCTAAACGTTGCCAGCACTTCACGGGGGTGTGCATTGTCTGCCATACCAAACCCGCCGAGTACCTTAGCGAGCAAAGTAAATATAAAAGGCAAGGCACTGGCAATTATCATGGTCCAAATCGCCACGCCGGAAGAATCAGGTATCAGGGCAAAGAACCAACTCATAGGACTGTCCTTTTGGCTTGTTAGCTTGCGACCACTTCAAAGCTGTGGGTAATATTTACGCCGCCTGCGGCCAACATCTTGCTCGCTGAACAGTATTTGTCTGCAGAGAGCTCAACCGCTTTGGCCACTTGTTTTTCTTTAACATCCTTACCGGTCACCACAAAATGCAAATGAATATCGGTGAACACCGCAGGCACTGTATCAGCTCGTACTGCTGAGAGTTCACAGCGCACATCTTCAATGTCTTGACGTCCCTTCTCTAAAATACCCACCACATCATAGCTGGCGCAGCCGCCTAAACCCAGTAAAATCAACTCCATAGGACTGGCGCCATTGGTTTTATTACCATCCACATCGACGGTTTGACCGGAAGGGGCCGTGCCCAAAAAATGTCTGTCTTTTTGCCACACCAGCTCACCTTGTAACGGCATGGCTTTTGGATCGATGGTAGGAGTTTTGGTGCTCATAGTCAGTCTCTTATCGTTGGGTTTATTATCATTTGTTATTCTTAAACAAAACCAAGCTTAATCGTACCACGCTCTTGTAAGGATGCAAATACGCTTCACGTAATCATTGTCTTCAATTAATCTTATCAGCGGTTTTTGGACTTAAAAATTAAAAAGGCCAGATAGTAAGCTATCTAGCCTTTGTCTTTTATCCGTACTATTGAGGCTATTAGCGCCAATTAAAACGAGCTGCTAAGTCCCACAAACACACTGGTCATATCGTCGTTATCGCCGCTAGAGTGTGATACACCTGCATTGGCATTGATATTACCAAACTGACGCGATAAGCCTAACGTCATACCAAAGCTGTCATCATCAATCTCTGATTGTGGCGTGGTAAATGGCAGATCCGGCTGAGTGTTTAGACGGGCGCTGACCGCTTTACGATTGTCATCCAATTGCTTTTGATAATGCAAATCTCCAAACACATTTAAGCGATCACTTAAACGGCTGCTGGCTTTGATACCCAAAGTGCCATAAGTGGTATTGTATTTTTGCTCTTCAAACTGCATTGCAATGCCTGTAACTTGTTTTTCACGAATGGCATCTAACGTCACTCGGTTCACCGTGGCGCCCAGATAAGGGGTCACAGTGGTATCACTAAATTGAGCCATATTGGCGATTGGCATGGGGTAACCGGCCTGCACCGTGGCATAGTAGCGCTTACCATCTGCTTGCGACTTAAAGCTTTGCTTTATGTTGTCTAGACTCACTGTCCGGTTTAGATCCATATCGATTTTGCCATAGCCAATGGCGCCATTGAGCTGAAATTGACCCAGTTTATTGCTGTGATAAAGACCCACGCCAAGCTCATCTAAATCGACATCATTAAAGCCACTGCGTCTATTGGCATCAAGCTCGGTTTGGCTCATATTGGCATAAATACCACTGACAGCGTCAGGGCTACCGGCATGATCAAAATCCATACCCAATAATAGCTGAGTATTACCACTGCTATCAAAGCCTGCTGCATCTAAAGAGTTGACATCGGCTGAGGCCCATATTGAAGGGCCGGTATTTTGCTTGGTGTTAGTAGAGCTTTGTCGCCCATTGATGTGTGTCTGCAAACGCTGGTTGGTCGCCATTCCGGCTTGGGTGGCAATGTGAGGTAATACACCCACTTGACTGGGCGCAGTCACCACCGCATTGGCATAATCGGCAATCATCTGATGGGCGCGGCCTGTGGGATGAACGCCATCGGCGAAGAAATAGCTGTTTTCAGCACCGGCTTCCTTCAAGTTATCTCGACCACATTCAAGCGAGCTACTGGTTTTACAAGCCGCCTCGTTGACATTGGTATAGCCGTAGGCAGCAGGGTCTGCTGCCACTTGCTGCAATAAGCTAAACGTATCTAGTGGAATAATATTGGCACCTGATTGCTTTAATTCTTGGTACAAAGCATTGTTGTAGGCAACTGCTAATCTATTCCCAGTTTTTTTAAAAGGATCCTCGCCTAGGCTCTCTTTTAAAAATGTATTTTCTTTAATTGCCTCATCTGCTTGAATAGTCTCAGGTGTCAGTCCAACATCAGGTATATTCGGAACTAAAATATATTCAGCACCATTAGTGTGTAATCTACTAACTGTAGCACTTTGATCTTCTACTGCTGGAAGAATATAACCATCAATTGCTTTCTGAATAGTTTCTCCTTTATTAGAGATAAAGCTCCCAATATTTTTTTGTATGTAATCTGAAGCAGCAAACAAATCATTAGCACCAATCCAAACTGAATATAGACCATTTGGATCCACATTATTATTGGCCAGATAAGTATCTAGCTGAGTTTTTGCAGAAGCAACAGGTAGCCCTTCTCTTTCAACATCAACCCCTGCCCTTGCACCACCAATGGCATAGTTGTTGCCTGATTTTTTATCGAAAATGGTGTTGGCGGTCGAGCTAAATCCTAGCTGCTCAGCAAATGAGGTGGCCCAAGTATTATCAGGGTTGGTGGTGAATTGACCTGACTCTGCTTTGTCTAATACCGGCTTAAAATAACCGCCATCTGTCAAGCTATCACCAAAAAAGGTGACGCTGCTATAGTCGCTGGCATGGGCACTGCTTATGCCTGCTAATGTAACGGCTAAAATAGCTTGGGATAAGGTCTTTATAGAGGGGGTATACAAGCGCGGCTGTGTGGCTTGTTGATACAGGTGAGATTTAATCATCTTGACTTCCTTGTCATAGCATAAAGTAAACATAAAATAAGGCATGAACAATGCGCCGATCAGCGAAGCACTGTGGTGACACTCTGCATCGCAACCTACATGACCTTCACACTAACAGGGATAATAACCGAGCAATAACAACCACCTTAACATCACTCACCTGGTCGCAACTTTTATTACGGCCATCGCTATTATTGTCGCTTATTATAGTGTACGATTGTACACAACAGGCCAAAAGCTGGCAAATTGTTTCATCCCTAGCAACAAAATAGCACACTCTAATGGATTTGACCCCAAGTTATTTTACTCGCTGTGCAGCGTATATTTTTAGGGCTTTCTATTAAGTGTAGTTTAGCGGTTAGTGTGATTTTTTTGGCGCTTAAGCCAATGAATTGGTTGATATTTAAGTGGCTAGGTCATAGATAAGGTGTGAAACATTTTATATCAAAATATGATTACCATTTAACTTGATTTACTGGTTTAATAGAGGTAACGAATTTCAGTCTGTCTGTTTTTTGTTGTTTATTGGAAATTAAAACGATAACAGATATTCAAGCGCAGCTTTAAGGCAGTAGACTGATTTTATTTCAACATTTCTAAATTTTAAGGTTTTCGTCATGATTGATGCAGACGGCTTTAGAGCCAATGTCGGTATCATCTTGGCAAATACACAAGGACAAGTACTATGGGCAAAACGAGTTGGTCATGATTCTTGGCAGTTCCCGCAAGGGGGTATCGATGAGGGAGAAACCCCTCTTGATGCTATGTACCGAGAGCTGTGGGAGGAGGTAGGCTTATATCCTCGACACGTCCAGCTTTTGGCTGCTACTGACAATTGGCTAAGGTATCGCCTGCCCAAACGTTACATACGTCACGGGCAGCATCCTTTGTGTATAGGGCAAAAACAGAAGTGGTTTTTGCTTAAGCTAGATGAGCCGAATACCGAACATATCCGCTTTGACACCGCAAAGCCAGAGTTTGACCATTGGGAATGGGTCAGCTACTGGTATCCGCTGGGTCAAGTGGTTCATTTTAAACGAGGTGTGTATCGCCGTGCGCTGCGAGAGCTGGCACGTGAGTTACCACTTAAAAAGGAATTGATTTTACCTGAGACTAAAAACCATTTGCTTCAGGTTTGATTTCAATAAAGTTTTGCGTTTAATTTGAGTATGATTTAGTTTTTAACTTATTTTTTATGTGAAGAGGCCTGTATCTAGTGATACAGGCCTCTTTTTCGTCTGGTGTTCTTTATCGATTAGATAGCGTAATACTAAAGAGCAGTTAAGGTTTACACAGATGATAAAAGTCACTCTAATCTGCTGTTATTTTTTAGCCAAATGCGCATACTCGCGGCTCACCAACTGTAGCTCAACACCAGAATTATCTTCATCACCTCTTAGCAGGGTCAAAATACTCTGAGTCCGAGTGCCATAATTGGGTAACTCTGGAGTATCAATACAAATCGAAGATAAGGCTTGCTCTAGAGCAGGAGGCATACCGGTATCAGGTAGCTGTTCATCTGCAGCTTGCAGCGTATCGGTGAGTACGTTCCACGCCGCAGGTAGCCAATACTCCTTATCTGCTTGATGAAACTGTAAGCTTTCGCTGATTAATGGCAGCACCTCTTGACGCACTCTGCCGCGCAAACGCTCAGATTTAAACCAAGCCTCATCAGGCTGACCATTTGAAATAATATGCAGACCACTGTGCAGGGGGGTCGCAGGATAGCCTCTATTGTTCACTAGCACCGCTTGCTTGTTGTCCCCCACTATTAGGTTAAAGCCTGCATAAGCCTGCAACTCTATCTGACGCGCATAAGCCAAAGGCGATAAGTCACCGGTTAAGAAGTTCGTTACCAGCTCCCCCCGTGATCTTTGGTCGGGCGTGGCTTGCACCCCATCTCGAAAATTCAATACCGCCGCCCAGCGTCCGTTTTGACTAAATAGCGGATTTGTTTGTTTCGACGTTTCAGACTCTAAGGGCTGCTGGTGAATGCCCAGCCACGTGCCGCCACTTTTATCATCTCGTCCCCCAAAAATAGGCAAATCCTCCCATTGATGGGCTTGGGTGGTAGGGCGTGCTAAAAACTCATCTCTATTGGACAGCAGGACTAACGGCATCTCATCAAACAGCTGCCAAGCAATGGCGGTAATACACATAGGCTTTCCTTAAAAGGCACAAACAGTACTCTGGATCTTCTACATTATGAGGCAGCCTCACTGATTTATCTATATGATGCGCAATACAAGTCTGAGCCTTTGCTATTTTTTGTGAGCGTAGGCTTACTTTTACTCAACTCAAATACACCGTTCAGTTAATGTCTTACAGGCTGATTTTTGCTATTATGACGACCATCAATTAACCAGGCAGAACTCGCTCATGATGATTCATCCCCAATTTGACCCAGTGGCTTTATCCGTTGGACCACTTCAAGTCCATTGGTATGGCTTTATGTATCTACTGGCCTTTGCGGCCGCTTATGGCTTGGCTTGGTACCGCAGCACCAAGCGTGAAGGTTGGACCACGGATATGGTGTCCGATTTGGTGTTCTTCGGTGCTTTAGGGGTTATATTAGGCGGCCGTATTGGCTATGTGTTGTTATACCAATTCGGTGAGTTTTTGGCCAACCCTACCTACTTGTTCAAAGTCTGGGAAGGCGGTATGTCGTTCCATGGTGGCTTTGTAGGGGTTGCGTTGGCGATGATATATTTTGCCCGTAAGTACAAAAAACCCATTTTTAGCGTATTAGACTTTATTGTTCCTTGCGTACCGACCGGATTGTTATTTGGTCGTATTGGTAACTATATTAACGGCGAGCTTTGGGGCCGAGTTTCTGACGGCGGTTACAACTGGTTGACCTACTTTCCGCAAGCGGCCAAGTTTGATTCCGCGTTAATTACCACCAACCCTGCGCTACAGCCTTTAATGACCCAAATTGAGGGTAACTACCTCTTGCCGCGTCATCCCTCACAGCTGTATGAAGCATTCGCTGAGGGCTTATTGACCTTTATTATTGTGTGGTGGTTTTCTTCCAAGCCTCGCCCGCGTATGGCCGTAAGTGCCTTATTCATGCTGTGCTATGGTATCAGCCGCTTTACTATTGAGTTCTTCCGCCAGCCAGATGAAGGCTATTCACTGATCTTTGGTTGGATGAGTAAAGGGCAGCTTTATACCTTGCCGATGATTATCTTTGGCTTAGTATTGATGGTCTTAGCGTACCGCCGTCAGCAATATGACTGGGGCAAATACGCCGTTTAGAAATAATAGATTTTTGCTGTATTAACTGTTTTAGCTCACTTACTTTGTTAATTATTTGACTGTAGACCTATGATAACTTCCAAAAATGAAGCCGCTTATCTTGATTTAATTCGCTATGTGCGTGACCACGGTACCGAGAAGGGAGACCGTACAGGTACGGGCACCCGCAGTCATTTTGGCGCTCAGTTGCGCTTTGATTTAAAAGATGGCTTTCCGCTGTTAACGACCAAAAAAGTGCACATGAAGTCGATTACTTATGAACTGTTTTGGTTTTTAAAAGGCGATACCCATGTCAAATATTTGCAAGAGAATGGGGTACGTATTTGGAACGAATGGTCAACTGCGGAGCAAACCGCTCGCTTTGGTCGCCCTGAGGGTGAGCTGGGTCCTATCTATGGTCATCAGTGGCGTAATTATGGGGCCACTAAAGCAGAGGACGGCCGCTACAATCAAGATGGGGTGGACCAAGTTGTTGAGGTAATTGAGCAAATTAAGAGCAACCCCAATTCGCGTCGTTTGATTGTGTCCGGTTGGAACCCAGCCGAGGCGACCCAAGTGGCGCTACCGCCTTGCCATACATTATTTCAGTTCTTTGTGGCAGACGGCAAACTGTCTTGCCAGCTGTATCAGCGCTCCGCAGATTTGTTTTTAGGAGTGCCTTTTAACATTGCCAGCTACTCTTTATTAACACATATGATTGCTCAAGTTTGTGACCTAGAGGTGGGTGAGTTTATTTGGACAGGTGGTGATTGTCACTTGTATCAAAACCATATTGAGCAGGTCAATGAACAGCTGTCTCGCGAGGCTTATGAGTTACCTAAATTATGGCTCAACCCTGACATCAAGGATATTTTTGATTTTACTTTTGATGATATCCGAGTGGAGGGCTATCAGTCGCATCCAGCGATTAAAGCACCCGTCGCGGTATAAATAGCCCGTCGCGGCATCAATAGATAGTTACAGCATAAATAGATAGCTTAGCCGCTATACGCCAAGCCGTTTATCAGACAATTGGTTATTATTGATTAAGGATATTTGTATGAGCTACGCCCACACTCAAGTTGCCCAAATTGTGGCCATTAGCCGCAACCGCTGTATCGGCAAGGGCAATGATTTGCCTTGGCATATCCCCAATGATTTAAAACACTTTAAGGCCATGACCACCGCTGAGACCGATGCTTATGTAGATACAGGCCTAAAAGGTATTGTCATTATGGGCCGTAAAACTTTTGAATCGATGGGCTCAAAGCCGCTGCCAAAACGAGTGAACTTCATTGTCACCACTCAAATGGACTATGCGCAGCAAAAAGGGCTAGAAGGTCTTAAAGATGTGCATGTGGTGCATAACTTGGATGATGCTTTAACTCATGCAGCCAACGTCGCTCATGGCTTAAAGTTTGAAACTATTTGGGTTATCGGCGGCGAGCGTGTGTTTAAACGTGCCATGATGTTCACCGACCGCATTGAGCTAACGGTTGTCGATACCGACATCGAAGACGGCGATGCGTTTTACCCAGAGATACCCGAAGACTTTGAACTCACTCAAGAGTCTGAGTCATTTACTGATGAAAAAAGCGGCCTGAGCTATAAGTTTATGACTTATATGGTCAAAAAGGGCTAACCCTTCTTTAGTTGTTTGCTTCTATAGACAGCTATTGTCTGAAGCCCGCTATGCTCTAGCGGGCTTTTTTATGACCACCCTTTTGCTATTATGACTCAAGCCCCGCTTCTTTTATCACACTACACTGTCTGTTATCTCAAAAGAGCCACCTTATGTTAATAAAGGCGTTAAAAACAATCTTGCTATTTAGTGTGGGTTTCATTGCGCTCTTGAGCCTTTTGGCACTAGTGACTCATCAAAGCTTGCCTGACCATCAGTCACACACCGCCTCTCGCCATTTAGCAGTCGACCCTAGTAGCTTTTTGGCACAGCGGCTACTGCCTTTGTTGCAGCAGCATCCGGGCTTAAGTGGCATTTATTTATTGGATGACAGCCACGAGGCCTTTTTGGCCCGATTGGCATTGGCAGCGTCTGCACAAGACACCTTAGATGTGCAATATTACATTTGGCATGATGACACCACAGGTCACTTGCTTCTGCAAAGCTTGTACCAAGCCGCTGAGCGCGGAGTTCAGGTGCGTTTGTTGCTCGATGACAATAACACTGGCGGCATGGATCCGCTGCTGGCCAGCATCGATGCGCATCCCAATATTGAGGTGCGGCTATTTAACCCCTTTATGCAGCGTACCCTTCGGCCTTTGGGCTATCTTAGTGACTTCTTTAGGCTAAATCGGCGCATGCACAATAAGTCTTTTACAGCAGATGGTCTGGTGACCATAGCGGGCGGGCGTAACGTCGGTGATGAATATTTTGGCTTTGGTAGCGGGGTAATGTTTGCAGATTTAGACATGGCGGCTGTTGGACCCGTGGCCGAAGATGTAGAGCAAGACTTTGACCGCTACTGGGCAAGTCAGTCTGCTTATCCGCTCCAAAGCATCATTAAGCAACACGCCCCCGCGCCTTTTGATACCACACCTGCAACCGATAAACAAACGCAGATTTTCTTAACAGAGCTGGGAGAGTCCAGCTTTGTCAAACAACTTCGTGAAGGCTCATTGCCGCTAATTTGGACTCAGGTACGGATGATTAGTGATGACCCTGCAAAGGGATTACAAAAATCGAAAGAGGCGGACTCGGTACTGGCTCATCTTGTTCCCTTAATGCAGGGCACCCGTGAGGAGCTACTGATAATCTCTCCCTATTTCGTACCCGCCAAGCAAGGTACTGCTCTGTTTCAGCGCCTGGCCAAACAGGGCAAACAAGTCGCCGTCCTCACCAATTCTCTAGCCGCAACCGATGTTATTCCGGTACATGCCGGCTATGCCAAATATCGCAAACCACTGTTACGCGCCGGCATCGCCTTATATGAGCTTAAACCGCAGGCCACAGTTATCACCAAAAATCATGGCGGTATTCTCAAAAGCAGTGGTGCCAGCTTACATGCTAAGACCTTTATTATTGATAATCAAACGCTGTTTGTGGGCTCTTTTAATATGGACCCTCGTTCTGCTGCATTAAATACAGAAATGGGCTTTGTGTTTGATAGCGAGCAGATGGCAAGTTATCTGGCAGACAATATGAAGCAAAAACAAATGGAGTACAGTTATAAGGTGAGCAAAACCCCGCAAGGTAAATTACACTGGCAGACCTTAGATGACGGTAATACTGTCGAGTATGATAACGAGCCACACAGTAGCCTATTTTCTCGACTTGGCGTTTGGGTGTGCTCTTTGCTGCCTATTGAGTGGCTATTGTAGGGCTTACATACCGGCTGAAGCCTTGAAGTAAAAGACAAGCCCTAAAAAATCCGCCCAACACATAAGTTGGGCGGATTTTTTACTTTATACGTCCCGTGACGTCAATACGCCACAGCCTCAAATAAAGTCAGGGTTTAGATGGCTTTTGTGCGCTCAGTCAGCCACGCCAAAGCCGCCCCTGAAACACGGTCTTTTAGCTCATTGAATACGTGGCTGTGGTAGTCGTTCAACCACTCTATTTCGTCTTGGTTAAGCAAGCTTGGCTCTATCAAACGGGTATCAATAGGGCATAACGTAACCGTTTCAAAGTTTAGATAATGACCAAACTCAGTCTCTTGCGGTGTTGGCACAGGCTGGTTCACCACTAGGTTTTCGATGCGAATACCCCAGCGGCCTTCACGGTACAAACCAGGCTCATTACTTGAGATCATACCCACCTTCATGGCACGCTCTGGTGGGTTGCTCGCCGCATAAGCAATGACCTGCGGGCCTTCATGCACATTTAAGAAGTAGCCAACACCATGGCCGGTACCATGACCGTAATCCATTTGGGCTTGCCACAGTGGTGCACGGCAAATCGCATCAATCAGTGGTGAAGCAATCCCATCTGGGAAACAGGCTTTGGCTAAGGCAATGTGTGCTTTTAACACCATGCTAAAGTCACGTTTTTGCGTCTCATTAACTTGGCCAATACCAATCACACGGGTAATGTCGGTGGTGCCGTTTTGGTACTGAGCACCAGAGTCAATTAATAACAGTCCATCACCGTCAAGGTAGCTAAATTTGTCTTCTGTGGCACGGTAATGTGGCAGCGCCCCATTTTCATTGAAGCCGGCAATGGTTGGGAAGCTTGGTGATACATAGTGCGGCTGTTTGCTACGCACATCAATCAACATACTGTCCACATCAAGCTCGCTTAAGCGTTCGCCTTGATGTAGACGTGCTTCAAACTCGCTAAAGAACTCACACAATGCCGCACCATCTTGACGCATGGCCTCACGCACATGCTCGATATCCTCTTTAGACTTGACGGATTTTAGCAATGTGCTTGGCGCAACTTGCTCAATCATAGCAATGTCATCGCCTAAGTCATTTAAGGTGCCTACTGCCACCTTATTGGGATCTAATAACAATAAATCCTCTGGCGTTAGCTCACTTAAAGCACTTTGAACTTGATCATAATCTGCCACGCTAATACCGGCGTCACTTAATAATTTGGCGATATCCTCGCCCACCTTGGCATTGTCAATATAAAGCGTTGCCTTATCTGCAGTGACTATCATGTGTGCCAAAAATACAGGGTTGTAATCGACATCACTGCCACGTAAGTTGGTCAGCCATGCAATATCATCTAAGCTTGAGATGAGATGATGGGTGGCGCCAATTTGCGCCATATGTGCCCGCACTTCGGCCAGCTTCTCTTGCGCCGACTGTGACACAAACTGCGCATCATGGGCATAAAGCTGAGCCACAGGCAGCGCCGGACGGTCTTGCCAAATCTCGCCTAATAAATCCAGCTCAGTGACCAGACGGATACCCTCCTCTTCACTTTCAGCCGCCTCATCGAAAGCATCTAACAGGCGATCTTGTTCAGCCAGTGACAACACATTGCCATCGATGGCCACACTATCGCCGGCCTTTAAATACTCACCCAGCCACTGGGCGTGATTAGGAGAGCCTGGCTGTAGTTTTTGTAGGGTAATACCAGTCCCCTCTAATTGTGCCGCTGCTTGTACCCAATAACGGCTGTCCGCCCACAGACCTGCAAAGTCATGAGTCACAACCAAAGTACCCACAGAGCCTGTAAAGCCCGATAGCCACTGACGACCCTGCCAATACTCAGGCAGATACTCAGATAAATGAGGATCAGCCGATGGGATGATCAGGGCGCTGATTTCGTTATTTTTTAGAACTTGGCGTAATTGATGGATACGCTCTTGGATGACAGACTTACTCATAATGTTCCTCGGGATAAATGGTGTGTTTTTTATTGTGGTTTTTTTTGCCAATTTCAAATGTGAAAAACGTGCTACCAGATTATGGTAACACGTTTGATTTGTTGAACCGTTTTCAGTTAGTAAGCAGCTTAAAAGCTTACCATGAATCTAAAGCTTATTTAAACAGCATTGCGGCGTTCATCTTCCGCTTCACTGCGGTCTAACATGGCTCTGACCGGTTTTGATAAAGCCAGCAAGATTAAAGCGGTCACTACCAAGAAGATGGTCATGGTGGTAAACAGGCCAGGCAAGCCATCAATGGTATCTGCTGACACATGACCGCCAAAGAAGGCAGCAACTAAGTTACCCATGGCCACAGAAGTGAAGAACAGACCCATCATTTGACCTTGCATGCCTTTTGGGGCAAGCTTAGTCATTGAAGATAAGCCGACAGGACTTAATGCCAACTCACCCAAAGTTAATAACAACAAACTGCCTGTGAGCCACAAAGGCGATACTAGAGTGTCTGGATTAGCGACCACCAGTTTAGAGGCCATCGTCATCAAACCAAACCCTGCTGCCGCCAATAGCATACCCAAAGAGAACTTGGCCATACTGTTAGGTTCAAGATTACGCTTACCTAACCACACCCAAATGATACTCACAATGGGCGCCAGCATTAGGATAAAGATGGGGTTTAATGACTGGAACCAAATGCTTGGTACATCAAAGCCCATGACATTAAGATCGGTATAACGATCGGCAAACAAGTTAAATGAAGTGGGCTGCTGCTCAAAGCTTGACCAGAATAACGTTGAGCCGATGATTAAAATAAAACAAATCAGCAAACGCAGCTTATCGGTCTTATCAAGCTTAGGGGAGACAAACATATAACCAAAATACAGCAGCACAGTGGCGGCAATAACATAGGTCATGTATTCGGCAACCAGACTGGGGTTAAAAGGCATAACACCAGTAGCCACAAGCACAATGAGCGCAATTAAAATCGCTAAAAATAGACCCACCCAGCGGCCGACATTTTGATACTGATCGTTGGCCACTTCCCATTCAGGGGTGATGCCTTTGGCTTTCGCAAAACGCTTTAGGTTTTTGCGGGCAGCAAAACGGTATACCAATAACGACACCAACATACCCAAACCACCGACACCAAAGCCAACATGCCACATTTGCTGTTCTTTAAACACACCAACAATCAGTGCAGCCAATAAGGCACCAATGTTAATGCCCATATAAAACAGGGTAAAACCACCGTCACGGCGCGAGTCACCCTTGGGATATAAAGCGCCGACCATCACTGAAATACAGGTTTTAAATAAGCCTGAACCAAGCACAATACAGACCAGACCAATAAAAAACATAGACATGCCAAATAAGGCAGACAAAGCGATACATAAGTGGCCCAGCGCAATGATGATACTTCCCCACCATAAGGCACGCTCTTGACCTAACCAATTATCAGCAAGCCAGCCACCTGGTACCGCAGCAAGATACAAAGTTCCGGCAAAAATACCATATATGGCAGTCGCAGTGGTATCATCGAATCCAAAGCCGCCATTACTAATAGAGGCCACCATAAACAGCACCAGTAAAGGGCGGATACTGTAGTAAGAAAAGCGCTCCCACATTTCGGTGAAGAATAAGGAACGTAGCGGCTGGGGATGCCCCATAAAGCCATTGTCTAGTCCCTTAAATTCAGCAGAAGACTCTGTGTTTTGAGAGTTTACACTACTCATAATTCCTATTCCTTAGATCTATAACAGAGAAGCTGACTCTAACAATCAGGGAGAGCCATCGTCTCACTCTGTTTTGAAGTTAGCGTAATTTTATGTCTTCAGGTTATCAAAAGTTAATAGGGAGATAACTTTCAGTTTCATAAAAAAAACTGCAGTATTGTTTCATGGACTTACAGCAGGGTAAAGAAAAAAAATTTTAATACTACCCAAAAAAGCCCGTACAGTCATAAAGACTGAACGGGCTTTAACGCTGGTTCTATAAGGGTTTAGCAGCTATCTAAAAAAATTACTGAGCAGTCTTTTGTGTGTCTGTATCAGTAGCAGGTTCAGCGGCATCAGTAGCTGTAGGCGCAGCAGCTTCAGCTTCAGCGTTAGTGTCTGAGGTAGTAGCGGTATCTGCAGCAGGTGCAGCTTCGGTACCAGCGGCAGGCGCTTCAGCAGTAGCGGTCTCGGCAGTAGCAGGGTCGGCCTCAGCAGTAGCAGCGTCCGCAGGTGCGGCTTCAGCAGTAGCTTCGGCTTCTGTGGCAGGTGCTGCAGCAGCTTCAGGTGCCGCGGCTTCTTCAGTGGTTTCTTCTACAGCAGCTTCAGGGGCCACATGATGGCCTGCTGGGCGTAAGAAGGCTGAGATACCAATAAGAAGTACGATAGCCAAAAAAGCAGCAGTGCCCACTAGAGCATACATAAATTCTTTCTTCGGTTTATTTTGGCTTGCATCTGCCATAGGTCACCTATCTGTATAATTTGATAAAGGTTTAAGAGAGTAAGTTCCTCTGTAATATGGTACTTTTTGAAACTAAGTAGCTAAGCTCTAATATGAGTCAACTCCCTGTAATCTCTACACTATGGCGCCATATTACCGTCAGAACCGGTCACGTTTCTTGCTATTATATCGCAATTTGCTACCTTTTGTGAAAACGCCCCATCCTATTTGTGGATTAGCAGTATATTTTTACACATCACACTCAAGGATTGAAGTATTAATTCATCCTAATTAACGCTTATTGTTGCGCGCGCTTAGCCAGATAGCTTAACACTAAAAACAGCCCAATAAGTATCAAAATAGGATAATTACCAAAGCGAACATAGGGCGTCATGCCGGTACGCGACTGCACCTCACCACGCAGCACCGTACGCTCAAACTGGGGAGCCTGTGCCACAATACGACCTTTATGATCAATAATGGCAGTCACTCCGGTATTGGTCGCACGCATAAACCAGCGGCCGGTCTCAAGCGAGCGCATTTGCACCATTTGTAAATGCTGCAAGGGGCCCGCTGAAGTACCAAACCAAGCATCATTGGAGATGGTTAATAAAAAGTCGGTATTTTGGGCATTACGGCGCGTGGTATCCGGGTAGGCCACTTCATAGCACACGGCAGCTCCAAGATTGTGGCCGCGCACTTTTAGAGGCAATTGGTCTTTTGGACCACGGCTATAGCTTAATACTTCATTGCTACCGGCCAAATTGGGGAATAAATCCAGCGCCCCTTGAAAAGGGATGTATTCACCAAAGGGTACGAGATTTTGCTTTTTATATAGCCCATCAGCCTGAGCGCCAAGCGCAATCACGCTGTTATAAAACGGTGCGTATTTGTCCGTTTCAGGATTATAAGCCGACTCATCTTTGTAAGGAATGCCAGTGACCCAAGTGGTGTCCGTGTCTTTTGCGACTTTGACCACCTCGGCAATAAATGGCCAAGCTTCTGTCTGGAACATAGGAATAGAGGACTCTGGCCATACCACCATATCCTGGTCCCACTCCGTACTGCTTAGCTTGGCATAAATCTCAAGCGTCTTATAGCGGTATTCGGTAAGCCACTTTAAATCTTGAGGAATATTACCTTGTACTAAGGAGACTTTCAGATTGGGGGTATTGGGCTTAGGCTGTGTCCACGCCGGATCTGTCAACCACAAACCAATACTTAACGCTAAAAATAGTATCGAAACCAGCAGATAACCGCCGCGCTTGCGGAACAAATCGACTAAACTTGCTGCCAGTAAAACAACCACAAAAGAGAGGGCAAATACACCAGCCACAGGCGCTAATGATGACAACCAGTGCTGCTCGGTAAAAGCATATCCGACAAATAGCCAAGGAAAACCTGTCAGTAGCCAAGTCTTCATCCACTCTTGCAGCACCCAAAGCGCAGCAAAGGCCAGCGGCTGCTTACCGACAAAGCGGTTAAATATCAGCGCCATAAAACCATGAAATAGCCCCATGCCCAGCCCCATCACCGCAATGGCCAATAGGGCCAGCGGCATGGGCACATCACCATAATCATGGATCGAGGTGTATAGCCAGAATGCGCCCACGCACCAAAGCCCCATGCCATACGCTTCACCGATAATAAAAGCACGCTTATTGCTCATATCACCAAGCAGTAGCGCATACAGTAAAGCGGGGGAAATCAGTGCGATAATCCAGTAGCCATAGGGCGCCAAAGACAGCATAAACATCGCCCCAGCTAGCCAAGCCACAATCACTGCTGTACCGATAGGCAACTGTGAGCTGCGCTGGTGATCATAAGGTTGGTTTAATCTGTCTTGCACATGTTGGGTTGAGGCTCGCATGACGGCTCCGGTAACGGGTATCTTTATAAGGGGAAAAACTGGCGGATTGAGATGGTAAGCTCACACAAAGCGAACGCAAAAAACAGCGCTTATCAAAACCACTATTCATAAAGCCAATAATATGCGTATGATAACAGTCTGGACTCAAAAAATCTTAGCCCAGATACAGTATATATAATAAGCCCTGATGAACCGGTAAAATATCCTCTATAATCTTATGATAAAGGGGCCATAAGGCGACAGATTTACCCCATTTTTAATCACTAGCTCTTAAATTTTGCCAATCGAGAGACGCACTATGCCAATCCCCTCAAACACTCATACGCCCGCCTCGCACACACCCGTGAACCAAAGACAAACCGCTGTCGATTTGCCTGTTCAGGTTTTGGCTGGTGTGGGCAGTAAAATTGAGGGTCAGCTTGAGCAGCTGGGTGTGTCACGCTTGTTTGATTTGCTACTGCATCTGCCGCGTGATTATGAAGACCGCAGCCGTTTGGTCAATATCAGCGACTTACAAGACGGGCAGTCGGCGCTTATAGAAGGGCAAGTCACTTATGTGGATAACAAACGTGGCGGCATGACGGTGGTCATTGAAGATGCCACTGGCGCCATTCAGCTGCGCTTTTTTAAGGTCTATGCAAGCTTGGTACAGACCATGACGCTCGGCACACGGCTCAGGCTGTTTGGTGAAGTCAAAATCAGCCGCTACGGCATGCAGATGGCGCACCCTGAATACAATATGGTGACGGCCGGCGCGCCTGTGGTAAACACCGGCCTACAGCCCATTTATCCTGCGGTTAAGGGGCTGCATCAAAACAAACTACGTACCTTGGTCAAGCTGGCACTACAGACCGTTCATCAGCAAGGTGTACCGTTGTCTGTCTTTAATGACTCTGATTGGGAAGCGGTGAACCATCTACCAGCACCGCTACCGACCAATAGCTATGGCCTGCCCAGCTCGGCAGCATCTCAGCAAACCAGCCCATCACCTAACAGCGCCCCAAGTTGGCAGCATTTAACGTTGTTTGAGGCATTGACCTTAATCCATACCCCACCGATGCATACCGATATTACGTTGCAAACGGCGCAGCTTGAGCAGTTAAAAGCGCGCACTCACCCTGCCTGCCAGCGGCTGATTGTGGAGGAGTTGACCGCACACCAATTAAGCATGCTATATCGCCGCAAGCAGCTGCATCAACACAAAGCACCCAAATGTGATGGTGATAGCCCGCTGGCTGATAAGCTGCTAGCCAACCTGCCCTTTAGCTTAACCGGTGCGCAAGACCGAGTGATTAAAGAGATTACCAGTGATATGGCGACCTCTATTCCAATGCTGCGCTTGGTACAAGGTGATGTCGGTGCTGGTAAAACTTTAGTCGCGGCATTGGCAGCCTGTTATGCCCTTGATAGTGGCTGGCAGGTGGCGGTCATGGCGCCCACTGAGATTTTAGCCGAACAGCATCTGATTAACTTTAAGTCTTGGTTTGAGCCACTAGGTATTGGTGTCGGCTGGCTAGCTGGTAAGCAAACCGCTAAGCAGCGCCGTGAAGCACTGGCCGATGTCGCCGAGAATGAGGTTCAGATTGTGGTCGGTACCCATGCGTTATTTCAAGATGCGGTGGTGTTTGCCAAATTGGGACTGGCGATTATTGATGAGCAGCACCGCTTTGGGGTTGAGCAGCGTATGGCATTGACCAACAAAGGCGTGGCCAATAGCACCCCGCACCAGCTGATTATGACGGCCACTCCGATTCCGCGTACGCTGGCGATGAGTGCCTATGGCGATATGGACACCTCTATTATTGATGAGCTGCCGCCAGGGCGTACCCCGATTACCACGGTTACCATTGACCGTGCCCGCCGTGATGAAGTGATTGAGCGCATCGCCGCTAACTGTAAAGAGGGCAAGCAAGCGTACTGGGTCTGCCCACTGGTCGACGACTCAAGCACCTTAAATGCGCAAGCAGCCGAGGCCACCTTTGCCGACTTAAGCGAGCGTTTGGATATTCGTATCGGCATGGTACACGGCAAAATGAAGTCAAAAGAAAAGCAAGAGATTATGGCTGCGTTTAAGAACGCCGAGCTTGATCTATTGGTCGCAACGACCGTGATTGAGGTCGGCGTCGATGTGCCAAATGCCTCATTGATGGTAATAGAAAATGCCGAGCGTTTGGGATTATCACAGCTGCATCAGCTGCGTGGCCGTGTTGGGCGTGGCTCAACTAAAAGCTTCTGTGTGCTGCTATATCAAACCCCACTATCAGAAACCGGTATCGAGCGTTTAAATGTACTGCGTGACAGTAATGATGGCTTTGTGATTGCTCAAAAAGACTTGCAACTGCGTGGCCCAGGTGAGCTACTTGGTAAGCGTCAAACCGGTAATATTGGCTATTATGTGTCCGATTTAACCCGTGATGAGAATTTATTAATGATCGCCAGTCATTTGGCCAAACGCCTGATTAATGATGACGATCGTAAGGCGGAGGTCACCCAGCTGATTCACCGCTGGATGCCTGAGGCGAGCAAATATACCAATGTGTAGTTGGCTTGCTTTAATGCGCTTGGTTTAAAGCACTTAGCCAACTTAGCCAAACCCTAAAAATCAACCGTAATACCCGCATTGATACTGCGCCCTGGTAATGGAGCAATGTATCTTAGAGGCGATGCGTGTGGTCTGGCCTCCTCATCCAATAAGTTACTGGCATTAGCAAAGAGCTTAACCGTAGAATCAGCCCAACTGTTAATGGTTTTGGCGATACTCACATCCATCATGTTATAGCTGGGCAGCGCCACCTCAGTATTAATCTCTTTTCCTAAATACTTGGGCTTAGCGTAGTGAACAAAGTTTATCTCACTCTCCCAGCTGTTGTTTTGCCAATTAAGACCAATGCCGTAACGGTCGGTTGGGATATTGGTGAGATACTCGCCATGTGTCTCACCGTCTTTGGGCTTATTCTTCACCAAGTCAGCAAAAAGATGCGCCGTCACATCACCATACTGATCAAAATCAAATCGCTTGCTTGCATCAATCTCAAAGCCGCTCACCTTAGTATCTATTTGTCGCCAATACTTTAAGGGCAGGCGATTGGCCAAAAAGGTCGTCCCTGAGGGTCTAAGCGAATAATAACCATCAAAATCATGTTGATACGCGGTGGCGACAACGTCGATATCTTGATAGTTAATCAGTGCACTAAGCTCGGTACTGGCGACCTTTTCTGAATCTAATGTCTGATTACCCTCTTCATGCGCCATACTGCTAAAGTGTGCCTGACTGGCATACAGCTCATTCACCTCGGGGGCTCTCTCAGAGTTGGCATAACGCAGATTAAATGCCAAGTAGTCATTGATATCAAGCCTGGCGGACAGCTCATAACTGTTTAGATTAAAATCCGTATCGAGCAGTTTTTCATAATTCGGTGACTTGCTAGAGGGTTTAAAATCGCTGCCTTGAATCTTGTGTGTCACTTTCTCATAGCGGTAGCCTGCCCCTAATGTCAGATAATCTAGCGGCAGACTTTCTTTTAAAAACAGTGCCTGCTTTTGGGTATCGACATCGGGCAAATAACGCTGCTCACCCCTACCTTTAATATCACGATACGACAACTCAGCGCCCAGCTTTCCAGATAGCACGCCAAGCTTACCTAGACTTGGCTGATGCTGAGTGACTACAGTGGCGTTATAAGTGTCAAAGTCATAATGATTGGCGACATCATCACCCAACCACTCCTCATTACGCTCCTTGATATGGGCCATATTCACATTGAGCTGACTTAACCAGTCATACGTCAAGTCAACTTGCGACTCTAGCAAATACTTCGTCTGCTCCGCATCGATTTGTACTGGGACATTTTCGGTGTAATCTTGATTGTAATTGAGATTGGACATTGAGAACCCAGGCAAGCCGTAACGGCTGGTTTTATTATCCAAAGCAGCAGCAACATAGACATTATCAAAAAAATAACTGCCTGATACCCCCAAACGGCGGTTGTCTAAATGGCTGTTCCCAAGCTTATTGTGATAGTTTTCTGTCACATCGTTAATCTTGCTAATCCGCTCAGCATATTCGGGCTGATCTGGCTCGTATTGCGGGTTCTCTGCCGTACCATAACCGCCATAATTGGTATAAACATCCCCTGGCGATAAGCCATAGTCATAATAGGTCTGCGTATATTCAAGCGTGCTTGGGTCAACATAATCGGTATAAAAATACTGTCTTGATTTGGGGTTAAAGATAGTGGTTTTTTCCACATGCTTTTGGCAGGCGTCTGCCAATACTGTATCTACCCCCAAGCCGTATTCATTGCTGCGAACCAAGTCTGTTTGACAGACCTTCGCCTTGCTGTCACCAGGAATATCGTAATGCCCTTGGCGCTGCGCCGAGTACAACAGATTAATGCTTAGGTTGTCCTCGTTATTCATATTGGCTTTTATACCCTGTGAGCGAGGGGCATTGGTTCCATCCTTAATAGCCAGCGTAAGATTTTGAGGTTTGTCCTCTATTTGCCGCGAGATTAATCCACTGTCAATGTCCACACTGCCGCCGATGGCACGCCCGCCTGATTCGATCACTGAGTTGTTTTTATTCACTGTAATCTGGTGGCTAAATACCGGATCAAACAGCAAGTTGGTCGCTGGACTGATGGCATTGAGCCCATTAACGTTCGTACCATCTTCACTGATACTAACGCGATTGCCTTGTAATCCGCGAATAATAGGCGAGCCTGAGTGTGGGCCAAAGCTGCCAGAGTGAACCCCTGATACTTTCTCTAACGCCTCGCCTAATGTATGCGTATCAATCTGTTGATCTTGTATCGTGACCGTGTGGCTAGAAACTGGACTGGCTGCTGATTTTACGGTGATGGTCGGCAGTACGACTTCGGGGCGAGTGATGTCGTTATCACTAATAGGCGGTATGTGAGGCATGTCATCTTGTGCGAAAGAAGAGTGAGAAATAACTAAAATCATCAAGGATAGATAACGGTATTGCATGGTTAGTGGGTACCTTAAAAAACAATAATAGGGCGAATAGACGGTGTAAGTTATTGTTACCTTTTTAAACGTTATGTTATAGTATAACATAACGTTTTTACCAAAATGTACTCTAACCCGCCTAGCGGCATTCATTTTTATTGTTTAGGTAAGCCCATGCTCACAAACTATCAAAACCACCAACCCCCAAAACGCCGAACCAACCGCCCTTTATCGCCACTGATGATGAGTATCCGTCTATACATCCAAGCGATCTGTATCCAAAACAGGACGTTGCCGGCTGCATCTGCCAAGCTGCCGTATTTGCTACAAGCAGCCACATTGGCAGCACTGGGCGCCTATAGCACAGCGGCATTAGCAGAAGATAAGCCTTCGGTTGAGCTGGCGCCCATTGTTGTTACCGCCAGTGCATTTGAGCCACAAGCGGGTGATATGGCGACCGCAACCAGCGTTATCACCCAGTCACAGATTATGCAGCAAGGCAAATCCACCTTGGGCGATGCACTAGCAAATGAGCCCGGTGTCAACTCAGATACCTTTGGTCAAGGTGCCACACGTCCTATCATCCGAGGTCAAACTGCACCTAGAGTACAAGTGGCTCAAAATGGCATGCTGGTACAAGATGCATCACAAATATCACCCGATCACCAAGTCTCTGTGCCTGTGCTTGGCGCCAAACAGATTGAGGTAATCAAAGGCAGCTCAGCCCTAATGTATGGCGGCGGTGCTATTGGCGGTGTGGTCAATGTGGTCGATGACACCATCCCATCCGAGCCGATGAATGACACAGTCAGTGGACAATTTGGTTTGATTGGGCAGCAAACCACAGACGGCTATCTAGGCTATGCCCAGTTAAATGGCAAGCTAAATGATAACTGGCAGTGGACGGGGCGTTTTCAAAAGACCGATCTAGATGATGTGAAAGTACCCAAGTCACGTTATGACAAAGTCAAAAACAGTTGGTATAAGCAAGACAACGCCAGTGTTGGCTTTGCCTATGTGAATGAGTTTGACTATGTTGGCTTCTCTTATCAGCGTCAAGATTCAGACTATGGTCTGCCGTTTCATGTGCATAACCACTGTCAGCCAGATGAGCATCGTATAAATAGACTGACGTGCGGCTTAGATGAACATGAGCATGGGGCGCATGAGCATCACGATCATGGAGAGCACGAACACGAAAAACATGGGCATACAGAGCACGAACATGGTCATAACGAACATGAAGAGCATGAACACGGTCATGATGAACATGGACACGAAGAACACGGACACCAAGAGCATGAACATGGCCATGAAGAACACGATCATGACGAGCATGAGCATCACCATGAACATGGCGAGTTGCCTTACGTTAAGCTAAAATCCGATGTGTATCAGATTCAAACCGAGCATTTGGTACCCTTAACCGGTATTGATAAACTGGCAACAAGGTTTAGTTATACCGATTATCAGCATGATGAGATTGATGAAGGGGTTGTCGGTACCATATTCAAAAACAAGGCCTTTGGGGCGACCGTTCAGGCCACTCATGCCACCCATCAGGTCGGTAATTTAGGTTATATGAAAGGAATCATTGGTGTCGATTATGCCAATAGCAAATTCTCCGCAGAGGGGCTAGAAGCGTATTTGCCAAAGACCAGACGCAATCAAGTAGGCACTTATATTATTGAGCGTTTAACACCGACTTATTCTGGCGCCCAAATTAATGACGCCGGCAGATTAGGTGCGCAATCCTCTAAGACACAGCAAGATCATAGGGGTCATAATCACGGCAGCAGCACCCTTCCTACCGACAGTACCGCTGCCAAGCTTGCAAAGCAGGGTAAAGACTTATGGTATGTACAGTTTGGCGGCCGTCAAGATATTCAAAAAATCGAAGATATGGATAACAATATCTCCAAATCTGATAACGCACACTCTTTGAGTTTAGAAGCTGGGCGTTACCTGACACCGACGACCCAAGTATCCGCTCGCGTCAGTCACTCTGAAAGACTGCCTGCCTCTCAAGAGCTGTATGCCAATGGCGCTCACTTGGCTACCAATACTTGGGAGCGTGGTAACCTACAGCTGGATAAAGAGTCTACCGATGGTATCGAGCTTAGCCTTCGCTATGACAATAATAAAAACTTTGATCTGAGTACTTCTGTGTTTTATAACGATACAGACGACTATATCTATGCAAAAACTCAAGACTTAGTGACCGATGGGGAGTCTAAAGGCTTTAGATTGGTTGATTATCATCAATCAGATGCCAAACACTATGGCGGTGAAATTAAAGCACGCTATTATTTAAATGATTATATTAGTATTGGCGGCTTTTCAGATATTGCCATTATCGAGCTAAAAGACAAACAACTCGGCAGTAAGTATGCACCCAGACTGGCTGCGCCTAGAGTCGGCGGCGACATTACTGCGCAGTTCAATCAATTTGATGTGGTGTTGTCAGGCTATCACCGTTATGAGCAAAATAAGGTGGCAGAGTTTGAGCACACTACGCCCAGCTATAATATGGTAGATGCCAAAGTGACTTATCACAGTGCCGGCCCGCAAGATTATACCGCATTCTTACAAGTCTCTAACCTATTAAATGACTTAGCCTACAATCACAGCTCCTACCTTGTCGAGCATATGCCGCTGGCAGAACGCTCTTTTAATGCCGGCATCACTTACCGCTTCTAAGTTCACCCTTGCCATAAAAAAAGTGCCTCAGTTCTGAATGGACTGAGGCACTTTTTATGGGTTAGGGATGACTTATTTACAGATTACTTATTTGTAGCCATCATTTTTGTAGGCATCATTTTTGTAGACACTGTCATCATGGAGTGTCATCGCCGCCATTATGAGCCTGCTTTTGCTGCTTTTTTCGCTTGGCGCTCTGCATCACTTAGGTTGCTCTTGGCTTGATGGCTAGAGCGATGAGACTGTTTTAGAGCTTGAATTTGGCTATATTTTGTTAATCCCATATCCATGACCCACAAGCCGGCCTATAATAGCAAGTTTTCTGCTGTTTTATACAGCTGTCTAATTTAGATGGCCATAGGATTTTTTGTGAGCAAACGTGACCTCATAACCTTTATTACCCTGGCCTTCATGTGGTCGTTGTCTTTTATATTTTACCGCATTGGGGTGCCTGAATTTGGCTCAGTTGCCTTTGCCAGTATTCGCTTGGAGCTGGCGGGGATAACCATGCTTTTATTTGTGCTACTAAACCCAAAAAACCGTCAAGGCATTTTGGCTAACTGGAAGCTACTGACCATTATCGGATTATGCTCTACTGCCATTCCATTCGTGCTGTTCGGCTATGCCGCAAAATCGGTTAATGCCGGTGTACTGGCGGTATTAAACGCCTCTGTCCCGATGATGAGTGGGGTAATGGCCAGCCTGTTCTTCAATGATAAACTGTCAAAAAAACAAATACTGGGACTTGTCATTGGGGTCATTGGCGTGTTTATTTTGATGAGTGAAAATTTCTTGGCGATGATGCACAGCAGTGGCGGCGATCATAGCAGCTTACAGTCCCAATTGTGGCCCATGAGCTTTGCGCTGTTTGCCTGTATTGGCTATGCCACCGGCGCCAACCTCACCCGCAACTATCTAGAGCACATCTCTCCCATCGCCATTACGGCCGGCACCTTGATTACGGCCAGTATTGTGATGCTGCCGGTCGCTATTTATAATTTCCCCTATCATCACTCTATTAGCGCCAAAGCTTGGGGTTCGGTGATTTGTATTGGTATTTTATCCACTGCGATTGCACTGATATTTATGAATCAGTTGATCAAAAGTATTGGTCCAGTACGCGCCACCAGCATCACCTTGGTCATCCCCATTTTTGCCATTATTTTTGGCTATATATTACTCGGTGAATCACTTGATATCTTTGCCATTGTGGGCTCGGTGGTAATTTTATTCGGCACTTATCTGTCATTAAACCTATCTGTTAAAAAACTGGCCGAACCTCAAGTCTAAACACCTAAAAAAAGCGCCTGATTGCTCGCTCAAGGCGCTTTTTTTATGGGTATACTGTCAGGGGGTTATAGCACAGCTTTTTGTCATGGCCATCTTTGGGCATGATATCAACTGCTGATCGATAAATATCCGCTCTCAACAAAGGATGGCTTATGGCCTGAGTGGCGGTGTGTTAAGCTACAGTTACCTCAGTACCTGTCTTTACCCCAGTTTAACTCAAGGATGATTTATGCCCATTTTCTCCCCTATTAAGCGCTTAATACCTGTTCTAACTGCATCAAATACTGCAGCTGACAGCGCTGCCCCTTTGGGATTAGCTTCAATACGGACACAGTATTTACCGCAATTGCCGGCACTACCCAACTTACCCAAACGCGCCGCCGCTTCGGCACGCAGACTGCTGCCGGCGCTACCCTTTAATAAAAAGCCTGATCTTGAGGTGTTAATTATAGGCGCAGGCGTATCCGGCATTGCAACAGCCAGTCATCTACAGCGCGACAAGCTACTTAGCCCACTGATTACACACAAAAAAGTCGCCATTGTGGAGAAGCGAGCCGCCATTGGGGGTACTTGGGATTTATTTAAATACCCTGGCATTCGCTCAGACTCCGACATGACCACTTTTGGTTTTGCTCACCGCCCCTGGCTGGGCAAAAAGACCTTGGCGGATGCCGCTTCAATTAAGCGCTATATTGAAGACACTGCTACAGAAGAAAACTTACAGCCTTTGATACAGTTTAATACCGAAGCGAGTGCATTAAACTGGTCAAGCCGGCACCAATACTGGCAGGCTCAGCTCACCGACGTCACTACAGGGCAAACCCGCCATATCACCGCCCGCTTTGTCATTGGCGCCACGGGCTATTATGACTATGACGCAGGTTATCAGCCTGTTTTTAAGGGACAGCAAGCGTTTAACGGTAAAATCGTACACCCACAGCTGTGGGATGAGACCATTGATTATGACAATAAACGGGTGGTGGTCATTGGCAGTGGGGCCACTGCGGTGACGTTGGTACCCGCGCTACTAAGTCAAGACGCTTATTTGGCTTCTGCTTCACCTGCCAAGCCACAAGTTGCGGCGCAGGTCATCATGCTGCAGCGTTCACCCACTTATATCGCCAGCATCCCAAGTGAAGATCCAAGCTATGTTCTACTCACCGAGCGATTTAAATTACCGCCCAATGCTGCCTATGGCCTAGTTCGAGGTCGTAACATACTGCTGCAGCAAAGCCTATATAGATTATCTCGAGTGGCGCCCAAACTCTTAAAAACCATCCTCACCCAGCGTAATAAATATGCACTTAAAGGCAGCGGTGTGGCATTAAACCATTTCGTGCCTGATTATAATCCGTGGGATGAGCGTCTATGCGCTGTACCAGATGGTGATTTATTTAAAGCGATGCATACAGGTCATGCTGATGTGGTGACAGACCATATTGATCACTTTACTAAGGACGGTATACAGCTGGCTTCTGGTCGTCATTTGCCTGCAGATATTATTATCACCGCCACAGGCCTCAAGCTGCAAATGCTTGGAGGCGCTAAACTTACTATAGATGGCAAAGCTCTTGATGTCAGTGCGCGCATGAGTTACAAAGCGGTGCTGCTAGAGGGCGTTCCTAATATGGCTGTGTTGTTCGGCTACACCAATGCCTCTTGGACACTCAAGATTGACCTCGCTGCGGCCTATCTGACCCGATTGTTACGCCACATGCATCATTACGGCTATAAAAGCGTCATCCCCGATGCGGTAGCTACCGATGGTGAACAGGCCAACCGACTGCCAGATACAGTCATGGGGTCACTGAGCGCCGGCTACATTCAGCGGGCCCAAAACACCCTACCCAAGCAAGGCGACCGGTATCCTTGGTATGTGACTAATAACTATCTAAGCGACCGTATGATGCTCAAGCAGCACCGCGTTCATGATAAATGGCTTCGCTTTGGCCGTTAAGCTGTTGCCATTACTTTACGCTTAGCGCCACGATCGGCAGGTAATAAAAAAATAGGACAGCTTTCGCTATCCTATTTTTTTTAATAAACCATTAATGGCGCTTATTTTTTCTTAGCTTTTTTGTCTTTCTTAGCTTTTTCTTTCTTTTTTTGGTCTTTTAGCTTATCTAACTCTTTGACCTTTTTCTCTACTTTTTTCTTAGCTTTTTTGATGTCTTTTTTCAGTTCTTGTTTTAGCGCTTTAATATCAGATTTAGACATGATGGCTTCCTTATATTTATTTTATAAATCTATCATTAAATATCTTATGTTTAACCTATCAGGTAATGTTTTACCTAAAGTTATTATTTACCGCAGCAACCAGAGTCTTAACATCTGCTAGGTTGACAACGATAAATAATGACTTATATCGATAGTATCAAATTAGATTTTTAAAACAAGAGACTACTGTATTTAGAATGTAATATTAAATTGCACTACCTAATTACTGTAATCGCTTTAAATAAAAAAACCTCACACCATTCTTGTCTGCCTCGAACGCCAAACCATGAATGCTAATGACTGATTTACCACATCAAATCATCAGGGATAACATAAGCAGCATACGGATCATCTTCAGCAGGCTCATCTTGCGCCTTGTCATTAGACTCAACAATAAACCCTTCTAGCTTCTCATTAATACGATCGGCTAACGGACGTGGCAACAATGCATACCCCTCCTCTAAGCGGGCAATACTGACATGACCGGCAACAATCTGATCAAACAGCTTTTGGGTGATGTGCATCTTTTTGATTTTGCTGTCATCAACAAAGCGGTATTCGATATCACCTTGAGTGTCTGTAATCTGATACTGATGAATCATCTGTACGATATTGGCTCTTAGGGTTTTCTCTTCTAGTGCTTGCTGTCTTTGCTGATTTAGAGCTTGGTCTTTTTTGAGCTTTTCGGCCTGTGCTTCTGCCACTGATTGTTTGATTTCTGCATCGGGGGCATTGCCAGTACGCTTGGCATGTTCAGCTTGTTTGGTTAGCTTTTTGGCTTTTTTGGTATCCACCAACCCTGCTTTTAAGAGTTGGGCTTGTAAGGCATTTTTGGCCATGTTGATATCCTTTGTGCTTCAAATAGGTTCGCGCTTTAAATAAAAAGGCATAAAAAAGACAGGGTACAAGTTTTATGTCACCCTGTCATCACTTTCATCGCTTTACTTAACGCCTATGAATCAGTGCTCGGCTTTGTCTTGTACATAGCCCTCAAATACTTGGGCTAATTCATCTCGGCTATAGTTTACATTGAGCTCATCTTGCATAATATCAATAAAATGCTCAAGCTCAGTAATGGTCACCTGTTCGGTATGATCTGCATAAATCTTAAAATAATCAGTGTTTCTGAGCGAATAAATCACATCCTCGCCATAGCAGGAGACAACCAAGTTATTACGCCATATGCCCTCAGGATTCATATAACAATAAAAATTACCCACCTCAAAGTCTGCATCGATATTTTCAATCAAATCAAAGGCAGTGGCATTGTAAGGCTCATTTTTTTCCATTAATTGCATGGTATACACGTTTTTGTCTGCATCCACAGGCAACACTTTGTATTCAATACCTAAATGACTCAGCGTCGGCTGGGTGTCACCTATTTTGATAACCACCGTCGGGCTTCGAAATCCAACACCCACATCCACCAAATACTTCTCACCTTGATAATACAAGACAGTCACACGATGCGTCATAGGAATGGTAGGTGGAGATTGGTTGTTCACCACTCGAGCAAGGTGTTGAGTCACCTCAAAGCCTTTGGCCTTAAGCACTTCATACATAAGCTTATTATGCTCAAAGCAGTAGCCGGCTCTTTTACTGACCACTAGATTGTTATATACAGACTCTAAATCAATGGGGATCGCCTCACCAAGTAAAATCTTGGGATTACCAAAGGCATAAGTTTGTAAATGGGCTTTTGCCAGCGTTGAGATATCCTCTAAGCTTTTGATATCTTGGTCAATATTGAGTGTGTCCAGATAATTTTTAACAATTTGTTCGGTATCCACATTGATCTCCTAGTCTAGTATAGGCCTCTAATTAACCGCTTTTTTGGCACACTGGCTGACACGCATTTTTATTTTAATGTCTTCAATTTTGACATGCTCACCTTTAATGTGCTCTAAATAACTTATTATTAAATAAATACAGTTAATCATCGTTAAATAGCTGGGGTTAAAGGCTAAGGTTAAATAGAGAGTGATGTGGTTTTATATTAACAAAGCACTGCGTAAATAACGGTAACGATTGGTTAGGGTAATGTCATATCTCCTGGCGCTATCCAGCCCATTCGGCGCATCCACCACGCCACTAGCCCAGCGATTAGTGCGGGTAACACAAACATCAACAGCACAATTGCCAGCCAAATATTGCTGAGCGTTAGACTACCTGCTGATGCCTCAAGCACTCCAAATACTCCCACAAAACCCGCGGTCCCCATACCAGCACCACTGGCGGTACTCATGAGTCCAAAACCAGTAGTTGCTATGGGTCCGACAACGGCACTGGCAATCACAACTGGCAGCAAAATAATCGGCTTTTTGAAGATATTGGGAATTTGCAGCATACTGGTGCCAAGCCCTTGGGCAATGACGCCGCTGATGCCGTTGTCTTTGAAGCTTGCCACCGCAAAGCCAATCATATGCGCCGCACAGCCGACTACCGCTGCACCGCCGGCCAGACCATCTAGCCCAATGGCAATACAAATGGCGGCACTTGAGGTCGGCATGGTCAGCAGCAGGCCCACCACCACAGCGATGACCACGCCCATCATAAATGGCTGCAACTGCGTGGCCAGCGCAATACCGTCACCAATACTGTTAACCAAATTGACCACAGGTGGATTGAGCCAAGCGCACACTGCCAACGCCACCAGTCCTACTGCCCAAGGCACTAAGATAATATCAAGCTTGGTCTTACCCTGAATCCAGCTGCCGGCACGGTAGGCAAAGACAGTGGCCAAATAAGCGCCGATCGGATTGCCTGGTACGGCCAAAAAGGTAGCAGGCGCCCCCGCTTGCGGCGTGAATAATTGACCGGCCATTAACGCCTCAGAGTGTGCACCCATCATGCCGGCCACTAAGCAGGCGAACACCACCAGTGTCGGCGCCTTGAGATAATAGGCAATGCCCACACCGATGCCTGCGCCCATCAAGATAGAGGCCAGCTTGCCCAAATCCATCAGCAGCGGCATCTCTAACGCCTGCCCCACTTGGGAGAAAATAAGCCCCGCGATTAAAGTGACAAACAGCCCTAACGCCATACCGGTAAAGGCATCGATAAGATATTTATTAAAAAAGTCACGCACAAAGACAGGTAAAACATGGGCAGAGGCCGATGAGGTCATAACATCATTCCTAGGGCAGCGAAAATAGGGTCAAAAAGCAGTCGTCACAAGAGCAAGCACAAACGCATTATATAGAGCGTTTACAAACACAGCACGGTTTGCTACGAGGTTATTCTAGCGGTTTTTAGAAGCAGCCGCTTTAATAAGTAAAGGCCAAAATGGACAGTCTTATACAAAATAGGCTCAACCTAGAAAATTAATAGACCGCTTATCGATTATTATTAATCGGATAAAAATACTTTTCTTCACTATCTCAAATGTAGGAGTTAACTATGAATGCCCCCGCTATCTTATTTCAAAAACAAATTTATACCAAAGATGATCACAATCGTGAGCACCCAGTGACCCTAACCCTTATTCAAGCAGATATTACGACATTGAAAGTCGATGCCATTGTCAATGCTGCCAATTCAAGCTTGCTCGGTGGTGGCGGGGTTGATGGCGCCATTCACCGCGCTGCAGGGCCTGAGCTTGTCGCCTATTGCCGTACCTTAAACGGATGCCCGACTGGGGAGGCCAAAATCAGCCCAGGCTTTAAGCTGCCGGCCCAGTATGTCATTCATACCGTAGGCCCTGTTTGGCATGGCGGTAATCAAGGTGAGCCTGAGCTGCTTGCCAGCTGTTATCGCAATAGCATTCAATTGGCAGTAGATAATGATATTACTAGCATTGCATTCCCAGCCATTAGTACCGGTGTCTATGGCTACCCTATCGAGCAGGCCACAGACATTGCTATTAATAGCGTGATAGACAGTATCCAGCAAGCTTCGGTATCACAGCTTCTGATTACAGAGGTGATTTATTGCTGTTTTTCAGCCGCCGATGCCGCGGTCTATAAGCAGCAACTGGATTTATAAAGCAAGCAGCCTTACATCTTAAAGCTGGGCTTACGGCCAAATCTTGCCGGGGTTTAAGATATTATTCGGGTCAAGTGCGTGCTTAATGGCCTGCATCACCCCTACGGCATCGCCATGTTCATACGCCATATATTTGCGCTTTCCCTGACCAATACCATGCTCCCCAGTACAGGTGCCATCCATATCGATGGCACGTTTTGCCAAGCGTCCGACCAAGTCTTCAGCCGTCTGCACCTCATCAGGATTGTCGGTGTCAACGAGTAGCAATACATGAAAGTTACCATCGCCTACGTGACCGACAATAGGGCCAATCATGCCAGCCTCTTTAATATCTTTGGCAGTCTCGCTGACGCATTCGGCCAACCTTGAGATAGGCACACAGGCATCGGTTGATAAGGCTTGAGCCTCTGGGCGTAACGCACGGCTGGCAGGATAGGCGTTGTGACGGGCATGCCACAGCTTTTTGCGCGCCTCTTCATTACTGTCCCACGCAAAGTCTGAGCCGCCGCATTCTTCAACAATATCATTAAAGATCTGTGCCTGCTCTTGCACGCCAGCTGTACTACCATGAAACTCCACAAATAAGGTCGGCATCTCTTTTAGCGTGAGGTTAGAGTACTGATTACACGCTTTGACCTGCAAGGTATCTAACAGCTCAATACGAGCTATCGGTAAGCACATTTGAATGGTCATCATGGTCGCCTCACACGCCGCCTCAACCGTGGGAAAATGACAAATCCCACTGCCGACACATTCTGTGATGCCAAAGAGCTTTAGAGTAATCTCAGTGACCACACCTAACGTACCCTCTGAGCCGATTATCAAGCGGGTTAAGTCATAGCCTGCGGCTGACTTTTTGGCACGCGAGCCTGTCTTGATAATTTTACCGTCAGCAGTGACCACCTCAAGTGCCAATACCACATCTTTCATGGTGCCGTAGCGCACCGCATTGGTGCCTGATGCGCGAGTGGCGACCATACCACCGATAGTGGCATTAGCCCCAGGATCAATCGGGAAAAACAGCCCTGTATCACGCAAATAGTGATTGAGCTGCTCACGGGTCACCCCAGGCTGGACCGTTACCGTTAAGTCCTCACTATTGACCTGCAAAATCTCATTCATCTCACTCATATCGATACACAGACCGCCATAAGGGGCATTTAGCTGCCCCTCTAAGGAGGAGCCAATACCAAAGGCAATCACTGGCATGTTGTGAGTATTACAAATAGCCACCGCTTGGGCGACTTCTTGCTTATCACGGGCCACAAGCACCGCATCGGCCGGCTGACTCTCAAGCCACGTCATGGTATGTGCGTGCTGCTGACGGGTGGTTAGATTGGTACTAAGCCTGTCACCAAATTGTGCTTTTAGCTCAGCTATCGCTTTACTGTGATCTTTTGTCGGTCTAGAGCTTGGTGCAGATGGTATTGCATCAGAGGGTACTGTGGTGGTCATATCATATTCCTTTGCTAAAAAGCTGATGGTGTCATACTCGCTATACTTAAGATAAATTTATCACTATTATAAGGACACAGCCCATGAAATTTAGTGTACAACTGTGCATTAGTGTTTGTATTATATAAGCTTTTTTACAAACTTATTTATAATTTATTTTAGTAACAATGATTGACTATCATTATTAAGTTTTCTAGAATGAAGTAATTGTTGAAACAATTTTTAATGATTTAAGCTATAAATACATAATAATTGTTTTAATAAGTGAATGCTTAGCAGGGCCGTCTGCACGGAAGTTGACCGCTCACTCTGTTTTGGTCTTTACAATAACTCAGTACCTTAGCGTTATGAGGTGCTAGTGGAGACTAAGCACTATATAGGTAGCTTCAGCTATTTATTAAATTGGCGGCAAAGCCTACTCCTACATTATATTTACAAGGACGTATTATGAACAAACCCCTCTCTTTTGCCTGTGCAGTAGCTGCACCTATACTATTTAGCCATTCAGCTATGGCTCAATTTGATTATTCAAAATACATAGAAACCGATGGAAGCTTCAAGCGCTTCTCAGTTTCAGCAGGTTGGTTGCATGCAAATCCAACCGGTGATGCTACGCCAGTTAAAAATACCACTGCGATATCAGATGGTACAAGCCACAACAATGGTAGCGTGAGATCAGGCACCGTAAAACGGGTGCTCGATCCAGACCAAGGCCTAGACAGTGCTGCTGAAAACCAAGCAAGATTTAATGAAATTAATAGCGGCTTGAGCCTTCCGGGTGACGACAATACTGACTTATCCAATACCGCTTTAGGTAATTTGTCAGGTACAACTGTGATTAACGGTCTACAAAAATTTGCGACACCTGGCACAGGTCTTGAATCAGATGATGTAGATACTTTGGGTATGCTACTAAACTATCATATAGATGATAACTGGTCAGTAGAGGTGAAGGCTGGCTTTCCGCCTAAAGTCGACATCTTAGGTAAAGGTACTGTGGTTGCACCTTTTAGAGGTGTGGTAACCCCATCAGGTATTGCCGAACGAGCCATTGGTGACTTTAATATTAAAGATGACATTGTGATTACCGATTTATCACAAGGCAGCAAAGCCTCTACTGCACGTGCTTGGTTGCCGGCCACAGAGCTACATTATAAGTTTGGTAAATCAGGGGTTAATAAATTCCGTCCTTATGTAGGCGCAGGTGTGATGTATGCCTATTTTAACGACTTAAAACTAAATTCAGGTATTCGTCAAGATTTAGTGGATGCTGGCCATATGATTCAAAACATCAAAGAGGGCAATGCCGGTACCTCTTTGCAATACGATGGTCCTGACGGTCGAACAACACCTTCTAGTAGTGGCATGCACGTAAAAGTTAAGGCTGATAGTGCTTGGGCACCTATTGTCACTGTCGGTGCTACCTATGACTTCGATGACAGCTGGTTTGCCGTAGGATCATTGTCTTATGCTAAGTTGGATAGCGACAGCACCATCACCGTCTCTAACGATAACGGCGAACAATTAATTAAAGCAGTTTCTAAGATTGATATTGATCCTTATATCAGCTACTTAGGGGTCGGTTACCGCTTCTAATTAAATGGTTGACACTCTATTTAAAAAACGCACTTTTAAAAGGTGCGTTTTTTTATCACCGGTCGCCGTAAAACCACCCACTTCAGGGGGTGGATATAAGGCGACACACACTGTCGTGATCAGCACTTAAAGTATTGCAAGTTAAAATTAACCTCGCCATACTGACCCTATGAAAACACTCAAGCTACGCATCAAAGACAAACATGCAAACCAGCTAAACAAACTAGCTGGGAGTGTTAACTATGGGTGGAACTATGTTAATGCGTTAAGCTTTGAGCATTTAAGACGCACAGGTAAGTACTTTTCGGCCTATGATTTAAGCCAATACACCAAAGGCAGTGGTGAGTATTTAGGCTTACACTCGCAAACTTTGCAAGCCATCAACGAAACTCATGCCAAATCTCGCAAACAATTTAAAAAAGCCAAACTCAATTGGCGAACCAACCGACCCGATGCCAAACGCAAAAGCCTAGGCTGGATACCCTTTAAAAAGTCTGCTATCAAGTATCTACGTAGCAGACAAACAGGAAAGAAAGCACTTAAATCAACCATACAGCTATCGCTCTCTAAAGGTCAAAAGCTCATCATAGACCTCTTTGATAGCTATAATCTATCTTTGTATCAAATTAACACGCTTGAGATAGTGCAAGACAGCCGTCATCGTTGGTATGCCTGTATTACCGTCAAAGATTTTCCTAGACAAGCAAGTGGCAAAGGCAGCGTTGGTATTGACTTAGGCTTAAAGCAGTCTGCTACCACCTCAAACGGTGACAAGCTGACAACCAAACAAACGCAAAAGTGGGCTAAAAAGCTTGCAATAGCTCAAAGAGCGAAAAACAAACAGCGAGTCAAAGCAATCCATGCCAAGATCAAAAACTCAAGATTAGAATTAATTCATAAATTCACCACCAAGTTAGTGCAGAGCAATGCTTTAATTGTGGTTGGTGATGTTAAATCCCGATCATTCACAAGTAAGAGAACCAAACTGGCTAAATCAACATACGATGCAGGATGGTTTGAACTCAAAAGACAACTGGAATATAAATGCAAGTATGCAGGTTGTCAGCTTGAGATAGTGGATGAGAGTTACACTACCCAGACCTGCTCGTGCTGCCTTAAAATAAGCGGTAGTAGTCCAAAAGGTAGAGCAGGTCTTGGAATAAGAGGATGGAGGTGTGCTGAGTGTGGCACATGGCATGATAGAGATATCAATGCTGCTAAGAACATCCTTGCGGTCGGGCTTGACCGTCTAGCTGTAGGAATCCCCTCGGTTTAGCGAGGGGAGGAAGTCAAAGTGATGATTTTAAATTGATCGATAAACCCATGTGCTGTTTGTTATAGTAAAAAGCCTCATAATCTTAGAGAGTATATCTATTTATGACACATTCACCCTTGTCACCAGGATCAGATAGCGCCCCCATTAGCCCTCCCCTGCATATCGCCACACTAAGCTGTGTACGGGCTGGAAAAGCCATGCCCTTCACTCGAGAGCAGCTTAGCGCCATTAATAAAATCCCTGTTAAGCAGCCAGTCGCCATCAATTACATGGGGCTTGTGAGCGATGAGCAGGCAGATCGGCGCCATCATGGCGGGCACCTAAAGGCAGTACATCAGATGTCTACGGCCACTTATGATAGGCTAAATATTGAATTTGGGCTTAAGCTTGAACCGGGGTTATTGGGTGAAAATTTAACCACCACACCCGTTTTAGGTACAGACAATTTAACTGAGGCAAACGTATGTATCGGCGATGTCTATCAATATGGAGATGGCGAGAGTGCTGTACAGCTTTGCATCGTGCAGCCTAGACGGCCTTGCTATAAGATTAATGATCAAATTGGGGTGACGGCCAGTCATAGAAATATCGCCTCTTGGATCACCCAGCAAGGTCTCTCTGGCTGGTACTTTAAGGTGGTCAAAGAAGGGGTTATTGATAACGGTATGCCCGTCTATTTGATTGAGCGCCCTTATCCGTTTGCCACTTTACAATCGCTTTGGCAGCTTACCAATAGCAAAGAGCCTATTGAGGCCAGCATTATTGAGCCTTGGCTTGGCATAGACTGCTTAGAGGAAAGCTGGAAAAAAGCACTGATCAAAAAAGTACGGGCCTAACAAAAAAAAGACCCCAATAAAGTTATTGAGGTCGGTTATCTTTACTTGATATGCCCTAGTTCAGGGGCAAAGTTTGGATAACACGCTATTTTTTTATTTGATAAAAAGCCTACTGCTTCATAAAAGGCCTACTGCGCTCTAATACGGCGGTTTTCTTGAACCTCTACTTGACCAGGCTGAGTGGCTTGTAGTTCACCACGCTTGTCCTTAATCTTTTGCTGCAAGGTAATGGCTGTCGACTGTGCAGTCATGCCCTCACCTTCGCCCCATGCAGAAGTCATATTGGTGCTACCTCCAGCTTGAGCAGCGTTTTGCTGCGCTCGGGTCACTGCAGTTGCTTGAGCGGTGTCATCATCTTGCGCTTTGTCGGCGGCATCCTGCGACATTTGGGTGGTGTGTGGCATCTGTCTCATAGCCGCTTGCTGCTCAGCTGTGCCGTCGTCTACTTCTGCAGTGTCTACATCGGCTTGGGTATCAGCGTCATAATTGCGCTGATCATCAGCTTCTAGTTCATCACCAGCCATATCCATATTGGCTTGAGCGGTGGTTACTGCATGAGCAGCGGCAGGGTTTTGAGCGGGGGCTGCCGCAAATGCGGTAGCTGATAGTGCCAATACACCTGTTATTAAGGTAGATACCATCAAGCCTTTTTTGGCTGCAGCTTTGGTTTGCGTGTCCGTATTGATCGCTTTCATAGTAATTCTCCATACTTTATTTTATGCTAAAGTAGTTTTTAATAAATAATTATTGAACAGTCTGTTAATAGTTAAGCCTAAACAGTTATCTAAGCTTTGAGCACACTTGGTAACTGCTCATGGCTGAGCTATCTCAATGACCGATTAAAAAAAGCGATTTATATCGCCTAAATGTCGTGATCCCTAATTAAACGTGTCCGTTCATAGTGAAAGTATAAAAATAGTGAAAGTATAAAAAAATATAAACGAGCCTTTGGAATTAACTTATGGGCCAAGCTTTTTATTTCGTTTTCTAGTATACGAGCACCCATTGCAATTTTTAGAGTGGCTTTGTAAAGTTTTTCTTGCCAGCTGTAGCTTTTAAGCGCGCTTACTTACTTGACTGTTATTTTTTGGTATATATTGCTGCTATAGCCACAAGCTTAGTAAATAAAGGGCTTTGATATAAAAATTCTTTTTATTAAGCTCTGGTTTTTACAATGACAGTTTTATAGACCCAAGCTTCATAGCATCATACAACACCCAGATTTAGTTTAACTGTACTTCATAATAGCGTTAAAAATTTACTACGATATCGCTCTAAACATAAGAGATATATTTAACGTATAATTTAAATTATTTTTTATTTATCCAAACCCCAGTGTTTGCGAGACTAATATGACTTCTTATTCTGATCCCAATAAAAAGACCCCTGATGAGGCGTCTACTAAGCTTAAGGTGGATGCAGCTGCTGCTACCCAAGGCTCTGATGATTTCAAGCCTTATACTGCCGCAGAAACCAAAGCCAAACCAAACTGGCTATGGGTATTACCCCTTATTTTATTGACCTTGGCGGTTGGTCTATTTGCTGGTCGTATGTGGGGCCAAAAGCAACTTGAAGACAACAGCGCAGAAACGCAGAGATCTGTCGTGCCTGAAGGCGGTACAGCTACTGGTATCACTGAAATAGAAAAGCCGGTCAATCAAAAGCCGGTACTGACGGTTGAAACCGTTACCCCAACTCAGTCAAGTGTGGCCAATGACATCTCAGCAGACGGTACCATCAGTCCTGAGACTACCTCTAGTGTGAGCGGAAAAGTAAGTGGGGTAGCCATTGATCAGGTTCTGGTACAAGAGGGAGCCCGAGTCAAAAAAGGACAGGTATTGGCCGTCTTTGATACCGATGCCATGCGTCAACAAATTATTCAGTCTCAAGCTGAGCTGGCAGAAGCTCAGTCTAGCTATGACTTGGCCAAGCGAGATGCCGAGCGGGTACTACCTTTATTAGAGATTAATGCCATTAGCCAGCAAGAAGCTGATCGTTATGTGGCCACTGCCAATCAAGCTGCCGCTTCTGTGGCTGCCTCTAAGGCGCGCTTGAACAATCAAAACCTAAATATGCAAAATGCCAAAGTAGTGGCACCCGTCAGCGGGGTCATTAGCGAAAAAAATGCCAATGTTGGCAGCGTTCCTGGTCCTGAACCTTTGTTCACCATTATCGAGGAGGGCAAGCTTGAGTGGCAGGCCCAAGTGGATCCTAATAAAGTGGGAGAAATCAATATTGGTACGCCGGTGGAAGTGAGCCTACCCAATAATAAGAGCGTGGCCGGTAAGGTCACTCGTATTTCACCCACTGCTGAAGATGGCAGCCGCCAAATTACTATTTATGCCGCTTTAGCGCCTAATCCCAATGCGCGCGCAGGGATGTATCAACGCGGCACCTTTAAGCTTGGTAGCGATGCCAAAGTGACCATCCCTGTCAGTGCTGTGGTCAGTGAAGATGGCTATGATTATGTGATGCAGGTCAAAGCGGTGAAGGATGAAAATCGCGACACCATCTACCGCGTCAACCGAGTCAAAGTGAAGCTGGGTGAGCGTCAAGGTGACCGTGTGGTTCTGCTTGAGCCGCTACAAGGTGACGGCAATATCGTACGTCAAGGTGGCAGCTTCTTAAGTGACGGTGATGTGGTAACTTTGGCCACAGCCACACCCGAGCCAGCTAAGTAAGTAGCTTGAGGGTATCATCTATTCGCTGATACGAAGGGACATCGATGTTGATGTCCTGTCCTTGGCATCGACAGTGACTATTTGTGCTGGTCCTCAAGTTATACTGGCCCTCAAAGCATATTTATTAAACGTTATGGTTTATCTACTGCACCGCTGATTTCGACCCATTTGTCCAACCAGGATATTCTTTATGAGCCTCAACGTCTCAGCCTATTCAATAAAAAATCCCCTTGTGGCGATACTGCTATTTGTCCTTCTTACCTTAGGCGGTATCTATGGCTTCATGAAAATGAAAGTGCAGCAGTTCCCTGATATCGACTTACCTGCTGTGGTGGTGACCGTCACCCTACCCGGTGCGGCACCCAGTCAGCTTGAGAATGATATCGCCAAAAAAATTGAAAATAAGCTGTCTAGTATTGAGGGGGTGAAGCACATGCGCACCACCTTACAAACTGGAGCGGCGACCATCGCAACTGAGTTTGTGTTAGAAAAAGACATTCAAGAAGCGGTAGATGATGTGCGCTCAGCCGTCGGTGAGGTACAAGGCGATTTACCGGCTGCTGCCAATGATCCTATTATCACTAAGGTAACCACCGCAGGCTTGCCCGCAGTAACTTATACCGTGGCCGCTAATGGCATCAGCCCCGAAGATTTATCTTGGTTTGTGGACGATATCATTAATAAGCGCTTATCTGATATCAAAGGGGTGAGTACGGTAAGCCGTGTCGGCGGGCTTGAGCGTGAAATCAGCGTTGAGGTCGACCCCATTAGCTTAAATGCGCTGAGCCTGCCCATCACTCAGTTATCTGAACAAATCACAGGGCTACAGCAAGACAGCTCAGGCGGTGAGTCAGAGGTCGGCAATAGCAAACAAAACATTCGTGTCCTAGGCGGGATACAAACGGCGCGTGAGCTTAATGACTTGCAAATTGCACTGCCTACAGGGGGTACTCAAGCGCTTGGCAGTATGGCAACCATAACCGATGGTACAGCTGATGTCTCCTCTATTGCCAAACTTAATGGCACCACAGTGGTGGCCTTTAACGTGACCCGCTCACGTGGCGCCAGTGAAGTCGAAGTGGTCAAGCTGGTCGATGCCGAGCTTGCCAGGCTACAAAAAGACATGCCCAATTACACCATTACCAAGGTGTTCGACCGTGCCACTCCCATTGATGAGGACTATCAAGCGTCTTTAAGAATGCTCATTGAAGGCGGCCTATTGGCTGTGGTGGTGGTGTTCTTATTCTTACGTAACGTGCGCGCGACCATTGTTGCTGCCGTGGCTCTGCCGTTGTCGGTTATACCCACCTTTTTGGGGATGTATTTTTTTGATTTTAGCTTAAACCTCATTAGTCTGTTGGCCTTATCGCTAGTGGTCGGGGTGTTGGTAGATGATGCTATCGTTGAGGTCGAAAACATCATGCGCCATTTACGCATGGGTAAGACCCCTTACCAAGCGGCGATGGAGGCGGCAGATGAGATTGGTTTGGCGGTTGTCGCCACCACCTTTACCTTGATTGCGGTGTTCTTACCGACTGCCTTTATGAGCGGTATTGTGGGACAGTTTTTCCGTCAATTTGGCTGGACGGCAGCCATTGCCATCTTTGCCTCATTGATGGTGGCCCGTCTTATCACGCCCATGATGGCCGCTTATATCTTGCGGCCTGAAAAGTACCACACCGAAAAAAGTGGCCGAGTGATGCAGATGTACCTAAAAGCGGTGAGCTGGACATTGCACCATCGCTGGATTACGCTTGGTACCACCCTAGTGCTGTTTTTTGCCTCCTTAACTTTGGTGAAGCTGCTGCCCACCACGTTTATTCCTGAAAATGACATCGACCAGACCCGTATTGGTATTGAGCTGACCCCAGATGCTACTTTGGAAGACACCTCTCGCATTACTCAGATGGTTGAGGAGAAGGTATCAAAAATTGAGGGGGTAAAAAGCATATTAAGCGTCATTGGCGACCCACAGCAAGCCAGCTTGGACTCCACCGGTGGTGGCCGTGCAGAGAACGCTGCCAGTATGGACATTGTGCTTGAACCGCGCAATGCCAGACCGACCAAAATCGAGATTGAACGGGCCATTACCGAGGCCTTAACCGCTGTGCCGAGCGCCCGTTTTGATGTGGGCCTGTCTAGTGGCGGCGAGTCCGGCTATAGCTTCTCACTGACCAGCACCAACCCTGCCCTACTGGATCAAACCGCGCAGCAAGTGATGACCGAAATTCGCTCATTGCCACAAGCCGGCAGTGTCACTAGTGACCGAAGCTTGCCTCGCCAAGAGCTGTCCATCATCCCCAATCGCATGGCTATGGCAGATCAAGGCGCGACTACCCAAGGGGTTGCCGATACACTACGTGTGGCGACTATGGGCGACTATGAGCAGCGTTTATCTAAGCTTAATTTAGACACCCGTCAGGTACCCGTCGTGGTGCGTCTCCCCGATGAGGCAAAAAACAATGTCAGCCAATTGGGCGACTTATTTGTGCCCAGTACTGCCGAATCTGGTGCGCGGGTGGCAGAAGTGGCCGATTTAGCCTTTGGTACTGGCCCATCAGAAATCTTGCGCTTCGACCGAGAACGCGCCATCACTATCAATGTGCAGGTAGCAGGCGGTGAGCTTGGTGGTCTGGTCAAAGCAGTTAAGGCACTGCCCTCATTGCAGCCAGGCAGTATCCCTGATGGGGTATCGCTCATTGACCAAGGTCAGGCAGAGAGCATGGCTGAGCTGTTCGGCGGCTTCGTGATTGCCATGAGTGTTGGTATCATCTGTATCTTTGGGGTGTTAATCCTTTTGTTTGGCAAGGTCTTGCAGCCATTTACCATTTTAATGGCGCTGCCTTTATCTATTGGCGGTGCTTTTGTGGGACTGGCCATTACTAACAGCAGCTTATCTATGCCCTCGATGATTGGCTTTATTATGCTAATGGGTATTGCCACTAAGAACTCTATCTTACTGGTCGATTATGCTATTTTGGCTGAGCGAGAACACGGCTTAAACCGCTTTGATGCGCTACTTGATGCCTGCCGCAAACGGGCGCAGCCAATTATCATGACTACCATTGCGATGGGTGCAGGCATGATGCCGTTGGTGTTTGGTTGGGGCTCAGCAGATCCTACTTTCCGTCAGCCTATGGCAGCGGCGGTATTAGGTGGTCTTGTGACCTCTACCTTGCTAAGCCTGATTGTCATACCTATGGTGTATACCTTTATGGATGACATATCAAATTGGTTTGGCAAATGGCTACGTCCGCATGGCAAGACCGACTAAAATTAGCGGCTTTTATCACATATAAATAGCGCCTAATTATAAATAACCTCCAATATTTTTTGCTATCTTTAGATGACCCTTTTTATTTGAGGCCTGATTATGACCGTCCCTAGTGATATTACTATTGCCCAAAATGCCACATTAAGACCTATTGTTGATATTGCTAAAAAAATAGGGCTTTCAGCAGATAAGATTGAACCTTATGGCTATTACAAAGCCAAGATTAACCCAAATGATGTGTTTGATATGCCCGCTAAGTCGAGCAATAGCAAACTGGTATTGGTCACCGCCATTAATCCCACCCCAGCCGGTGAAGGTAAGACCACCGTCACCATTGGGCTGGCCGATGCGCTAAACCGTGTACATCATCAAGACCAAAACGGCAAACGTACTGTTGTGGCGCTACGTGAGCCGTCTGTGGGTCCTGTGTTCGGCATTAAAGGCGGCGCAGCAGGGGGCGGCTATGCTCAAGTGTTGCCGATGGAGGATATCAATCTACATTTCACTGGCGACTTGCATGCCATTGGTGCGGCCAACAACTTACTTGCCGCCCTACTCGACAACCATATTTATCAAGGCAACGCGCTCAATATTGACCCAAAGCAAGTGGTGTGGCGCCGAGCGGTGGATATGAATGACCGTCAGCTGCGCAATACGGTCACTGGTCTAGGCAAGCCTGCCGATGGGGTAATGCGCGAAGATGGCTTCGATATCACTGTGGCCTCAGAGGTCATGGCAATTTTTTGTTTGGCCACTGATTTGGCAGATTTAAAGCAGCGCTTGGGCAATATCTTAGTCGCTTATAACCAAGACAAGCAGCCCATTTATGCTAAGGACCTCAAGGCTCATGGTGCCATGGCCGCCTTGTTAAAAGATGCCATTAAGCCAAACTTGGTACAGACCATTGAGGGCACGCCAGCCATCTTACACGGTGGCCCTTTTGCCAATATCGCTCATGGCTGTAACTCGGTCATTGCCACCCGTACTGCCATGCATTTGGCCGATTACACTCTCACAGAAGCAGGCTTCGGTGCTGACTTGGGTGCAGAGAAATTTTGTGATATCAAATGCCGACTGGCCGGTCTTACCCCCGATGCAGCCGTGGTGGTCGCGACCATTCGTGCCCTTAAATATAATGGTGGCGCAGCCAAAGATGCACTAAAAAATGAGGACCTAACTGCGCTTGAGCAAGGACTGCCCAATCTAACTAAACACATTGAGAACCTACAAGAAGTATTCGGTCTGCCTGTGGTGGTCGCGATCAACCAATTTGAAAGCGACACAGCTGCTGAAATCGAGATGGTACGCAAAGCCTGTAAACGTCTAAAAGTAGAGGTGGCGTTAACTCAGGTGTGGGAAAAAGGCGGCGCCGGTGGCGAGGATTTGGCCCGCACCTTATTGGCGCTGTTAGAGACACATAACGACCAGATGCAAACCTTTGGGTTTGCGTATGACAGTAACAAGCCTATTGTCAATAAAATACGCACTGTCGCCCAGCGCATTTATGGTGCCAATGATGTGGATATCAGTGTGACAGCGGCAGCGAAGATTAAGCGATTAGAAGCGTTGGGGCTTGATAAAATGCCTATTTGTATCGCCAAGACTCAATACTCGCTCAGCGATGACGCCAAGCTATTAGGGCGACCCACCGGCTTTAACATTCATGTGCGTGATATCAGTGTGTCTAACGGCGCCGGCTTTATTGTGGTCATCTGTGGCCCTATCATGAAGATGCCCGGCCTACCAAAACATCCTTCTGCCGAAAACATTGATGTCGATGAGAAGGGGAACATTACCGGACTGTTTTAACCATAACGGCTCCTGTTTATGCCTCCTATTTGTGAAACCTATGAGCAGCACTTTGGTCTTTACCAATGTGCTGCTTTTTAGTGATACAACCTAGTTTGCCTCGATTCTAGGTGCAGATTTATCAGGCCTATTTTTAGCGCATGATAGGCTAAATCAGCTGATATCACTTGCTTAGTGTATATTCTCTAAAGCGACTTCGTTTAGGAATTGTTAACTAAATGAGCCATGTGTTTACAACTCTGTTAAATTTCAGTAAGGTCATAACTAGACCACCCTTAAGCCTTTCTCAAGGCAGCTTAAAAGCAAGGATGATAGGGGCGATGAAGGATCAACAACAAGCAGTACACATGGTGCTGTGATTTTCTGCCCTCCTTAACCGCTTCGTTTAATTCAAATCCCCTCCTTTTATCCGCTTGCTGTCAACCGTTGTTTTTTATCGACACTAAGGGATGGGTGTATGTCTTATTTTTAAGCCAATTTGACCCTTATTGTTATGTTGTCGCCCTTATCCACCCCTTAAGCCAGCACTATTTGCTAGCCCAATGAGGAAGTTATGAAGCCTATTGCCCCCCTATTTGCCCGCTCGCCTGTCCGTTCTGTCGTCGTCAGATTACGCCGCATCCCTGCGCTGCCTGCAGCTAACCCGACCGTATTGGCCACATTATTGGGCGCTTCGCTCAGCCTGCCTATGAGCGTTGCCCATGCCGCTCCTGAGGTTATGCCCTCATACAATGCCAGTCAAAGCGAGCAGGTCAATCGCGGCGCTTATGTGGCGCGTCAAGCCGACTGTATGGGCTGTCATAAAGAGGACTACTCAGGCGGCGTGGCAGTCGAGGCACCGATGGGCACCATTTATGCCACCAACATTACCCCTTCAATAAAATATGGTATCGGCAACTACACCGAGCAAGATTTCAAAAACGCCTTAACCAAAGGTAAAACCCCGACCCACCGTCTATACCCAGCCATGCCTTATCCTGATTATAACGCCATGAGCGACGAGGATATCTCAGCTTTATTTGCCTACTTTAAGACGGTCCCTGCCGTAGATGAAGCGCCTGAGCATAAGACCCAATTGCCCTTCCCCTTTAATATTCGCACCGTGATGCTCGGCTGGAATATCGTCAATATGCCAAAATGGCAAGCCCGTGATGGCCTAAATGACACCCAAAAATACGGTCAATATTTGGTCGATAATCTCGCCCACTGCGGCACGTGTCATACACCGCGCAATACCACCTTCGGTTATGACATGAACAACTACCTAAGCGGCGCTATGCTGGGCAATTGGCATGCACCCAACATCACACCTGATGCCAGCAGTGGTATCGGTAACTGGAGTGAGGCGGACATTGTCACCTATTTGCGTCAAGGCAAAATCCATCAAAAAGCGGTGGCTTCAGGCCCCATGAATGAAGTGGTGTATAACAGCACCCGCTATCTTAGTGACAAGGATTTAAGCGCCATTGCCAGCTACCTAAAAGCGGTACCTGCCATTACCACCGAAGACACCGTGCAACCAGTTAATAGCGCAGCCTTACCGAGTGAACATAGCCCCAACATGACTTTTGATCTGTTGGCGCAGATGGATTATCTCAAGCAAGCCAACGCTCAAGCCAAATCACCCGGTGAGTCTTTGTATCTTAATCAATGTGCAAGCTGTCACGGGGTCAATGGTTATGGCCAGCCTGATGCTGGTTATGCCCCTATCGTTGGTATCTCAAGTCTCAGACGGGACAATCCTGCACCTGTCATTAATGTGGTGGCGCACGGTATTCAACAAGTGCCCAATACCCGTCCTAGAATGCCAGGCTTTAAAGACGAGCTGAGCGCAGAAGAAATGGCGCAAGTGGTCAACTATGTTCGTACTACCTTTGGCGGTCTATCCAATAGTGACGTATCTGCTGATGATATTAATGGGCATTTGAACCGAGGTGACAGCGCCCCTTTTTTGATTAAAAATGCCGGCTGGCTTGCTGTATTAGGCATTATCGCTGGTCTGATTGTATTGGTTTTATTGATTCGCTGGCTGTTTCGTCGCCGTGCTTAAAAATGAATAAAAACTGACTCAAAGCATATTTAAGAAAAACACATATAAAATGGCCAAAATCGTTTTGGCAAAAACCATATGGCCAAAAGTAATAAGGATAAGACCATGCTAGACAATCTAAAATCGCCCACACGCCGGCAGCTGCTCACCATGATAGGCAAAACAGCCGGTGGTGCAGCCATGTATCAAGCCATGACTACCTTAGGCTTTGCTTCTGAATCTAGCTTTAAAAAAGAGCTTGAACTTACTGGGGCGCCAGCAGGGGCCAGTATTATAGTCTTAGGGGCAGGACTTGCCGGCTTGACCGCCGCTTATGAACTCAGAAAAGCGGGCTATAAAGTCACCGTTTTGGAGTATCAAAATCGAGGCGGCGGCCGCAGTATTACCTTAAGGGGCGGCGATAGATATACCGAGCTTGGTGGTGAGGAGGTCACTTGCGATTTTGAAGAGGGCAACTACTTTAACCCAGGTCCTTGGCGCTTGCCCAGCCACCACTATGCGGTGTTTCATTACTGCAAAAAGTTTGGGGTTGAGATGCAGCCATTTATTCAACAAAACAGCCGTGCCTACTTACATCGCACTCAACACTTTAACGGGGCACCGCAGCGACTTGGTGATGTGCAACATGACATCCAAGGCCATGTCTCTGAGCTGTTATCAAAGGCGGTCAATGTCGGTAGCCTAGACCGTCAAGTGACAGGCGAGGACAAAGAAAAGCTGTTAGAAGCCTTAAAGGGCTGGGGCGCACTCGACAAAGACTATAGGTATAAAAAGAGCCTTGAAACCAGTAAACAGCGGGGCTTTTCGGTGTATCCAGGGGGCGGATTAATGCCCAATGAGCAAGCCTCTACCCCGCTACCCTTAGATGATATTTTGCAATCAGGGGTATGGGGCGATATTTATGCCAACCACACCAACTATATGCACAGCCCTACGATGTTTCAGCCGGTGGGTGGAATGGGCAAAATCGGTGATGCTTTTACCCGTGAATGCCAAGATATGATTACGCTCAATGCCAAAGTCACCGAGATTCGCCAAGATGATTCTGGTGTTACCGTCTCTTATGTCGATAGTAATAATGAAGCCGGTCCGGTTAAAACAGCACGCGCTGACTGGTGTGTTTGTACCATCCCCTTATCAATATTGAGCCAGTTGCCCATTAACGTCTCAAAGCCAATGCGCGATGCCATAGCAGCTGTGCCTTATGAGACGTCATTTAAAGTAGGTCTGGAATTTAAACGCCGCTTTTGGGAGGAAGACGAATGGATTTATGGCGGCGTAACCTATACGGATATGCCGATTAAACAAATCTCTTATCCATCACAAGACATGTTCAAATCAGGCAGTGGCGTATTGCTAGGCGGCTATGGGTATGGCCCCACCTCTTACAAATTTAACTCTTTAGCGCCCCAAGAGCGTATTGAAGCGGCCTTAGCTTACGGCAAACACATTCACCCTCAGTATCTAAAAGAGTTTCGCTCAGGGACATCCATGGTCTGGCACCGTATGCCTTGGACCTTAGGCTGCTACGGTATATGGACCAAAGAGACTCGTGATCAGCATTATAAAACGCTGTGTAGCATTGATAATCGTATCGTATTGGCCGGAGAGCACTGCTCGCACATTCCTGCTTGGCAAGAAGGTGCCATTTTATCGGGTCTCGATTCCGCCAATCGCTTACACCAACGTGCCAAAGCAGTCTAACCCATGACTGTTCTTATTTGTCATGGATTACACAATAAAGAGGCTCTTTAATATGAAACACCTAACCTACCCCTCATTGCCTAATATGGGCATGCTAATTATGACCTCAGCCTTAGCGGTATTAACAGGCTGCTCGTCACAGTCTGATAAACAGGCCACCACCTTAGCCCAGACCACGGATAGCTTTAGCCAAACGGCTGTCTCCCCTGAAGTTGACCCCTATGCCAGCCGCAATGACGGGGCTTGGGGCGGCGTATATATGAGCGAAGCTGAGCTGACTGACTCTAATCGCCATATCGTAGATGTGGATGCTGTGCCGCCTTTTGATAAAGACCCCAGTTTAACGAAGTGGAATGAAAAGTTTGGCTTTGAGCATGCTTATACCACCACAGATGGCAAAAAGCTGTATCACGACTCTTGTGCTGCCTGTCATATGCATAAAGGTGAAGGCGCCTATGGTGCCGGCTACTATCCACCATTGGCCAACAACAGTAAGATGCAGTCTAAGTACTATGTACTAGATATCTTGATTAATGGATTTAGAGGTATGCCCTCATTCCGTGGTATGTTAAACGATGAGCAGATGGCGGCGGTAACCCAGTATATTGCTCAAGATTTAAATGGCTTTGACGTAAAGGTGACAGCAGAAGATGCCGCACAATTGCGTCCTGCTGAGCCGCCCACGTATGATCCCTCGGATGAATAACAGCGGTTGTTATAAGTGGTATTTAACTTATAACATCGCCCTATCCACCCCGATAGCTAAGCGCCTCACTTAGATGAGGCGTTTTTATAATAACCTTTGTCGTATAATAAAAAATAAATTAAATTTAATGAATCCAATTAATGAAGCTGGGATTAATGAATAGCGCATAAATGCAAAGGATTGATTATGAAAATCTCACTTAGCAAAGCCATTATCGGAGTAGCATTGTCGTCACTGGTTATGGGTTGTCAAACTACATCAGTCACTTATAGCACTAAACCTGTAATCGGCTCCGATACAAGAAGCGCTGTAGAAAAAACAATTATTAATAAAGACAATACTAACCCCCTGCCCGCTGCTGCTTCCTCCCCTTTATTACTTTATTATTTTACCCCCACACTTTTGATGCAGCGCATATATCCCGTAGTTACAGGTCGCTATGTGGTGCAAGACAATTGCTTGAAATTTGAGCAGATTTATAATAATAAGACCCGTCTTTTAACCCCTCTGTTTGATCCTACTTACAAGGTCTCTTTGCTACAGAATGAGCAAGCTCTTATCTTAGATGGTACACAGGTGAAATTCGGAGAGACTGTAAAGACTGGCGGTTCGGTTAAAGAAGAGTATCTGTTTTATCACCTACAGTTTGATAACCCACAAGGTGGGGTATCTGAGTCTGTGCGTAATCCAGAAGACCACGTTTGTCTTACAGAGCCGGGAATCTTTATGAGAAGTAAACTAATAGATTGACTCTAGCCGCCACGATAGCTAAGCGCCTCACTTAAATGAGGCGTTTTTATATCTGTACTGTTTGCCAAATCTGCTATGGTTCGTGCCACTCGCAATAATCGGTGGTAGCCACGGGCGGATAAATTCAGTTTGCTTTGTGCCATCGCTAACAGCTGTTTTTCACTGTCACCCAACGTAATATGCTCGTCCATTTCGCTTGGGGTTAACTCACAATTGGGTTTGTTTTGCCGCTCCTGTTGACGTTTATAAGCACGAGTTACCCGTGTTCGAACCGTCTGTGAGGCCTCACCTGGCTGACTATTCTGAAGGTCACTAATCGGTAAAGCGGGTACACTAACCTGCAAATCTATTCTATCTAGTAGAGGACCAGAAATTTTATCCTGATAACGCTGAATTTGTTCAGGTCGACAATGGCAACGATTAGAAGGGTCACCATGATAACCACAAGGACAAGGGTTCATCGCCGCTACCAATTGAAAGTTAGCCGGAAAAGTTGCTTGTTGATTGGCCCGGCTAATGGTGATTTGCTTTGATTCTAAGGGCTGACGCAATACCTCTAACACTTTTCGATCAAACTCTGGCATCTCATCTAAGAATAAAACGCCTTTATTGGCCAGTGTAATCTCGCCAGGCTTAGGGCGTGAGCCGCCCCCGACCAAGGCCACCGCCGAAATAGTATGGTGAATTTCGCGAAAGGGGCGAGTGCCATAATGATACTCAGTATTGGCCACAGAATAAGTGCTGGCGACCTCCAGCGCTTCTTCTTCACTTAAGTCTGGCAATATGGTCGGCAATCGAGCTGCCATCAAGGTCTTACCTGAGCCAGGAGGGCCACTAAATAACAATGAATGACCGCCAGCAGCTGCAATCTCCAGTGCCCGTCTGGCATGATGCTGCCCTTTAACATCAGCCAAATCCACCTTATAAGCCACTTTCTGCTTAGCCTCTTGCGACACTACGGCTGTCAGTAACCCCTGTTCGCTGCTTGCTGGGTGGACGCCTAACGGATTGTTTTCTGCCTGCAAATGCTCGCACACTTGTTTTAAGCTCTTGACGGCATAAACCTGCATACCACTTATCCGGCTTGCTTCAATGGCATTACCTGCCGGAACCATCAGCTTGCGCGCCCTATCATCTGATTTTGCCGCCATGGCTTCGCTTTTTATGGCTCGTGCTACTGCAAGCGCACCTGATATTTCGCGCAGCTCTCCGCTTAATGCCAGCTCACCAATAAACTCATAAGACTCTAACCACTCAGGCTCAAGCTGACCACTGGCCGCTAAGATACCCATAGCAATGGGCAAATCCAATCGTGCCCCTTCTTTGGGCAAGTCCGCAGGGGCCAAGTTGATGGTCAATCGCCGATTGGGAAATTGAAAATCCGAGTTAATCAATGCCGAGCGGACCCTATCTTTACTCTCACGCACTGCCGCTTCAGGAAGCCCCACTATAGTGAGCGCAGGCAAGCCTTGCGATAAATGTACCTCAACCCTAACTTTAGGGGCATGTAGCCCGACGACCGAGCGGGTATGGACTTGAGCAAAAGACATGATAAGCCTTATATAAATAATAATTATTAAATTTGTTTCATTCATAATAAATTATTTATTAACAGTTAGCAAAGCTGCAAACACATTAATTTATGTCGGCCTTAGCCGCATCCTATCAACGACAGTAATGGTGTTAGAATAAGGACTTAGATCCTCAAGGTAGGTTTAGGAGCAGGCGGCAGTGAACAAGAATATTAAAGTGGCTATTGGTTGCTTGATTGCTGGCGGCGCTCTGCTTGGCTTATCTACTAATCTGGCCAAATACGCTGGTACAGTGGGGCTCACTCCGCTGGCGTTTGTATTTTGGTCCATTAGTGGGGCCGCTTTTATCTTATTGGTTATCTCTTTGCTGCGCCGTCAGCCGCCCCCTTTAACTCGGCGTAGTCTTGAGTATTATGCTGTGGCTGCCTTAGTCAGTGTTGCCGGCTCTAACTTGATATTTTTCTCAGCCATTCCCCAAGTGGGGGCAAGTTTTGTGGCGCTCATCATCTCACTGCCGCCTTTACTGACTTATTTGGGCGCACTCTTGTTAAAGATGGAGCGCTTTAGTCCAATGCGGGCTGCAGGGGTAGCCGCAGCATTAAGCGGTGCTGGGGTACTGGCTGCTAATAAGCTTGGTGCGCCTAATGCCAGTGTGTTTTGGATTATCGTGGCCTTGTGTGGCCCAGTGCTGCTTGCCATAGGTAATTTGTATCGCACCTTACGCTGGCCCACAGGCGCCTCACCCAGTGCCCTTGCGCCTGGGATGCTAATAGCAGCAGCGATACAATTGGGTATGCTGGGGTTATTGCCCCACTTTTCACTCACTTTACCTCGCGAGGATCCACTGGCTTTGATAGTATCAATGGGGCTAATTGTACTGCAGTCCTTTGTTTTTGCCGGACAGTTTCAAGTGCTGTTTTTATTACAAAAAGCCGGCGGGCCGGTGCTGCTAAGCTTGCTGGGTTCAACCGCTGCACTGTTTGCGGTTCCTATTGCCATATTTTTTCAAGCAGAAGCGCCGCCTGAGGGACTGCTATGGGGTGCAGGACTTATTGCCCTCGGGGTCACTTTGGTGACGTTAGGTGGCCTAAAAAACAAGCAGGCGCTCTAAAAATTCAACCTTAACAGCCTTAGGCTCTTGGTCTTGCCTTATTTATGCTTAAAAGTGCTCATAACTTGTCGCTCCTATTCCTATATTGCTATTACCTGGCTATTGACTAAGCCCCCCTACACGATAGAGGTATAGAAAACCGGGCAGATTACAGCTACCTTAGTATAATTTGTTATAATTGATTCGATTTTAACCCTCTCCTCATAGCTCCTGTTTATCGGCTCTCCGATAAGGCCAATCTTATGACTCATTCTGCCATTTTTACAGACCAAGCCAGTCTTCCCCCATCTACTGAGCGTCCGGATTTTTCTCCTAGCAATCCTTATGCCAAAAAACAGTTTGATGCAGCGACCTCTGAGATGCCGCAGTTAGAATATGATCAGGCGTTAATTCATAAATATAATCGTTCAGGGCCACGCTATACCTCATACCCTACTGCGCTTGAGTTTAAGCCCATTGAAGCCGGCGTTGAATTAGAGGTTTTGACCCGCCGCGACCCCAATGCGCCCCTATCGCTTTATTTTCACATTCCCTTTTGTCGCCATCTTTGCTACTACTGTGCTTGCAATAAGATCATCACCAAAAAGAACAGCGATGCCGGTGACTACCTAGCGTATCTAAAAAATGAAGTAAAACAAAAGCGTGCCTTATTACAACGTCCTGACTCAGGTGGTAAGCCTTATGTCAAGCAGCTGCATTTGGGTGGGGGTACACCGACTTTCTTTAGTGATGAGGAACTGACTGAGCTTTGGCAGTTTTTGCAGACCCAGTTTGAATTTGCACCCACCTCAGTTGAGCAAGTGAGCGATGAGCACCCAGAAATGGGAGACTACTCTGTAGAGATTGACCCTCGAGAGATTAGAGATACCACGTTGAGCGTGTTACGCAGTTTGGGCTTTAACCGAGTCAGCTTCGGGGTGCAGGACTTGGATGACAAGGTTCAAATTGCGGTGAACCGAGTGCAATCTGAAGCGCTTATCCGTAGTGTGATGCAAGAGACCCGCCGCTTAGGCTTTCAGTCGACCAATATTGACTTAATCTATGGGCTGCCGCATCAAACGCCGCAGACGTTCGCTAAGACGGTACAGACCATTATTGACATCTCGCCTGATAGATTGTCCATCTTTAACTATGCGCACCTGCCTGATCGCTTTAAGTCGCAGCGTCAGATTAAAGAGGAGGATTTACCGACACCAGCCGAGAAGCTTGAGATGTTCAGTGATACCATAGCCGCGTTGAATACAGCTGGCTACCAGTACATCGGTATCGATCACTTTGCGAAGCCTGATGACAGCATGGCCATCGCTCAGCGTGATGGTATTTTGCACCGCAACTTCCAAGGCTATACCATCTTAGGTGACTGCGACTTATTGGGCTTTGGTGTCTCCTCTATCAGTCAAATTAACAGCACCTTGTATGCCAATAAGGGCAATACCTCTACTCATATTCTACAAAATCACACAGATTTAAAAGCGTATGAGGCCATGGTAGATGCCGGCAAACTGCCGGCGGTACGCCATATCAAAACCAGCATACAAGACCGTCTGCGTGGTTATGTGATTTCCAATCTGTTGTGCCATGATTACATTGATTTTAAAGACTTGAATCAAAAATTTGGGATAGATGCCATCACATTTTTTATTGATGAAATTCAGCAGCTCGGTGAGATGCAGCAAGACCGACTTATAGATATGGATGCTGCCGGTATCCGTATTTTGCCAAAGGGACGCCTGCTTGCCCGCAACGTGGCCATGGTATTTGATAGCTATTTGGCAAGTAAAGAAAAAAACCGCTTCTCTAAAGTGATTTAGTGCTCTAAAAGAGTCGTCATTGCACCAAAACTCCTAAATAAAGCGGCCAATATAACCCCCTGTTATTGACCTAAAAAAACCGACACCACGTTAGATGGTATCGGTTTTTTTGGTTAAAGCGGTGGTTTTATTTTAAAGATGCCGCCACATCTTGTAATAACGGCGGTATGTCCATCATGCCGGTAATTACTTCAATAAATACCATCTTATCTTTGGCTTTGTCCGCTTGAGACAGCGCTGATTTTAGCTCAGCTGGGGTCGCAGCTTTTAGGGTCAAGCAGTTGTGTTGATTGGCACCAAAAGCTTGAGGCATCACCTGCCAATCACACACAGGAATGTCATTGTAAAGCTCCTCTTCGCCGTGAATGGCACGCTCTACGGTGTAGCCTGCATTATTGATTAATAAAATCACTGGGTTTAGCTGCTCACGAATCATTACCGCCAAATCTTGAATGGTCAATAGCGCTGAGCCATCGCCGATAAGCAGCACACTACGCTTGTTAGGTGATGCTATACCGGCCCCCAAGCTGGCAGGTAATGTATAGCCGATAGAGCCCCACAGCGGCTGACCATAGAAGGTTACCCCTTCAGGCAGACGCACTTCGCTCATGCCAAAATAGGCGGTACCTTGCTCAGCAAACACCAAGTTATTGCCATCCAAACAGTCGGCCACAATATGCCATAAGTCTTTTTGCAGTAGTGGCTCATCATCACCGCCTTGCTGCTGATGCACATCAACTGGCGCAATAAGTGGCTTGGCGACCACCTCAATGCCTGATGTTAATACCTCATGCAGTGCTCGTAGCGCATCCTTCATGGCGATGGGAGCAAAGGTCTTATCGGCTACTGTGGCACGCTCTTGATGAATATCGACCACTTTTGAGGTATCAATCTTTTGAGTAAAGCCGGAGGTGGTGGTGTCGGTATAATTAACACCCAATTTAATCAAACACTCCGCATTTTCAATGGCATCTTTTACCGTAGGCTGCGAGGGCTCACCCACATAAACACCCGCCCAACGATCACTGTGCTCATCGATTAAGGTCTTACCCCAAGATAAAGTGGCATAGGGGATTTGAGTGTCGGCTATCAGTGCTTTTAGCTGAGATTGTAGGCCCAGGCGGTGTACCATTAAGTCTGCAATTAAGGTGGTGGCTTTGCCTTCGATATAGCAGCTCAGCTCTTTTTTGAAGTCAGCCAAAGCCTCTTGACTGGTGATGTCCTCTTCACTGTCTTTTAGCTGAGTGGTGGGACGATAAATAGGCAGCTTGGCCACATCAGGTGACAATAATAAATAACCAGGGCGCTGCTTTTTTAGCACCATGCGAATTACCCTATCAATCTCAGAGGCGGCGTTTTCGGCCGTAATCTCAGCTCGGGCCACGCTGACAGGCTCCACCATTTTAATAAAGTGGTTAAACACCCCATCACCTAAGCTGTGATGTAGGCGGCGCTTGCCATCTCTTAACTGAGTATTGGGTGCGCCCACAATATGCAGCACCGGCACATACTCGGCGTATGAGCCAGCAGTGGCGTTAATAGCAGACAGCTCACCTACCCCAAAGGTGGTGACCATGGCCGAAAATCGGCGTTCGCGCGCATAGCCATCAGCAGCATAACCGGCGTTGAGCTCATTGGTATTGCCTACCCAGCGCAGTTTATTTGAAGCAATAATATTGTCTAAAAAGGCTAAGTTGTAATCGCCTGGCACCCCGAAGATTTCGGTGGCACCCGCTTCAGCTACTCGGTCAAATAGATAATCAGCAATGGTATAGATGGGCTGTGACATAGCATACTCTCTTATTTTAGTTAGGTTTGATTGTTATCACTTAAGTTAAAGAGGGTCATGGGGCACGGCTTATGGTTTAAAATTCCTTTTAATGACCGCCCCTCCTTTTAAGCCGCTTATTTTAGTAAGCGATTCATTTTATCAGTTAACCATTCTATTTGGTGATACCTATTCAAAAAATAAGTAATATGTTATATGAAGTCACAGCTGTGTAAAAATCAGCTCATCTAATACTATCCGGTCATACGCTTGGGGTGACCACGTACAGCCGGTTAGCATCTATTACCCTCTTCTCGGCATCAAGATATTTATGCTCAATCCCTTTGTCTGAATCATTGATGGCAAAGTCATCGTCATTTAATAGCCCCAAAGAACCATCTTGACGCAGCCAAATGCCCTCAAGCTTGTCATGCGGATAATCAATGGCTTTGAGCACATCCACTGCCAATGTTTTTTTGACCGGATAAATACCCAGCTTCTCCAGTAGCTGCCAATTAGCCTCATCTTCTGCAATCAGTTGCTCAAGGGTTAAGCCATCAATTAACAGTCCAAGCTGCTCATCTTGAGTCAGTGTGACAGCCAAGTCTGACTTTGCTGCCATATCAGTTAAATGCTCAAAGTCATTGATGTTGGTGGCACAGGCTAAGTCAATTTTGTAAATCAGCTTTTTGGCAGTCGGCTGTTGCCAAGGAAACTGACGATCATGCTCAGCGACATAAAATTGCTGCTCATTAATAGCGGCAAGTGCTGAGTTAACATGATTGACCGCATCCAGTCGATATAGGTATTGCGCAAGCTGCCCTGTTACTAGATTTATCGTTAATAGTCGGGTCAAAGCAGATTGCCTGCCCTGCTTATCGGGGTTGTCCATTGAGGACTCCATAAGCCCCACCAGCGTGCTTTGGTCTGGGGTAATGGTCAATGACTCCATACCACGGTTGGTGCGACGCTTGGCCAACTCTGCCGGTAATAACAAGGGTTTATCTCCAGCCATAACGGTATTGCGGTTATCTGCACCAAACGGATTAATCCGCTCAATCTCAACCCCCTGCGCATCATAATGTACCAAATGCGGACCATACTCATCGCTTATCCAAAAGCTGCCATCATTCAATGCCGCCAGCCCTTCGGGATCCAAACCGTTAAGATCGGTTTTTACTGGATTGCTCTGAGGATCATAAGGCCTACTAGGGTCCTTCGTCATCGGCTCACCATGAACATCATAAGGTATCTCATTGGTACCACCAAAAGCCTTAGGGTTAGGCAGTCCACTTATGGGCTGCCCTGCTTTATCTTTTAATACAATCTCTTTAACTTTGATAATCTGACCCTCAGGTTCGACCTGAAATAAGCCGATTTTTGGGCTATAGCTTGGCACCAAAAACTGCTTGCCCTCGCCCAGACTGCCTTTAAAGTCTGAATTGGGACCTCGGTCTGTCAAGGCGTAAAACTGATTGGCATTGGTGGGATGAGCGGCCGCATCCGACCCAAATCCGCCGCCGCGAATCTCAAGTGGGGTGCCCGGATAAGCGGCATTATCATGAACGGTATCCAAGACATCATAAGGCAATGGTGTACCTTGAGTGATGGGATGTAAGTCAGTATTTGACATAGCTCACCTTCTTTTAGCTTAGTATGCTTTTAGCTTAATATAAATATAGGAGGATTAGGCAACTTGGCAAGACACAACACAGCCCCCTTGCCGCTTAGACACCGCTTATTACTTTTGCCGCACATACACAGCTCGCGTCAAGTAACTGGCAAGTAAATGGGTTGTGCCAAGCGCATCGGAGCTTAGGCTTAATGGGTACAATAAAGCCGCACCTTAAGGTTGAAACTTATTGCCCACCATGCCTTTTACAGTACTTAAGATATCGGCAGGCAATACCACCGTTTTGGCATTGTCCGACTCGGCCAGCTCACGCATGGCCTTGATATACTGCTCACCCAATAGATACACCACAGGCATCTCCTCTTTGCCCATCGCTTGACTGATTAAGCGAATAGATTCCTCTGACCCTTTGGCCAGTACCACTTGAGCTTCTGCATCACGGCGTGAGGCTTCAAGACGGCCATCAGCCTCTAAGATAGCCGCTTGTTTTTGACCATCGGCACGCGTTACGGTAGCACGGCGTTGACGCTCTGCGGCAGCCTGCTCTTCCATAGCGGTTTGCATCGTGTCTGATGGGTTAATATCTTGAATTTCAACTGTTTTTAGAGTAATACCCCAATCGGCGATATCCTCTGAGATGGCATGCTTAAGCAAGGCTTTAATCTGATCACGGCTTGATAAGGCACTGTCTAAATCCATCTCACCTATGATAGAGCGCAGTGAGGTTTGTACTAAGTTACGGATACCATGCTCATAATCTTCAATACCATAGACCGCTTTTTCGGGCTGTACGATGCTGATATAAGCCACGGCGTTGGCAATAATTACCACGTTATCGCGGGTAATCACCTCTTGTGAAGGGATGTCTAACACGATGTCTTTGGTGGTGAGCTTATAAGCCACATCATCCACATAAGGAATAATTAAGTTTAAACCCGGCTCTAAGGTTTGATGATACTTACCTAGGCGCTGCACAATCCACTTATACCCTTGCGGCACAATTCTGACGCCTTTAAAGATGGTAAACACCACCAAGGCCACCAAGACAATCATCACGATACTCAAACTGTTCATATGCCACACTCCTGCTGTTTATATTTATAACTATTGATTTTTATTATTTATCACTGATAACGACCATGGCTGATCTAGACTAATGTTAGGTTAATAATAGTTAGATTAACAATAAATGGGGCAAATAGCGCTTTGCTGATGCTCTGTCAGCGCCGTTACCGTTAATGTGCTATAGGTACCGAGCCAGGTAGAGGCGCCACAACCAGCTCATTACCCATAATATCCACCACAACCACGCGTTGACCCACCTCTAGCGGTTCATCACGGCTGCGACATTGCCATTCAGCAGCGCCCACGATAGGTACACTAAAGCGCACCGTACCGGTTTGGTTGTCAGAGGGCGCCCTAATAATCATCCCTTTTTCACCGATGATAATGCTGCCACCCAGACCGGCTTTGGTACGATCGACCGATAAAGGCTTGATATATTTAAACCAAATAAATACCATCAGCACAGACAGTATTAACCACAATACAATCTGAATCACTACAGGTACCGGAAAAAGCCAGCTTACCAAGGCAACAATAAGGGCTGCTACCCCAAACCATAAGGCTGCGAATGTGGTTAGAAACATCTCTAAGATAATTAATATCCCACCAAGAACCAACCAATGCCAAGGCTCTATCTGCCACATAACCGTATCCTTAATTTAAATATTATGTTTATTATTAATTATTAGCACGCCCCTTATACTATCACTTTTAGCGGCGGTTAGTAGCGCGGATGTTTTCAGGTTTTGTGGACGTCAGTCTTAATTTGCCAACTGCCATTTGCACAAAAAAAACGACCGCCGGAGCGATCGTTTTTTAGTTGTCTGCGTCATTGATTTAAATTTGCTAGACAGTGTAATGGCATTCAGCGTGATTAGAACTTAAAGTTAGCGCCTAAAGTAACCCCTTCAGATCTTAGATCACCTAGGCCAGCTACTTTATCTACTTTTGGATACCATTCATAAGCCAACTCAACGGCAGCATTCGGTGCTAGGTTATAACCAAAGCCTAGACCACCACCAATACCCACATCAGAGCTTGAGGTCTTGCCGCCAACCAGTTTGTCTTCTACTTTGATTTTGTTTTTTGCAACACCAACACGGCCTTTGGCGTATAACTCTGTATTTGGGAAAGCATGGTCATAAGTGGCATATAGACCATAGTTTTCTGCTTTATATTCTTTACGGTCAGTATCTGTTTTAATTAAATCATTTTTTTCGGTGGTGAGGTACTCAGCTTCAACCCCAATACCTTGGTTAGATTTCACACCAGTATATACACCGTATGAAAATGCTTTGTCTTTGGCATCATCTAAATCAAACTGGCCAACTTTGGCACCGATATAAGGCTGTGCAGTCATACCATTGCCATAGTTCACGGCAGCTTGTGCACCCACAGTCATTAATGAGCCAGCAGCTAAAGCAAGTAGAGTTTTTTGTAAAGTTTTCATGGTCTTCTCCTTTGAGGTTATCATTTCTGTGATTGGGATGAGCCCTCTAAAGCCATGATTTGTCATTGATGGCTTAACGGCCTATCCCTTTCGCTATGATTAAATAGTAACAAAATATTTCGAAATGATTGTAGTGCTTTGGGGCCTTCATTGTTACCAATTGCAAGCAAACATTTCTATAAAAAACAAACAGTTATTAGATAAATTGATAATAGAAAATCTCATCACATTTAACACATAAAAAAGCGACCGCCGCAGCGATCGCTTGTTTGTGGTGTCTTGTCTTATTAGCGCTAAGTACTGACTTTAGCGATAAGCACTAACGCCTTTGTCGCTACTTAGAACTTAAATCACCTTAGAACTTAAAGTTAGCTCCTAAAGTAACACCTGAAGCATCTAGGTTACCTTTATCAGCCACGTTATCTACCTTTGGATACCAGTCATAAGCCACTTCTACCGCAGCATTAGGAGCAAGGTTATAACCTAGACCTAGACCACCGGCGATACCTGTATCTGATTTTTTACCATCATATCTATTGTAAGCTAATGATTTAGAGTCGATGTCTACTTTGTTTTTAGCCACACCTAAACGACCTTTGGCATACATTTGCGAGCCTGGGAAGGTATAGTCATAAGTACCATATAGACCATACACATCAGCGCTATATTCAGACTTATTGGCACCACGTGTGAAGTCTTCATCATTAGTGGTCATATATTCAGCTTCGACACCGAAGTTTGGGGTGAATTTAGCACCACCATAGATGCCATACGACATGGCTTCGTTGTCTGCTTTGTCTAGATCATACTGACCAATTTTTGCACCGATATAAGGCTGTGCAGTCATACCATTGCCATAGTTCACGGCAGCTTGTGCACCCATAGTCATTAATGAGCCAGCAGCTAAAGCAAGTAGAGTTTTTTGTAATGTTTTCATGATTTTCTCCTAGTATTGTTTTCGATCAAAGAAAGGGTTAAAGCATTTAAATCAAATACCTATATCTAAAATCTAAATCAAACACCTATAACCGTGTCTGTTTAAATCCCTTCTTTTTATCTATATCTATATAGTAACAAAATATTTCGAAAACTGTGTCGATGCTTGGTAGTGCAGATGTTAACTTTTGCTACCAAATCTATCCACTAGAAACATAGCCTTAGCCATGTCAAACATATAGTCCCAAACACATAGTCTCAAACACATAGTCTTAGATACTTTTAAGCACCGATAGCCACTATTTTTGATAAGCAAAGATTAACAGTCGCTGTGAGTAAGATAAGCCATAAAAAAAGCGACCACCGAGGTGATCGCTTTTTTTGTTGGCCAGATCGGCCAAACTATTTAGGTATTTTCAAGCAAGTTAGATTAGAACTTGAAGTTAGCACCTAAAGTGATACCAGAAGCATCTAGGTCGCCTTTGCTACCTACATTTTCAACTTTTGGATACCAATCGTAAGCCAACTCTACTGCTGCATTAGGAGCGATGTTGTAACCTAGACCTAGACCACCTGCAATACCAGTGTCAGAATGCTTACCGTTATAGCTTGCAAATTGGCCAGCAACGTTTTTAGCATCTACGTCTACTTTGTTTTTAGCAACGCCTAAACGGCCTTTAGCGTACATTTGTGAGCCTGGGAAAGTGTAGTCGTAAGTACCGTATAGGCCATATACGTCAGCACTGTATTCAGAACCAGGAGCAAAATCTTCATCACTGGTGGTTAGGTATTCAGCTTCAATACCGAAGTTTGGTGTGAATTTAGCACCACCATAAACGCCATATGATAATGCTTCATCGTCTGCATCATCAAGGTCGTATTGACCAATTTTAGCACCGATGTAAGGCTGAGCGGTCATGCCGTTACCATAAGTAATCGCTGCTTGTGCGCCAGCAGTCATTAATGAACCAGCAACCAATGCTAATAAAGTTTTTTGTAATGTTTTCATAGTATTCTCCAATTAAAAGTATAGCGATTCGCATCAGTATAAGAAAATTATTCTAAACACGTCGCTGTATCGATGAGCCTATAGTAACAAGATATGTCCGATTTTTATGTCGCTATTTGATAGCGGCAATGTTAACTTTTGAAAGTAAATATATCTTTTTAAAACAAACTCTTAATCTTAGATTCACACCCAAAGCGACTGCCCGAACAATCGCTTTGGTTATTTATGAAAATTAACAAGGTTTTGATATTCAATTACTGGTGTTAAACAATCACTCTTGCCTAGCGGTTAAATACCAAGGTTAGAATTTAACGTGAGCACCTAAGGTAACACCGCTGGCATCGATATCGTCACCACGTGTGTTTTCAATAGAAGGGTACCAGTTGTACATAGCTTCGATAGAGGCATTCTGTGCCACGTTAAAGCCTAGACCTAAGCCACCTGCGATACCTGTTTCAGAGCCAGAATCTTTATAAAGATTTGAGTTCTTGCTTTCCACATCGACTTCATTCTTAGCGACACCCACACGGCCTTTAGCATATAAGCCACCTGTGTTAGGGAAGGCATAATCATAAGTACCATACAGGCCGTATACATCAGCTGAGTATTCTGTACCTGGACCGAAGTCTTCATCACTGGTAGTTAGGTATTCAGCTTCGACACCTAGGTTTGGTGTGAATTTGGCACCACCGTAGACACCATATGAGGTGCCTTTGTCTTTCGCACCATCAAGATCATATTGACCCACTTTAGCACCGATATAGGGCTGAGCTGTCATACCGTTACCATAGCTAACAGCCGCTTGAGCGCCTACCGTCATTAGGGTACCAGCAGCTACCGCAAGTAGGGTTTTGTTTAAAGTATTCATAGTCTTCTCCTAAAAAGTGAGTCAACAAACAGCCTTTAAAAAGCTTATTTGTTATCCATGAATCTATAGTAACAAGATATGTCAAAGGTTCTGTCAGTGTTTGATAGGCATGAAGTTATTTTTTACGAGGATTAGTTATTTGGTGCGTTACAATCCTAGATTTATGAAAACTTTTGTTACATTTACCCTTTTTAGCAATAAAACAGATATATTGTCCAATCTTTTGGACGATTGACGGGCCAAAATAAGCCTTTTATATCAATAAAAAATCAAGGATGGACATCGATGAGCAGCCCCACAAGCTCAAGCGTTGCGGCGCTACTAGACACTTTAAAATCAAAAGAGCAGTACCGAAAGCTGCCTGGTATCAGACATGAAAACCAATGGATTGTTTTAGATAATAAGCAGCTATTAAATATTTCAAGTAATGATTATCTGGGGCTTGGTAATGATACCCAGCTACAATCGCAGTTTTTGAGTGATTTGCAAGCGATGCCAGATAGCCAGAGGCCTAAGATGGGTGCCACCTCTTCTCGGCTGTTGACCGGTAATCACAGTCAACTTCCCTTATTAGAAGCGGAGCTGCTAGAGTGGTATACACTTGCTTTGCCAGAGGCGCAGCGCTCAACGTGTAACAAATCTGTGTTGGTGGTCAATAGCGGCTATCACGCCAATATAGGTATCTTGCCAGCACTGGCTAAGCTGCCGCTTAATACCTTAATATTGACCGACACGTTAATTCACGCCAGCCTTATAGATGGTGTGCGCCTTATTGGCAACAAGCACCCACACTGTACTTATCAGCGCTATCGCCATAATGATATGCAGCACCTAGCCACTTTGATTGAGCAGGCGGGTGATGAGATACAACGCATTATTGTGGTCACAGAAAGTATCTTTAGTATGGATGGTGATCGAGCCAACTTAAAAGCCTTAGTCAAGCTCAAGGCCTGCGACCCTCGCATTGAGCTGTATATTGACGAGGCACATGCAGTGGGTGTGCTCGGATATAATGGACTTGGACTTGCTGAAGAAACTCAGACATTAGAGGATATAGATTATATCGTGGGTACTTTTGGCAAAGCCTTTGCCTCGATGGGTGCTTATGTGATTTGTGATGCCTCTGTTCGAGAGTGGTTGATTAATCAAATGCGCTCTTTTATCTTTAGTACGGCGCTACCGCCCATTACCCACTGCTGGACTCGATTTATTTTGGCCAAAATGCCTTCGCTATATCAATCACGCAGTCACTTAGCCAATATATCACGCCGCGTATCTTACGCCATTCACAATGACTCAGTTGCGCAATATGAGTCGCCCATTATTCCTTATATATTAGGCGATAATGCCAGCGCTATAAAAAAAGCTCAGGCGCTGCAGCAAGCAGGATTTTATGCCCTGCCCATTCGTCCGCCGACTGTGCCTGTAGGTACCTCACGCATTCGACTGGTCATGAATGCTAAGCTCAGTGATGATGACTGTAGCCGGCTTATTGAGCAGTTATCTGGTTCATAAGACAACGAAATCACCAGCCGCTTAACCAGCCATTTAACCAGTCGCTTAACCAGCCGCTCAGTAAGTTAAACCGTTAGATGATTGATTATTTAGCTCTTATCAATTGTGATTTTCCCATAAAAAAAGACCGTGCTAATAGCACGGTCTTTTTTATACCGCTTACTAAGTTGATAACTGAGGTAAGCGAGATACTTTATAAGCTTACTTTTTGTCGTCTTCGTTGACTTCAGTAAACTCAGCATCCACCACATCATCATCAGCGGCATTGGCTTCAGTAGCATCGGCTTGAGGTGCTGCACCTTCTGCGCCTTGGCCTGCTGCGTAAATCTTCTGGCTGATTGGCAAGAAGGCATTGTCTAAAGCTTCAAGCTTGGCTTTGATGTCATCATGGTCATCTTCTTTAGCAGCCAACTCTAGATCACTGATGGCAGTTTCAACTGAAGATTTTTCTTCTTCAGTAACTTTGTCTTCAGCATCTTTTAGCGCTTTTTGGATGGCATGGATACGACCATCAGCCTCGTTACGCACTTGAGCTAGTGCTGCGAATTTTTCATCTTCTGCAGCGTTGGCTTCTGCGTCACGTACCATTTGCTCGATTTCTTCATCCGATAGACCAGAGTCGGCTTTAATCTGGATGCTTTGCTCTTTACCAGTACCTTTGTCTTTGGCTGAGATGTTCATGATACCATCAGCGTTGATGTCAAAGGTTACTTCGATCTGAGGCATACCACGAGGTGCTGGTGGGATATCAGTTAAGTTGAACTCACCCAACAGCTTGTTTTGGGCCGCAACTTTACGCTCACCTTGGAACACTTTAATGGTTACCGCAGGCTGGTTGTCTTCAGCGGTTGAGAACACTTGTGATTTTTTGGTAGGAATCATAGTGTTTTTCTCAATGATGCCGGTCATAACGCCGCCCATGGTTTCGATACCTAGGGTTAGTGGGGTTACGTCAAGTAGTAGTACGTCAGTTTTGTCGCCTGATAATACTGCACCTTGAATGGCTGCACCAACCGCTACCGCTTCATCAGGGTTCACGTCTTTACGTGGCTCTTGACCGAAGAACTCTTCTACTGTTTTTTGTACCAGTGGCATACGAGTCTGACCACCAACTAAGATAACGTCATCGATATCGCTGGCTTTAAGGCCAGCATCTTCTAACGCTACTTTACAAGGATCAATCGTACGTTTTACCAAAGCTTCGGTTAAGGCTTCAAGCTTAGAGCGGCTGATAGTCACTACTAAGTGCTTAGGACCACTAGCATCTGCAGTAATATAAGGTAGGTTTACTTCAGTGCTTTGTGCGCTTGATAGTTCAATTTTCGCTTTTTCAGCAGCTTCTTTTAGACGCTGCATCGCTAGTGGATCACCTTTTAAGTTGAAGTTTTGCTCTTTTTTGAACTCTTCAACCAGATAGTCGATCAAGGCTAAGTCGAAGTCTTCACCACCTAAGAAAGTATCACCGTTGGTCGACAATACTTCGAACTGCTGCTCACCATCAACATCAGCGATTTCGATGATTGATACGTCAAATGTACCACCACCTAAGTCATAAACAGCAACGGTGCTATCGCCTTTTTTCTTATCCATACCATAAGCTAAAGCTGCGGCAGTCGGCTCGTTGATGATACGCTTAACGTTTAGACCCGCAATTTTACCGGCATCTTTAGTGGCTTGACGCTGTGAGTCGTTAAAGTAAGCAGGTACAGTTACTACCGCATCAGTTACTTTTTCGCCTAAGTAGTCTTCTGCTGTTTTTTTCATTTTTTGTAGGATTTCAGCAGAAATCTGTGGTGGCGCCATTTTTTTGTCGTTTACTTCTACCCAAGCATCACCGTTGTCTGCTTTAACGATTTTGTATGGCACCATACCGATGTCTTTTTGTACCACTTTGTCATCAAAGCGGCGACCGATAAGACGCTTAATAGCATATAAAGTGTTGTTTGGGTTGGTGACTGCCTGACGTTTTGCAGACTGACCTACTAAGATTTCGCCATCTTTATAAGCGATAATTGAAGGGGTAGTGCGTGTGCCTTCAGCGTTTTCGATGACTTTAACTTTGTCACCTTCCATCACTGCAACACAAGAGTTGGTTGTACCTAAATCAATACCAATTGTCTTAGCCATAATATAAAACTCCAAATCATTTCTTGTTTGTGTTTATTTCAATGTTAGCATTTGGCTTACTGTTCATGCTGTCCGTGGTTCATGCCACAACTGTGTAAGCCTTGCTTGTTGTCTTTATATATCGGTTTAGTGCGTCTATTTTTCAAGCCAAATTCAACACAATTGCGCAATTTATTGTCATTTTTTGCATTTTCACCTTTCATATGCCCTTATAAGCGACTGATTTATTTGGTCATCCTGCCGCAGAGATGGGCCTCAGGCAAAACGGTTGATGACTTATTGACCGACTTTAACCATCGCAGGGCGCAATAGACGACCGTTTAAGGTATAACCTTTTTGTAGAACGTCACCCACAGTGTCAGCTGGCGCTTCAGGATCAATGCCCACCGCTTCGTGTAGCTCTGGATCAAACTTAGCGTTTTGTGGGTCTACCACTTCTACGCCTTGCTTATTTAATACGTTTAAGAAAGATTTATGGGTAAGTTTTACACCCTCTAAGATGGCGTCATCGGCATCATCATCGGCTTGGACGCTGACAATGGCACGCTCTAAGTTGTCCACAACTTCTAATAACTCTTTAGCGAATTTTTGTAGTGCAAACTTACGGCTTTTCTCAGTTTCTTGTTCCATGCGTTTTTGAGCGTTATAGGCATCGGCATTGGCGCGGGCTTGGCCTTCTTTGGCCGCTTTTACCTCACCTTCTAATTCTGCAATACGTGCCTGATAAGTGCTCACATCAATATCACTGTGTACCACATCATTATCGCCGCCATTGGCCTCTGGATTAAACTCATTTAGGGTCTCTTCTAAGATGGTCTCTGAGTGGCCAACATTGTCATGTACTGGATTGTCTTGAGGATTATTCGCTTCATTATTACTCATGGTTTTCTCTCCTTATTGGCTTAAGTAGCTTATATAGCGTAATGGGTATAGCTTAATGGGTCACTTATTAAATTTATGAATAAAAAGGGCAAAGGAAGCAGACGTTTTAATTTTTTTGCAGTCTGCTGATTTAATGCCCTGTGCACACATCTTTTGTGGTATAAGTTTTTATGGTCAGCAGCTTAATTTCATTATTTCCCGCTTTAATGCTAAATAGCAGTTCCCGCTTTAATGCTAAATAGCAGGGGGAATCATCTTTTGTTAATGTTTTGTATGGTAACTGCTTGATAAAGGCCATGAGCCAAAATTTCAACCCCTAAGCACAAACTTAACACAATCCTATAACAAGACTGTGGGGTTTTTGCCCTAAAATTAGTGCAAGACTTGTCATTACCATACCTTATTTTGTTATGTCACTGTGTTATTGGTCACTTTATTATCAGTCACTGTGTTATTGAGAGTTTGATGACTTGCCCTTTTTTATTATCCAACCGATAGGATTTCACTGTTATGCGATCGCCGCTATTTGCCGCCTCATCCACTCACCCCCAAGTTGCCCACGCTGATGGACATCAAAGGGGCCGTGGCCGTTATGCCAAAGTGCTTGCCATGGCGATAGTGGCTGCGTCGCTCGCAGTGGTCGGCTGTGATGGAGCGACTCAGGGTGAACAGCAGCAGGCTGAGGTTCAGATTTTGGACAATAAAATTGTGGTCAGTCACGACCTGATTCATACCAGTATTCCAGAGCGCTATCAGCCCAGCTACAATCTTGTCGGCGACTTAGTGCCGGTTAACAGTGTTGACTTGACTGCCCCTTATCACATCGTGTCAAGCACGCTTGAGGTGGCAAAAGGTGATAGCGTGCAACCAGGGCAAGTGGTGGCCAGACTTGAAGCAAAAGTTGCTGAAAATGAGCTGCCTTTTATTGGTAATGACTTTCTGGAGGTGTATCAGGGCGATAAAAGAATAGACGCACAATCCACTCAAAGCAGTGCCACCAAGCGCACCGTAAAATCAAGCGGTACTGGTAGTATCAGCGGCGTAGGCGTGGCCGTCAGTGCCACCAGTGATACGGCCGATGATGCTCAGCGCTCATCCGCTGTAGATAAGCCCATACAAGACAGTAAGACTCAAAGCACTGAGACAAATACACTTCAGCAGGCAAATAAATCCCAACGCTTGGTGGAGGTGACCTTGGTGCTCAAGTCACCCATTGCTGGTAAAGTGACTAATATACAAAACACAGCTGCCACACAAAATACAGCTGCCACACAAAATACAGCGGCGCCCAAAGATACCACTGAGAGCACCGATAACACCAAAGGCGCAACTGATGAAGTCAACACCTCTACTGCGCTACCCTCGCCTATTATTACTGTGGCCAATACTCGGGTGCTACAATTAATCGCACAATTGCCACTGGAAACTCAGTCACAGTTGTCCGTTGGTAAGCCGGTGAACTTTACTGTGTTTGATTTACATAAAGAGTTTACCGGTCAAATCAGCCACATTACCCCCGATGCCAATAACCACACTTTGACGGTACATGCGCCTTTGATTGCTGGTGAAAACACAGCGTCACTACTCAAACCTGGCATGCGCGCCTCGATGAGCATTGAATATGGTCAAATTGAGCTTGGTGTGCGCTTGCCGCGCGAGGCCATTCATGAAGCCAACTTACAGCCGCTGACTAAGAAAAACCCTCGCCCTACCACACCCATTCATGGCTATGTGTGGATTGTGGGACAGGACCAAAGCTTGTCATACACGCCCATTCAAGTGGTGGAGTACTTTGCCGATTCAGATCAATTCTTAGTCAGTGGTATCAGTAATGAAAGCTTGGTCTGTCTGGCAGATTTACCCAAAGATTCCGATGGCAAAATACTTTCGGTTCAATAAAATACTTTTGGTTCAATAAAATACTTTTGGTTCAATAATGATAAAAAATGCACATGAAATGACAAATCACTGGTTATTTTGGGGCTTTTGGGTCATGGCCAATGCTCTTGCCAGCTTTATGTGGGGCAGCATTGTATTAAGTGCGACACCTGCAGCCTTTGCCGGCATGTTGCTTGGGATTGTGGTATTTATCCTAGTATATGGCACCCTTGATGCCTATCTTATCAAGCAGAATCTGAGCAGATGGCACGATGCACTGCGCCGAAGCGTGTATATTAAGGCGGGTTTACAGCTTATGAATGTGTTTTTGGCATTTGGCTGGCCCGCTTCTCCTGAGCTGTGGGCCGGTATTATTTCGGTGGGTATTACTCAAGATCGACTGGGTATTGCTCAGAACCATTATCCATTTGGGTTTGCACTGCTCAATACGTTGTTGACCGGCGCCATTTTATCGCTAATGGTCGCCGCGCTTACTGCGATTATTTTCTTTATTAGAAAGAAGCACGAAAGCCGTTAAGCCGGTAAAGTCTATTAAATAGCAGGTCAAAGAGCGGGCCATAGCCTCATTGATGTTTTATTGATGGTTTCACGTGAAACATAGATAAGCGCTAATAATCAACCCATATCTTTAAGTACTGTTCCACGTGAAACTTTATCTTAATCTGCAGATGATTTAAGACAGCTTTTGCGCCATCAAAGCTTGTTTGAGTGCAGTATGTTTAAATACAAAGCCAGTATCTAGTAGATGCTTTGGCAATACCTTTTGGCCTTCAATTAACAAGCCTGACATCTCTCCGAACATCAGCTTCAACACTGCTTTAGGCAAAGTCATAAAAGTCGGACGCTTTAACCAACTGCCCACAATCTGGGTAAACACTGCATTACTAAGCGGATGCGGCGCCGTTAAATTATAGACAGTGCTATCGGCATAATGCTCATTCGCCGTATGCTGCGCCATAATATGCACTGCCGCTCGAACCCAATCGTTCAGACTAATCCAGCTCATGATCTGATTGCCATCCCCCAACTGACCACCCAGCCCCATTTTAAAAGCAGGCAAAATCTTGGCCAGCATACCGCCGCTGGGATGAATCACTATCCCTGTGCGTAGGATAACTACCGGTACCTTAAAGTCTAACGCTTGCTTAGCTTTAGCCTCCCAAGCCTCACACAATTGATGGGCAAAATCTGCATCACCTTTATCCTCAAAGCGACTGCTTTCATCAAGTGGCATCTCGCCTTGGTCTCCATACCAGCCTATGGCTGAGCCGCTAAGTAGCAGTTTAGGTTTGACCGAGGTACGGCTTATATAATCTAATAAAGCTTGGGTAGGCTTAAGCCGGCTTTGCAGCAGCAACTGCTTGCGCTCATCACTCCAACGTTTGTCCGCTATGCCTGCCCCAGCCAGATTGACAATCACATCAAAGGTGGACTGCGTGGTTTGTAATTGCTCATAACTCATTAAGCTCACAAAGCTTGGGTGCGGCTGGATGGCGTCTCGAGTCAGCCAAGTTATGTGAGTGTCTGAGTATTGAGAATCTTGTTCTGTGCCTTGGGCATCTTGTAAATATTGGCTTAATGTCTGACCAATAAATCCAGAACCCCCACTAATTAAAATATTCATACCTCATCCTTGTGTTATCAAACCTATATTAAGTAGCGGGCACAGTAGGATAAAAAACTAACGAATCACCTGCCCGCTTGATGCATCACTGATCTGACTAGGTAGCACATAGCCTAAAGTCTCTCCTTGTAGATACGCTATGTCTTGCCCAAAGTAGGCATAGGCCTGCTCAAAACTCTTAGCCGGAGAGTCTCCTGATGGGTTACAGCTGGTTGAGACCACCAGCCCATAAGGGTTGGCAGAGCTGACCATTTGCTGACACAGCTGAGCAATAAGTGGATGCGCAATCACTCTAACCGCAATAGAGTCGTGTTTTCCGGTAATCCAATAAGGTACTAAAGCATCGATGCCAGGTTGGTGTGGGTCATGAGCCTTGCTAGCATTAGCCTTTTGAGCACCAATATCTTGAGTATTCGTATCTTCGTTATCCGCTTCTGTTGTTGCGCTAAATTCAGCCGTCTTTAAAGGCAATAGCCAAGTGTGCGCCTGCTGAGTGTGTGCTGCATTATCCTCACTTGCTCGCGTTGACCAACTGGCTATGATTTGTTGCTGACGACTCTGGGGTAATTGCTGTAATAATGGCCTGATACGCTCAATGCTGTCAGTCACCACGATCATCCCCTTCTCGCTTGGCCTGTTTTTTATGGCCAATATCTGCTCAACGGCTTGTTGGTTATAAGCATCACAGCCTATACCCCAGACGCTTTCGGTGGGATAAGCCAGAAGTTTGCCTTGCTGTAGCCATTGTGCGGCTTGTTCAGGGCTTGTGGTGGTAGCGCCATTCGGCTCAGTAGTAGCATTCATAGTTTCAGACTTCATTGACACAATAGACCGCCGATAAGCCATCTATTTGATACGGATAAAAAACCGGCAAAACAGTTTAAACACGCTGATAACGACCGCCGACCTCAGCGACCGCACCCATTAACTCAAGCTCCATGAGTTGACTTAATAAGGTAGCGGTATCTAGTTGGGTCTTATTGATTAAGGCATCTAGGTCCTGCGGTTCAAATTGGATATGTACCCACAAAGGCTGCAGGTGCTCAGAAATAGTAACAGACTTCTGCGCTTTTAAAATAGGATTCACGTTATCTTTGGGTGTCGCAGTGGTATCAGAGCTCACTGCATTGGGATGCTTTGTAGGGTGTGAAGTAGCATTGGCATGAAAGTGGTCTGAACTGTTGCCATATATAGTGTCTTTGGCCTGCGATATCTGCACAGGTGTCACCAATTGATGGCACAAATCACTCACAATTTGATCAGGATGATACACCAAGGTCGCACCCTCTCGAATCAGATGATGCCCCCCTTGAGCATTAACATTATCAATGTCACTAGGTAGCGCAAACACTTGCTTGCCCTGCTCTGAGGTAAGGCGTGCGGTAATCAATGAGCCACTTTGTAGCGCCGCTTCGGTTACCACAGTACCAAGACTTAAGCCGGCGACAATTCTATTGCGCCTAGGAAAGGTGTGTTTGTGAGGCGGTGTGCCTGGGAACAGCTCACTGACTATACAGCCACCCTCTGCAATCATCCGATCAAACAAGGCCTGGTGCTGCTTGGGATAACAGACGTCTATGCCGGAACCCATCACCCCCACGCTGCGCCCGGCATATTCAGCAGGCTGAGATAAAGCACCTAGGTGGGCCTGGGCGTCTACCCCTTGAGCCAAACCACTACAGATAATAAAACCAGACTTTGCCAAATATTGAGCGATATCAAAGCTAAAGCGCTGCGCTTTTTGTGTCGGCCTACGGCTGCCCACAATGGCTATCTGTGCTTGATTCAAACGCTGCTTATTGCCTCGATAAAACAACAAAGGTGGTGGATCAAATAGACCAAGCAGCTGCTGCGGATAATCAGCCTGTTGTTGAAACAGCAAATGAAACTCGCCCGCGGCCATGCGCTGTTCAAGCTGCGCGATAAACTGAGCATCCTCCTCCTGACTTGCCTGCGCATGCCGATCAAGATGCTTTTTATGAATACCTAGATTTTGCCATTGACTCCTGCCTGCTTGTAGCGCCTGCTGCGCCGTCTCAAAGTGAGCAATCAGTTTATAAAAGGCAGATAAAGAGGTGTTTACCCGTTGCCATAATAAAAGTATAGCGGCTTTCTCTGTCGTTAATGCAGGTTCAAGTGCTGTCATATTATTTACCAGTTTTTATAGTATAGTCAGCGAACTGTTAAACGGTTACGGCGCTAACCTCACTAAGCCTACATTTCTCGCTAAGCTTACATTTATAGACCTGATGCTCGGTTGCCTTGTCACCATTTTAGACGTCTTTGACTATAGCGTTATGTTGTCTTGCTATCTTTATGCTCCGACACCTCTGACACTTATGTTTAGTATGTCTATCCTCATTTAAAGAAGCGTACTCTCCGTTAACACCATAGCATTGGAGAGTTATCAGTGTATAGGTTATCCACCATCATTGTTTGGTTTTAATCATCATTATAATGATTAAAATAAATCCTTATTTTCTATATGGTTATCTGTACTTAATAAAACCTTACTGATACAATGGATTTAAAACTACTTAATACTGAATAAACTATTTCACACGTCAATCAATATAGCCCATTTCAGTCAATACAGCCCACGTTGCTAACTTTCACTTATTCTTAGTCACAACAGGTACACATGCTATGGCTAACGCTCATCAAAATAACCCGAGAAAGGAAGTCACTTATGCTCTTGTCGGCGTGATTGGTTTCTTACTACTTGTCTTGCTAATCGCCCTTTCTGGATATTTTCGTCCAGGCGGTCAACACGTCGTATCTAATGAGTCAGAAGATACGCAAGACACAGAGCTAGGTGCTGAGAGCGCCAGTAATACTGATGTAAAGCCGCTTATCAGCGTTCGTGATGAGCCTGTCGAAACCATTACAGTAGAGGCGATTGAATCGCCTAAAAAAGTAGAGCTGGGTAAAATGCTGTGGTTTGATACCCGCTTATCAAAATCAGGAACCTTGTCTTGTAATAGCTGTCATGATCTTGCCAAAGGCGGTACAGACAACATCCCAACCTCAGTAGGCTACAACTGGGCAGAAGGGCCAATCAATTCGCCGACAGTGTTAAACAGTCGCTATTTCTTGGCACAGTTCTGGGATGGACGCGCCAAAGACCTGATGGATCAGGCCGGTGGTCCAATTGAAAATCCAATAGAGATGGCATCGTCTCATGAGTATGTTGAACAGGTTTTAAACTCAATCCCAGAGTACAAAGCCTTGTTTAATGAAGCTTATGGCAGCAGTGGTGATGTCACCATCGATCAGGTAACCGAGGCAATTGCCTTATTTGAGGATACTCTTGTGACACCGAATTCACGCTTTGACCAATGGCTTGCCGGCGACGATAGTGCCATCAATGAGCAAGAGCTAAACGGCTACAAGCTATTTAAAGACAGTGGCTGTATCGCTTGTCACAATGGTGCGACATTAGGCGGCAGCTCGTTCCAAAAGTTTGGGGTCTTTGAGAAGTACACCACACAAAATCTATCTGAAGGACGCTACGCCGTTACTGGAAAGGAAGAAGACAGACACGTCTTTAAAGTACCGACACTGCGTAACATTGAGCTCACCTATCCGTACTTCCATGATGGTCAGGTTAACTCACTCGCAGATGCGGTCAATATCATGGGCAAAATTCAATTAAACCGTGAATTTACCTCCGAAGAAACCGCAGACATTGTGGCGTTCTTAAAAACCCTAACTGGTGATCAGCCGCAGATTACCCTACCTAAACTGCCGCCCTCTAACGAGAACACACCGAAGCCTATTCCGTTTGAAAGACAAGGCTAGGCTATAAAAAGTAAGCGCCAGAGTAGATTTCGATAAAAAAAACCAGCGATTCATTCGCTGGTTTTTTTATGACAAAACAGGTCAATTAAATCTTAATCTAAACGGGTGCTACCACCGCTTTAATCTCATCCGCCACTAGGCTGGCATCATTATCCAGTACCGTCACATGCTGCTCTAGGCTCTCAATATCTTTGGTATGCTCAGGGCGCTCAATGTCTATCTCGCCAATCGCTTCAAAGATAGTCTCTGAGAACTTCACTGGCAGCGCTGTCTCCGCACAGATAATAACCTCACCGTCTTTTTGCAGCTCTTGCGCCACTTTGATACCGTCGGCAGTGTGTGGATCGACCAAGTCGTTATAAGTCTCGTACACTGCTTTGATGGTATTTAAGCGGTCTTGGTGCGTTGATTTACCTGCCGCAAAACCATAACGGCTATTGACTTCCTCTAACACGTCTGACAAATCAAAGCCGTTACCTACCTTCACCCCATCAAACAGCTCATGCACCCGTTTGCTGTCTTTTTCTAATAACAGATAAATAAAGCGCTCAAAGTTTGACGCTTTTGAGATATCCATAGACGGGCTTGAGGTCACATACGTTTTGTCGGCTGGGCGCGGCGTATAAGTGCCTTGGTTAAAGAAGTCGTTTAATACGTCATTTTCATTGGTAGCGACAATTAAGCGGTCAATCGGCAGACCCATTTCACGGGCAATGTGACCGGCACAGATATTACCAAAGTTACCTGACGGCACACAAAAACTGACTTTTTCATCGTTGCTTGTAGTTGCTGCACCGTTTGTTACAGAGAAGTACGCCTTAAAGTAATAAACGATTTGCGCTAGGATGCGCCCCCAGTTGATTGAGTTGACCGTACCCAAGCTGTATTTGGCTTTAAAATCAGCATCTTGCTGCAATGCTTTAACAATATCTTGGCAATCATCAAACATGCCTTTGATCGCAATATTATGAATATTGGCATCGGTTAGGCTATACATTTGTGCGCGCTGAAACTCACTCATTTTGCCATGGGGCGACATCATAAATACTTCGATATTGTCTTTACCACGCAGTGCATATTCCGCCGCACTGCCCGTATCGCCACTGGTTGCACCAATGATGGTCAGACGCTTGCCTTTTTGCTTTAACACGTATTCAAAGGCATTACCCAAAAATTGCATCGCCACGTCTTTAAACGCCAGCGTTGGGCCATTAGACAATCCTAAAATATACAAGTCATCTTTGAGCTTGCGTACTGGCACAATATCTTCACTACCAAAGACTTCAGCAGTATAGGTACGCTCGATAATGTCTTTTAAATCTGCCTCATCAATATCGGTGGCAAACAGACGCATAATGGCAAACGCCAGCTCTGGGTAGCTCAAGTTACGCCACTTATCCAACGTCGCAGCATCAATCTGCGGATAGCTCTCAGGTAGCATCAAGCCGCCGTCTGGCGCCAATCCCATCAACAACACATCGCTAAAATCCATCGGCTCGGTTTGACCACGCGTACTGATATATTTCATGTCTTCGTCTTATCCTGTCAAAAGAGGTCATCAATTTTTGTATCAAAAAGAGTAGCATATTTTTAGACATAAGCCATATTAAATAAACGGCTTATTGGTTTTGTGGTGGGGTATGTGGTAGTTTTGGCATGTGCGTCATTAATAACTCTATTAAAAAACAGCAAAAAGACAACTATGAATAACATGCTCAGACTCAAATCAACGTTACTAACTCAAGTAGATAATAAATGGCATTACCAAGGTGTGCCATTTACAGGGGTTGTCTTTTTTGATAAAGAAGACAGTCAAATAGCGCCCTTTATCGTTCATAACGGTGCTATTACTGAACCATATATCTCTCCATGTATAGAAAGTCCACCTTCAATAATGCAGGTTGATCAGTCAGCTATACATAGTCCAGACTGCCGTTATGACCAGTTGCATGATTGTTGGAATGATGTACGATTGCGTTATCAGGATAAGTCATATGCGGGAATGGTGTATGACTTTGTAGAGGGAAAATGTCTGTATGAGAACTATATCGATGATGATGGTTACTCTGGAAACTATATAACTTGGAATACAGACAGTCTTTTGCCAGTAAGTTTTGAATTACTTTATAAACCTGACGGATTAACATATAGTTATGATGGATTTAGAGTAGATGAGGTGTTTTTTTCTTATGCGGATTGGCGGAACATGGAAGAAGTGGAGGAAGTTAGAATAAAGTATAATCCAGTTACTAAAAAAGTTAAAAAATTCTCTGCGACTAAAGGCGTTTTACAAGACAAACCCTATACAAGTTGTCCAATACCTTTACCTGACGTATATAAGATGATCGATAGTTATCAAACTTTCACTTTTGATAGCTTTTTATCACTAGGCTTAGATAAAAATATTATCAATGAGCTATTTGACATATGGTCGAATAATAACAGCTTTCAGTATGTTGAGAGACTATTAATCAGTGGGTTAGATGGACTAGATGGATTGGCAGATTTTAGTATCTTTAATAACAAGCAGGTTTTTGGTTCATTAACAGAAATAATTCCTCTTACAGAGTTCTCATTAGAAACAAAAGAAAGGCTTAAAATGACTGCTCCTAATCTCAAAATATCTCTCTAGTATTAGTTAAAAGAGTACTGTCTGATTAAAAAAATAGATGATGTTGTTTATGATTAATTACTGAGCTTAAATTCATCTAAAAGGAATGCCATTGATCTATCTAATCCTAGACGTCCATTACCAAACCGACCTTACAACGCAAACCGAGACTGCCAAAGTCTCAGGAATACGTTTTCAAGGTATAGAGTTAAATAAGATACTAAGCGAACATATCGTTATCGTAAACGAAGTATCCCATTATGAGTCAGGACAGTTCTATAAACGAGAAATGCCTTGTCTGCTTGCCCTAATCAATAAAATCGACCAAACAAATGAACGATTCGATGTCATTATCATTGATGGTTATGTCTTTTTAGATGGCAAAGAGCAAGCAGGACTGGGCAAATATCTTTATGATAACCTACAAACAAAAAAGCCTGTTATCGGTATCGCCAAAAATCAGTTTAAAGACATTAGTGACCATTATGCGGTATGGCGAGGTGTTAGTAAGCATCCACTTTATGTGACCAGTATTGATTTTGATATTGCGGGTGCAAAAGATATGGTTAGCAAATTAGAAGGGAATCACCGTTTACCAAACATCATTAAGCAGGTAGATGCGCTAGGACGAGTTTAGTATCACTCACACTACACGACTGAATTGTTAACCCTCTCATTTAATGATATAAATAGCTTATGACGGCTTATTAATAAATCTCAGTCTAAAAGTTTATTTCATCAGTTAATAACTAACAACAAAAAGGGTAACACCATGGCAGATATCGAAATTGAAAAAAAACACAGCTTAGACTTTAATACCGCCCGTGAACAAGCCAAAAAATGGCTTGAAAGTGCCAAAGATAAATATGGTATTAATGCCAATTATGTCGAAGGCGAGAACGAAGACAACGTGACAATCACACGTAAAGGCATCGATGGCAAAGCCACGCTAGATGAAAATAAAATACGTTTTGAAGCGACCTTGGGCTTTTTGGCCAAGCCATTAAAAGGTAAGATCAAAGACGCCTTAGAATCAGGGTTAAGCAAGTATTTTAACTAATCTACTTTCCAATTGATTGGTATTATTTTGACCCTCATTTATACCCAAAAAAGCCCAGCTCTATTATGAGCTGGGCTTTTTGGGTGACTCGTTGACCTTAACAACAAGTTAGAGGTCAATCCTTTTATCTATCACGAACTGGTGTGTAAGCATCCGACCATCCCATCTTTTTTTCTATTAAAAAATGCGAGATAGTGTCCACGATCAAATAATCGTGGACACTAAGATGACAATACAACCCTCTAATAAACCCAAACGAAGAACTTACAGCCCCGAGTTTAAAGCACTTTTAGTAAAAGAAGCGACAGACTCAAATCGATCATGTAAATACCCCATTCTTAACACAACATCATCGTAGAATAATTAAGCCACCTGCCTGTACTCAGCAGGTGTCATATCATTAAGTGAATCATGGGGTCTTTCGGTGTTATAAACCTTGATCCAATCCTCAGTCAGCTTACTAACCTCGTTTAAATTGTTGAAAAGGTAGCAGTCTAAAACCTCATTACGATAACTGCGATTAAACCGTTCAATATAAGCATTCTGATAAGGACAGCCAGGCTCGATATAGTCAATATAGATGCCGTGAGCTGATGCCCAATCAGTGAATGTGCTAGATGTAAACTCACTGCCGTTATCCACACGAATTTGCTTAGGATAGCCATGCCACTCGGCTAGCTGGTCAAGGTAGCGAATTACTCGGAGTGAAGGCATACTGGTACCAATATCAATGCCTAATACTTCACGGTTGTAATCATCAATCACATTAAAGGTTCGAAAGCGAATATTGTTGTGCAGCTTATCGCTCATAAAGTCCATAGACCAAGTATGACCCAATGCGTTTGGCACACTTAGCGGCTTAGGGTTGCGCGTTGGTAGCCGTCTTTTAGACTTACGGCGTAGGTTTAAGTTTAACGCGGTATAAACACGGTGTACTCGCTTGTGATTCCATGAGTAGCCAAGCTTGCGTATACGCTTAAAACACTTTGGGAAACCCCAACGATTGTGCTTGTCAGTAAGCTTGTTTAAGACATCAATAATCTCACTATCATCAGGTAGCTTAGGCTTATAGTAGTAAGCGGTTCGACTCATACAGACCACCTGACAACTAACTGCAATGCTGACATCATACTGCGCCTGTAATTCTTGCGCCCAGACTTTGCGCTCGGGTACAGGCGCTATAGCTTTTTTATGATATCTTCCTGCATTTGCGCTTTAAGGCTTAAATCAGCATACATCTGTTTAAGCCTACGGTTTTCTTCTTCAAGCTCTTTTAGTCGTTTGACATCAGAGGCTTCCATACCGCCGTATTTAGACTTCCATTTGTAAAATGTCGAGCTAGCTACCCCGTATTTACGGCACAGCTCTTTAGCAGATATCCCAGCTTCTGCTTCTTTTAATATTGATACTATTTGGGTCTCGGTCATTCGTTTGCTCATATTAAAACTCCTTATGCGTATTTTATAAGAAATTCTACGTTTGAGCTGTGTTATTTTAGGGGATAGTTACAATCAATCGCCAGTATCGCCCGAGAGCATGGCATTAACCAAAACCTTCTACATAACTGGAAACGTCAGTATCAGCGTACACAGACTCAAACCGGCACATTGCCTGATGCTATCGACAGTCCTGCTGATCCAAACCCGAACTTTATCCCCATCTGCCTTGAACCTGAAGTCACACATCTAGGCTCAGCATCCGTCATACAAAACATCAAACTGCAAATCGCAGCCTCAGGATCTGGATGCATAAGCCTCAACATTGCCCAAATTGACACCCAAAGCTTGATTGACCTACTACGAGGACTACAATGATAGCCATCAACCACATCTGGTTATCCACCACGCCCATGGACATGCGATGTGGTAGTGGCAAACTACTGGCCCACATCATCACCGAGCACCAAAGTATCCGTCCTCACTGCGCCTACCTGTTTTACAACAAAGCAGGCACACGCCTAAAAGTACTTATTCATGACGGACTTGGCATATGGCTTTGTAGCCGTCAGCTCGATGATAATAAATTTCATGGCTTAACCAAAGCACTCACCACCACTCAAACTGGCATCAGCATCAACCGTGAGCAATTTAACGCCTTAATCAGTGGACTGCCTTGGCGTAACATGGGTCAGGATAAATTAACCCCCATTCTATAAATATCAGATGACAGGCAAATAAAACTCTGGCAACATATCGCCATGACTGCTGCCAATCTATCCGACTTATCAAAAGACCCCATTTACGCCGAGCTTTTGGTGAAAATCCGCGTGCTTGAACAGCGTAATGAGCATCTGCAGCAACAAATTGATCAAACAAACACGAGTCACGAACAACTACAGCAGCTTTTTAACCAAGTGGTTGAGGACAACCACAAGCTGTATGAAAAAGTGCTTGAACTCATCGAAAAGCAAAAGCAGCTTATTCACCGGCTATATGGACAAAAAAGCGAAGGCGTAACTGCCAGACAAACCCACTTAAATTATGAAGCGGCGCAAGAAGACTTAGCGGAGCTTGAACAAATCCGAGATGACTACCGTAGCGGCTTAAGCCAAGATGAGCTTGCCAAGCTCCCTGCTATCGATCCTATCGAGGCAGAAACCCTCATTGATGAGGGCGAGCTTGCTGACCAGCCGCTACCCTCAGTCACTCATCAGTCTAAAAAACCAAAGCGTGCTAAATACACGGTTATTCCAGACCACCTTGAGGTCAAAATCCTGGTTCATGAACCACTCACCACCGTTTGTGACTGCGGCTGTCAAATGACACAAATTGGAGAGGACAAACAAGACAAACTTGGCATTATCCCTAAGCAGTTTTATATTGAGCGTCACCTCTATCCTAAATGGGTATGCCGTGAGTGTGACACCCTTCATCAAGCGGCTGCCCCCAAGCAGATTATTAACAAAAGCATCGCCACCCCAGAGCTGCTTGCGCACATCCTTATTAGCAAGTATGCAGACCATCAGCCCCTATATCGGCAGAATCTTATCTATCAGCGAAGTGGGATAAATATCCCCGATGCCACCATGGCAGATTGGGTGGGACGCTGCGGCGTTGCCCTTGAGCCTTTAGCAAGTCGCTTGCACGCGCTATTACTGTCTGAACCCATCTTACATGCTGATGAAACGCCAGTATCTATCATGAAGAACCATGTAAAGGTAGGTGGTAAATCATTAAAAAAAGGCTATGTCTGGGCGTATCTCACGCCACAGCACAGTGCATTAAAGGCGGTGGTATATGACTTTGCCGAAAGCCGTCGTAATGAGCACCCTAAAGCCTTTTTAGGTAAATGGCGTGGTAAGCTGGTTTGCGATGATTACAGCGGTTATAAGTTTTTATTTCATCAAGGTGTGACTGAAATCGGTTGTCTGGCCCATGCACGGCGTAAATTCCATGAACTGCATGTCACTGGGCAAAGTATCGTGAGTATTGAGGCATTAACGTTATTTAGGCAGTTGTATGCCATTGAACGTGAGATTGATGAGCGATTTGAAAAACACACACCCCCAATACCAAGAGACCCCAAAATAGTTCGGCAAATCAGGCAAGAGAAGGCCAAACCGATTGCAGATAAGCTGCATCAATGGTTACGAGAAAAAAGACAGTTAACCACTAAAAATGCCAGTATTACTAAGGCAACTGATTATTGCCTGAAACGTTGGCAGGCGCTGACATGTTACTTAGATGATGGCAGGTTACCGATTGATAATAATTGGGCGGAGAATCAGATGCGTCCGTGGGCACTTGGGCGTAAAAACTGGTTGTTTGCTGGTTCGCTACGAAGTGGGCAGCGTGCTGCGAATATTATGTCAATCATTCAGTCAGCTCGCTTAAATGGCTTGGATGTGTCTGCTTATTTGATAGACGTGCTAAGACGCCTGCCTACTCAAGATGATCTGGATGAGCTGTTACCTCATCGATGGATGCCACCTCAATAGGGGTTGGTCGGATGCTTACACTGGTGTGCTCAATACAATAAAAGCACTATTAGCTTAGCGTATCATTAGCTTATCTACGAATCACCGCCCTGCTTTTTCAGCACTGCATAATAAAACCCATCACCGCCTGCAGGCGCTTGAGCGTTGACTTGCACCTCATCATCCGTGTCATCTTGAGCCGTTGCGGGCGCTAATGCTTCTGTCATTTTATAAATCGGTAAGCACTGACGACCTACTTCTTGCTCAATCCCCCAGTTGGTTTCACTGTCAAAAGCGATTGCTACCGCATCGTTATGACGATTTAAGAAAGCTTGCATCTGCTCTACGTTTTCTTGCTTTAATATTGAACAAGTGACGTATAACAGATAACCGCCTGTCTTAAGCTGTGGCCATAAGTTATCCAAGATTTGCTCTTGTAATTGTGCGGTGTGCTGCACATCCTCCTCATGACGTAGCAAGGTGATGTCTGGATGACGGCGGATAACTCCCGTCGCAGTACAAGGCGCATCAAGCAGTATTGCATCAAAACCAGCCGACTCATCACTCGCCTGTGTGGCTTGCCAAGTGGTCGCATCGACGCACTCGATTTCCAAATGCAGTTTACTATTGACTACTGCCGCTGGCAGTTGCAAACGCTCTAGATTTTCAAAAATACGCGTGATACGTGGCGCTTCGTTATCAATTGCAGTCATTTCAACTTTATCAATAGCTGACTCTTGACTATCAGACTGTTTCACGTGAAACAAACCTGTTTGTTGTTTTTCTTGATTGCCTAATAGCTCAAGCCAATGTGCCAGTTTGCCACCTGGTGCCGCACACGCATCCAGCAAACGTATGTGTTCTGCTGGATTGGCGCTCATCACTTTCTGCAATAACGCATCGATAATAGGTGCAGCCAGCTGTGCATGCGCATCTTGTACGCTTGCAATGCCTTCCTCAAACTCAGGCAGACGGCTAACAGGGACACTGTCAATCAGCTCAATAGCGTGTTGTTTAATACCCATAGTTTCGCCCGTATTAGGCATTTTGAGGGAGGTTTCTAATGAGATTAATTCTGCAGAGATTTCTTCTTCTGCCAGCTGATTGATGTAACTCTGACTGTCTATTTGCAGTCCATTTACCCGCAAAAACATCGGTGCGGATTGACGTAGGCTTTGGGTCAACTCATCATAATGCTCACGCCAATCTGCTTTTAATTGCTGAGCCAACCAGTTCGGTAAGCTGTGGTTTTTGTTGGCTTTTTTGCGGAATTTATTGGGATTTTTCGCTACTTTGCGTAGTACCGCATTGACCAAACCTGAGGCACGTGCGTAGTCAATGTGTTTCACCGCTTCTACGGTTTCATGGATGGCAGCGTGATCGGCGACATTAAGATATAACAATTGAGTAATGCCCAATTGAATGGTGGTGCGCACCTCAATCTCATCAATGGGGTTATCCGCGAGGCTATCGAGCAAGCGTGCCGTGGCATGCCAGTGGCGTAAAGTCGTCAGCAATAAAGCATGCGCAAAGCCTTTGTCATCCCCATTTAAACTGTTTAATAGAGGATCTAAAAGACCGCTTAGTGACTGACCTTGTTGAATAGACAACAAGGTATTAATCACAGCGACACGGACGTTTTTGTTCTGAGTGGTGCTATTTGGTTTACTGCTCATTGAATGCCTAATTATAATAATTGAATGGGTTATGTTTTATTACTTGACTAAACTTACTCAGGCTAGATATTTAGCGACTGGGAATTATTTATTTGTGCTGGCTGTACGGTAGTTCCAGAGGCACAATAAATAACGCCCTGTCGCTTAGTCGCTTAGTCGCTTGGTCGCTTGGTCGCTTGATAAGCTTAAAACTCGTTATTCTTTGCGTAACGTCAATGATTCAAAATATATTACTCTGGCGCAGCGACAAATTTATCGCCATCATCAAGCTGACTACCATGACAGACTTGCTCAGCGGTGACAGGCTTGCTGCCAGCAAACTGTAGTTTAGTGAGACGCAAGGTTGTGCCCTCAGCCTCGGCATCTTCTTTACCGCAAGCCACTAAAATCGCATTTTTACCGACACTGATGACCGTACCAGGTTCTACAACGGTTGTTTGCGACGCATTTACTGGCAACGCTGCCAATACTTTGACCCGTTTAGGCTCGCTGTTACCTTCTGGATCTGCCAAAAAGGTGTAAGCCCCTGGATAGGGATGCATACCACGAATTTGACGCTCGATATGTGCTGCTGACTGTGTCCAATCAATTTCGCCTTCAGCTTTGCTTAGCTTCTCAGCATAAGTGGCAAGACTGTCATCCTGCTTTTGGGCCTGCGTCTGATATTTTGGTAAATCTTTTAGTACTTCAACGATAGCATCAGCGCCCATATCCGCCATTTTGTCGTGTAGGCTCTCTGTGGTTTCATCGGCTGCAATATCATAAGATGCTTTATACAGCATATCGCCTGTGTCCAGCCCTTTATCCATCTGCATGATGGTAATGCCAGTTTGCGCATCACCCGCAAGCAGCGCACGGTGGATGGGCGCTGCACCGCGCCAACGCGGTAATAATGAGGCATGAATATTTAAGCAGCCATACGTTGGCGTCTCTAACACGCCCATAGGCAAGATAAGTCCATAAGCGGCAACCACCATCACATCCGGCTTATAATTAGCCAATGTTTCACGAGCTGCCAACCCCTCCTCCACCGACTTTTTAAAGGTCAGCGGCTGTTCAACCGGCAGATTGTGCTCAAGTGCCAATTGCTTCACAGGCGAGGCAGTAAGTTTTTGACCCCGGCCTGCTTTACGATCTGGCTGAGTGTAAACAGCCACAATTTCAATGTTAAGCTCATTTTGCTGCTCGATAAGTGCTTTCAAACTGATGGCAGCAAATTCTGGGGTACCCGCAAAAATCACACGCTGTCTGGTAGAAGAGTTGTTATTAGTGCTCATAATTTTTATTCGATATACAGATGATAGGAATTAAGATAGCAGTAAATACCTCAAACTTGAGTCTGCCTTTGCTTCATTATAGTGAAATTATGAGCACCCTGCCATGAAACCTAAGGCAGTCTGGCAATTAACCTCAAAGCTGACAGTAAAAAAGCCCTCCTTAATGCTAAGAAGGGCCAGTGTAAGAAGTGTTGGTCTATGATGAATTGTGTCAAATTAACTAAACCAAAAACTCATCTCAATTAGTCAGCCGCTACCGCCGTCAAACGTTCAAGATAGCGAGCAATCAAATCGACCTCGATATTGACAGGCCCACCCACTTTCCAATGACGCGCAATATTGGTTACCTCAGCGGTATGGGGAATAATATTTAAGCAAATAATATTGTCTTTCACCAAGTTGGTGGTTAGGCTGATGCCGTCCACTGTAATTGAGCCTTTGGTCGCTGCATATTTTTTTAATGCTTCTGGAATGGAGATTTCAATATAAATAGAGCGTGCATCCTCTGTCATCACCTCCACAGTACCGACACCATCTACGTGACCTGATACCATATGACCGCCGAAGCGAGTAGTGGGCAGCATCGCTTTCTCTAGATTTAAAGTATCGCCTTGTTGCCAGTTGTTCATGGCGGTCTTCGCTAAGGTTTCACGTGAAACATCTACTGCATAACTGTTGCTGTCCATATCTACCACAGTCAGGCAGACACCATTACTGGCAATAGAGTCACCCAATTTTACATCACTAAAGTCCAAATCATCAGACTCAATGACCAAACGCACATCTCCACCCACTTCGGTGATAGATTTTAATGTACCTGTGCTTTCAATAATACCTGTGAACATACCTACTCCTATATTTATTAACATTGCAGAAAACCTGCTAAACCTTACTACGACCTCATTATATAACTGTAAATTCAGCCTCAAAACCCTCTGTGGATAACTTTTTAAAACTCAAACCTGTGAAACCTAGCAGGTTCCACAGCAAAAAACTTATCCACAACCCATCAAAAGGTTCCACATGGAACTTAATCGGACCAAAGTTCCACGTGGAACCTTTGTTTTATAAAGGCTTTGCGACAAAGCACTGTTATTTTGTTTCATGTGAAACCTAATTAATCCACAACCTATGTTTCATGTGAAACTTTTGATACCGTGCCAAATTTTATAATATCTGGTCTGTGGATAACTTTTTAACACCGTCATGATTCATTCTTTACTGGCCAACTATCAAGGCACCAAGCTTGATAGTAGCGTCAAATGACGGCAGTCACCTTCTTGCAAAATACCAAACATTTGTCGGCATATATTGATACTTCAATGATGACTTATTGGCATACAGGCTTATATACCAGCTTCAAATCTGAACCTACTTCAGACACGCTTACCCGCTCAAACCTGTGCTGCAAAAACAAGTTATCCACAGTTAAGTTCAACATAGGTTTTGCGCTGTGTCCCAATAAACACGGGGCCTGATACACAATAAGCTCATCCACTAATCCCGCTTCAATGAAGCTGCCTGATACCTGTGATCCCGCTTCGACAAGCACATCTTGTACTTGATATTGAGTCACTAACTGATGAAGTAAGGCAGTTAAATCATTCTCAGCCCAAAGTAGAGTGTCTGGGCTCTCAAACACTTTATAATGTGCCTGATCAAGCCGCTGTCTTCTATCTAATACCACAATCTTAGGCTGTGGCACCTTATCTAAGGCCACCCCCAATTGACTTGAGCGCACATTTAGACTGGGATTGTCATCAATAATGGTCTGGCTTCCGGTAATAATGGCACCACTGAGCGCCCGCAGCTTCTGTACATCCTCACGTGCTGCAGGGCCTGTAATCCACTTAGACTCGCCCGATGCCATGGCTGTACGGCCATCTAAGCTACTGGCTATCTTTAGGCGCACATAAGGCATTTGAGTACGCATGGCCTTTAAAAAGCCTAGATTCAACTGCTCTGCTTGCTGGGTAGATACGCCTACTGTCACCTCAATACCCGCCGCTTTTAACATGGCTATACCGCGACCAGCCACCTTTGGATTGGGGTCTAGCCCCGCCACCACTACTCGAGATACCCCTGAGTTGATCAAAGCTTGGGCACAAGGTGGGGTTCTTCCGGTATGGCTACAAGGCTCTAAAGTGACATAGGCAGTGGCACCTTTTGCATTATCTTTCGCTTCTCTTAAGGCAAAAACTTCAGCATGTGGCTGCCCTGCCTGAGGATGATAACCCGTGCCTACTATTAAGTTATTATTCACAATAACACAGCCTACAGCAGGGTTTGGCCTAGTAGTAAACAGCCCTTTTTTGGCCTCTTCAATGGCCAAATTCATGTAGTAAAAATCTTGCTTTTTTGGGGGTGTATTTGAGCCTATTTCTAAGGCATGATTGGCCGCATTTTCAACCCTAGTTTGCGGCTTATTTTCAGCCAATTGTTCGACCTGATTTTCAATCGAATGCTTGGCTATATTTGGGAATAAATCATTGGCTAACGTGTCAAAAGCATCCTCAGAGGATAGCGAAGTAGTTGACGGTGTGGAGGGTGAGGTAGTCATAAGATAAACAGGGCTCCATATAAACAAGGAAGGGCCTATAACGGCCCATAATCAACGGTAAAAACTGCCCCATACAGAGCTATTGGTCATCGACTGGACGAATATTTTGTAACTCTTGGCGAAAGGCTTCTATGTCTTGAAAGTCTCGATACACACTGGCAAAGCGCACATAAGCGACGTCATCAAGCTCTTTGAGTTCACTCATTACCACTTCACCCAAGCCTTTACTGCTAATCTCACGCTCGCCCAATTGACGAATGCGCTTCTCAATACGGCTAATCATCGCTTCTTGCTCATCCAAGGTTACCGGTCTTTTTTGCAGTGGTAATTGGATAGATCGTTTTAGTTTTTGGGAGTCATAAGGCTCAATACGCCCGTTAGACTTGATAATTCGTGGCATCACCACCTCTACTACCTCAAAGGTCGTAAAGCGTTCTTGACACTGATTGCACTGGCGGCGACGGCGCACCTGAGCACCTTCAGCCGCTAAGCGTGAATCAATAACCTTGGTGTCATCTGCATTACAATAGGGACACTGCATAATAGGCTCTCAATAGATTGCTAAAGAATGTTTTTGTTATTTACCGATACAAAAGCTGCCAAAGATACGACCCAATAAGTCATCTGCACTAAATTCACCAGTAATCTCACCTAAGCTATACTGACCTTGACGTAGGCTTTCAGCCACCAATTCGCCTGCTTGATATATCACCAATTGTTGATGTGCTTCATCCACATGCTGCTGTGTACGGCGCAAAGCATCTAGGTGACGGGTGCGGGCAATTAGGCTGTTTTCGGGGGGATGAAAGCCGACTTTATCGCACAAACTAGCGATTAATTCTGGGATACCTTGTGAGGTTTCACATGAAACATTAACCTGCTCATACCCTAAAATATCTGCCTTATCTGCCAACTTATTGGCACTCTCACCCTTATCTTCAACTAAATCGCGCTTATTACCAATAAGCAGCAGCTTACTAGGATCAAAGTTTGGGGTGCCATCTATACCTTCTCCAAACAGTTCTGAAGCCAGTTTTAAGGGGTCAACTTCTTGAGATAAATCATACACTAACAACAGCAAATCCGCTTGATTGATAGCGGTACGAGCTCTTTCGATACCTATACGCTCTACAGCATCTGTGGTGTCACGCAGACCTGCGGTATCAGTCAAATGAATGGTCAGCCCCTTGAGCACTATGGTTTCTTGCAACGTGTCACGCGTGGTGCCGGCCACATCGGTGACAATAGCACGCTCTTGACCTGCTAAGCTGTTTAGCAGGCTTGATTTACCCGCATTGGGGCGACCGGCCAATACCACGTGCACCCCATCGCGCAAAAGCTGACCTTGTTGGGCTGTGGATAAGATGGTGGTTAACTGCTGCTGTATGCGCTGTAACTTGCCCTCAATAACCCCATCGCTTAAGAAGTCCACATCCTCTTCATCAGGAAAGTCGATGGAAGCTTCGACATACAAACGCAGCTCAATTAACGCCTCTAATACCTCATTAATCTTGTTAGAGAAAGCGCCGGTTAAAGAGCGGATAGCACTACTGGCAGCAGCAGCACTGGTGGCATCAATGGCATCAGCAATGGCCTCTGCTTGTAGCAAGTCTAGTTTGTCATTATCAAAGGCACGGTAGGAGAATTCACCTGCTTGAGCTTGATGCGCACCAAGCTCAAATACGCGCGCTAACAGCTGGTTTTGCAATATCATGCCACCATGACCCTGCAGCTCGATAACGTCCTCACCTGTGAACGAATGCGGCGCTTTAAAGTACAAGACCAGGCCTTCATCTAGCACATTGTTATTGGCATCGTAAAAACGGCAAAAACTGGCCAAACGAGGCGTAAAACTCTCCTTACCGGTCAGTGCACAGGCAATGGCATAAGCTTTGGGGCCTGACAGTCGAATAATCCCTACGCCGCCGCGACCGACAGGGGTGGCGATGGCAGCAATGGTGGTGGTGTGTGTCATATTTTTTGGCTCAAATTAAGAGTGAGTGACGCAAGCGATAATCATAAGCGCTCTGCGCGGATTTGGCTGTACGCTTATGTTGCCGATATTATGTCTTATAGTAGGTGTTAAGGGATGGATATTCAATGATGGCCCTAAAAAAACAAAAGCACCCATACAAGACATATAGGTGCTTTTTTATAGCTGTTTAGATCATAAAGCGGTAGGCATAAGCCTAATGCTTGAGCGTATTAGCTTGCCATTTTGGCCGCTTTTTCTCTTTGCTCACGTTCTACTTTTTTGTTCACGATATACTGCTGACCCATAGTGAACAGGTTATTCACAGTCCAGTACAATACCAAGCCTGCTGGGAAGAATAGCATGAATAGCGTGAAAATAATCGGTAAGAACTTCATCACCTTAGCCTGCATAGGATCTGTCGGCTGCGGACTGAACATCTGCTGCGCGAACATACTGGCACCCATCAACATAGGTAAAATGAACCAAGGATCCATCGCTGATAAGTCTTGAATCCATAAGATCCAAGGCGCATGACGTAGCTCAACACTCTCAACCAATACCCAGTACAAGGCTAAGAAAATAGGCATCTGTAACAAGATTGGCAAACAGCCCGCCATTGGGTTAACTTGCTCTTCTTTGTAGATGGCCATCATCTCTTGTGACATCTTCATACGGTCATCGCCGTGCTCTTCTTTTAAGGCTTGCAGACGCGGAGCAATAGCACGCATCTTAGCCATCGAATAGTAGCTCTTATTTGAGAACCACATAAGCGCAATCTTGACCAACAAGGTTAGGGCAATAATTGACCAACCCCAGTTGCCTATGACTTTGTGAATGCCTTCTAAGATAGCGAACAACACTTTTGAGATGGGCCATAAGAAGCCATAATCCACAGTTTTGTTCAAGCCGGGTGCCACTTCAATCAATGATTCTTGATCTTTTGGACCCGCATATAAGGTTGCCGTAACGTCTTTTTGCTTATTGGCAGGAACAACGATGGGCTCACTGTTCATACCGATGAAATGATCGCCTGCTTTTTCACGGCTGAAGAACTGACCTGTAAAGTTATTCGGGGTCCAAGCTGATACGAAGTAATGCTGAACAATACCCACCCAACCTTTATCGCTGGCTGCTGTTAGCTCACCATCATTGAAGTCTTTGAACTTAAGCTTGTTGTAATCATCATCTGGTGTACCCCAAGCACCGCCCAGATAGGTCGCCATGCTTAAGGCACCTTTATCAGACATACCAGGATCTTTACTGCTATCACGTTTTAATTGAGCAAAGACTTGACCATTCCATGGCTGAGTACCTGTGTTATTAATATTATAATTAACACGGATAGGATACTTGCCTTGGGTGAAGGTAAAGCTCTTAGTAATGGTCACGCCATCTTGTTTGTAAGTCAGCGGTACGGTTAACGTCTTTTGACCGGGCTGCATTACATAATTATCAGACTGATAGCTGTATTTTGCACGGCCAGAAGCAGTATCGATACCATTAGGACCAATCAAACCTGACTGAGCCACATACACACGTTGACCTGAGTCTTCTAATAAAACAAACGAATTATCGCTGTGTAATTTAGCATTATAGTCACGCAATGCTGCGTACACCACATCGCCACCTACCGGATCAATCTTAACTTGATAACGGTCTGTGGTGACATTGATAAGCGTTCCCGCTTTGGCTTCTGTACTCTCGCTATCCGCTTTGCTTGACGGGATATCAGTTGCCGTGGCTGCAGGTATATCACTAGCACCAGCTGTGGTCGGAATATCGGCCCCCGTGGTGGAAGTGGATACAGAAGGGGTTACTGCGTCTGCTGATGTGGCTGGCACATTGGCATAGTCCTTCTGCCAAGCAAGCACCAACAAATATGCGGTAATCAGCATCGCAATGATGATGAGCACCCGTAGTATCTTTTGCATAAGATTGTCCTAAACAACTCAAAATGAATGTTCTAAATTAACACTTAAAACGTAATCGTCACCGGTAGCTCAGGCCTTTGTCTGTTTGCCTGGGCTTAATTTTTTATAGCAAAACCTGTGACTTTGGTCGCTACAGTACCTTTAAAACGTTTACAAAATGGTGACTATTTTACTAAAAAACCATGGTAAATGATATAGAAGGCATATTTCAGACAAAAGATGACATAAGCATTACTTTAAGTGTTATTAAATTCAGCTTACTTTTTGGTATGAGTCTGCTCTGTTTGATAGGTGCTGGCTTTAATAGGAGCTTTAAAGGTGTTATTTAATCGAGACACATAGCTAATTTTGTCTTTATAAACCCCTCGACCTACTAATGTTTCACGTGAAACACTGTTATCTATAGCTGTAAATACCATTTTATACAAAGGCAGCGGCACAAAGTCGATCCCATGCCCACCAAGGGGATGACAACTGCCTATACGCTTTAGCGTAAGCCAACCGCCTTTGCCCGCACCATGCCACAATATGGCTGTTTTGCCATACTCAGAGCAGGTCGGATAATAGCGACACCGACCCGGTAAGGCAGGACTTACAAAGCGCTGATAACCGTGAATAATTGCCAATAACATGCGTGAAAGAAAACCGCTTATTGGAAGACTCATGGCGCTCTCCTTAGCTTAACACCCCATTGATCACACAGGCTCGCCAAGCTTATTGTCTAAAACAATCAGTGCCTCAAATAATCAGCCGCTGGACATCACTTGTCTTTATGTTTGACATCTGCAGCTGTAGCGCGCCGCTGTTTAGAGATAACCTTGGATAAAATATCTGAAATTTCCTGACGCATTTGCTCATTACTCAGTGCTTTGGTCGATCTTTTTAAAATAAATACCACATCAAGCGCTGGCAACTGGGCATGCGTATGTCTAAACTGCTCACGAATGATACGTTTTATGGTATTTCTGGCTACTGCGGTCGGGATTTTTTTCTTAGTAATCGCCATACCCAGTCGGGCCTGCAAGTGATCAGAATCATAAGCAAACGCCATAAAGTGGGTTTGATGAACCTTAAACAGCGGCTGATTAAATACCGGTTTAAATTCGGCAGGCTTCAATAATCTTTTTGCTTTGGGATAACAGTAGTCAGTCATGAGGGGTCAACATACAATAAAAAAATAACGGTGATTTTTAGTTTTTAAATACCATAAGCAAAAAAAGCACCTAATAATTAGGTGCTTTTAATAAAATATACGAATTAACGTGTCTATCAACAGTTTTCCAGTAATTAAATATTAATTACACAGTTAAACGATGACGACCTTTTGCACGACGACGTGCTAAAACTTGACGGCCTTTTTTAGTTGCCATGCGAGCACGGAAACCATGGGTGCGCTTGCGTTTGATAACGCTTGGCTGGAATGTACGTTTCATAAATCACCTTTGACAGCAAAGAAATTAAAAATAAATAGAGTTCACTAAGAATTTGTAGTAACGAACGATTATGCCAGTATTTTTGTTAATTGTCAATAATAAATAGCCTGTTAACATCAGCTTGCAATCCTTAATTCATCACAGGTTGCGCTAAAAACAGACCTATCTAATCTGCACTTTTTTGTCGTTTGATTAGCCGCTAGTGCCTCAATTTCTGATTAAAAAATTGCTCATAAATCGCCTGTCAAATACAACTTATTTAAGCTTAAATAATCTTAAATTTTGCAGAGCTTAGTGACCAAAACTCACCAAAACAAATGACAATAAATATTAATAAAACCATGTAATAAAAATCATCTATTAAATCTTGATGATAGTGTAGATTATCTTAAATATTGACAGCGGCGGTTTTTTACTCAGTCCAGCCATTTGGTACTGCAAAATTAAAAGCTCATTGTTTGACACTCATGTCACTTCAACTTTCTCCCCGCAACACCTAATATGCGTTTTATCACTACTGTAAAAATCAGATCCTGTGCTGTGTTTAGATCACTGATGCTTAAGATATCTTTGGGTATACGAGTTATCTTTTGCTCAAATTAATTGGCGGTTTGCTAAAGGTGTTTGATAGCGCTCTGTACAACCTAGTCACTTGCTTTGATTGGTTTAATGACTGTGACTGAATCAATCAGCTTACTGCTAAATTTTTTGTATTTACTCTGATTATCCTCAAAGAGCTTTGTTTTAATACATGTTTTATACAGCTGCTGTGCCTATTATCAAAAACTTATCCACAGCACACGGTGTCCCCTATAACTATATATATAATAGTTCTTTTGTTATTATTAGTACCCTTGTTTTCTGTGAATAACCACTATAATTCGTTATAAATCATATACTTAAACTGTGGTTATTGCTGTTGATAACCTGTTATTAAAACCTGTATAACTTAGCTATTTTAGTTATCCACAGATTTAACCACAAAGTTATCCACAACATAATTTTGATGATATTTATGATTTAGTGTGGTAAAGTACCCCCACGAAATAAGACAGACAGGTTAATTATTACTGTCTATTTTGCTTTTTTTGTCCGTTTTATTAGGGTTAATGGGTC